>NZ_LDRU01000087.1 GCF_001476285.1 Microbacterium testaceum | reverse complement strand
CGGGTCCGTTCGCGGGCGAGGTGCGAGCCGCCGCGAGACCTGGTCTTCCGGCCCGTCGGCAACTACTCTCCCGGCTATGCACACCGTTCCCCTGGGCCCTCGACGGACACGCGTCTCGCTCTACCTCGGCCTCGTCCTGGCCGTCATCATGATCATCGTCGGCATCGTGGCCATCGGCGTCGACGGACCGATGTGGTTCGCCCTCGTCATGATGATCCCGGGCGCCGTCATCGCCGGGATCGCCATCGTGCGGCTGGTGCTGCTTCGCCAGACCTGACACGGCGAAGGGCGGCGGCCTCACGGCCACCGCCCCGACGTCGTGGACGCGCCTACTTCGCCGGCTTCTTCTCCGGGACCGGCGCGTTGCCCGAGGCGCGCAGCGCGGCGTAGTACGCCGCCGCTTCGTTCTGACGGTCGTCCTCGACACCCGTCGCGATCGAGGCACGCACGTGCTCGGGCCCGTAGCCGAAGGCATCCACGAGATCCTGCGCGTGCGGCCGGAGGCGCGCGCACAGCCGATCGATGTAGCTCGAGACCGCCGCCGCACGCTGGGTCGACAGGCGACCGTTGATGAGGTGCCACGCGAGGTGCTTCTCGATGAGCTGCAGACCGAACAGGTCGCGCAGCCACGTGAGCACTCGAGCCGTGCCGGGGTCGGAGATGCGGTTGATCGCGTCGGTGAACGCCTCCCACTGCAGCAGCTCGCCGTGGGCGCGCGCCGCTTCGATCAGCTCGGCCTGGTTCGCGTTGAACAGAGCGGCCGCGTCCTCGCGGGAGAGCTTGGATGCCGGACGCAGCCGACCCGCGATGTCAGCGATCATCTGCTGGACGCGACCCGCGAGCAGCTCGTGCTGCTGGTCCGCGCGGAGCCCGCGCTCGACCGAGCGAGCCGTCGACCCGAGGTCGGTGACCGCCTGCCCGAGCTGGCGCAGCCCCGCCCCGTGGAAGAGCTTGCCCGCGGTCTGGCCGACGGCGAACGCGGCGAGCTGCTTGGCATCCTTGCCCTTGAACTGACGGGCGTAGTCGGCGAGCAGACGCTTGCCCACGAGCTGCAGGAGGATGTTGTTGTCGCCCTCGAAGGTCACGAAGATGTCGAGATCGGCGCGCAGCCCCACGAGACGGTTCTCGAAGAGGAAGCCCTGTCCGCCGCAGGCCTCACGCGCCTCTTGCAGGGTGTCGAGCGCGTGCCAGGTCGACAGGGGCTTGAGGGCCGCGGCCAGGGTCTCGAGGTCTTCGCGGTCGGCGTCGGTGTCGAGCGCGCCGCTGAAGACGCCGTCGAACTTCTGCAGGAACTCGTCGTGCGCGAAGATCTCGGCGTAGGTCGTGGCGAGGCGCGGCAGAAGACGGCGCTGGTGCTTGCCGTAGTCGAGCAGCGTGACCTCTGGGGTCCCGCTGCCCGAATCGAACTGGCGACGCTGGTTGCCGTAGGTGATCGCGATGATCAGGCCGATCGCCGAGGCCCACGCGGCCGCGCCGTCAAGCGAGACACGGCCCTGGACGAGCGTGCCGAGCATCGTGAAGAACCGGCGACCGGGGCTCGCGATGTCGCTCGAGTACGTGCCGTCGGGGGCGACGTCGCCGTAGCGGTTCAGGAGGTTCGTGCGGGGGACACGGACGTGGTCGAAGTGCAGGCGTCCGTTGTCGATGCCGTTCAGGCCGCCCTTGAGGCCGTCGTCCTCACCGCCGATGCCGGGAAGGAAGTTGCCCTCCTCGTCGCGCAGGGGCACGTAGAAGCAGTGCACGCCGTGGTTGACGCCGTTGGTGATGAGCTGCGCGAACACGGTCGCGGCCTTGCCGTGGAGAGCGGCGTTGCCGAGGTAGTCCTTCCAGGCCCCGCGGAAGGGGGTGTGGATCACGAACTCCTCGGTCTCGGGGTCGTACGTGGCGGTCGTGCCGATCGCGGCGACGTCGGATCCGTGGCCGGTCTCGGTCATCGCGAAGGCGCCGGGGATCTCGAGGCTCATGATGCCGGGCAGCCACTTGTCGTGGTGCTCGGCCGTGCCGAGCTGCAGCACCGCGGAGCCGAAGAGGCCCCACTGCACGCCCGACTTGATCTGCAGGCTCGGGTCCGCGGCCACGAGCTCTTCGAAGCCGGCGATGTTCGCGCCGTTGTTCTCCTCGCCGCCGAATCGCTTCGGGAAGGCGCGGTGCACGGCGTTGTTCTGCACGAGCAGGTGCAACTGGCTGAGGGTGCGCTCGCGGTGCGCGTCCATCCCCAGGCTGTCGTCGCGCCACAGCGCGGGGTCCTTGAGCATCTCGCGCGCCTGGCGGCGCGTGTCGCCCCAGGTGCCGAGGAGCAGATCGGTGACCCGATCGATGTCGATGCGCGACTCCGCGGCCTCGGCGGCGGAGTGCGGAGCGGACGGCGCACCCCCGACGGGCGTGCGCGTGCTCGTGGCGGGCGTGGTGGGACGGACGGCGGCGTCGGTCATTTCGGCACCTTTCGACGTTGCAAAGGGATGCCACCACGGTAGGAGTCCCACAACGCACCGGCAAACGGTGTGTGAGGTGTCGACAATGCCTTCGGGCGACGAGAGGCGGGGTCGTTGTGGGTGGTCAACATTCCCGTGCGGAGCCTGTGGGGATGCCCGTCTCAGTTCGCGGCGACCACCGTCAGGATGCCGTCGCCGTACGCCTCGCGCTTCTTGGCGCCGATGCCGGTGATGCCGTCGAGGTCGCCGGTCGACGCGGGACGCGCGGCCGCGATGGCCCGGAGCGTGGCGTCACCGAACACGATGTACGCCGGAACGCCCTGTTCGCGGGCCTTCTCGGCGCGCCACGCGCGCAGAGCCTCGAAGAGGTCGCGGTCACCCGGAGCCACGTCGTCGGCGCTGGACTTCCGCGGGCGCGAGGAGCCCCCGCCGGTGCGGCCCAGGACGTCGCGGCGGAGCGGCACCGGCGTTTCGCCGCGCAGCACGCCGGCCGATGCCTCGCTCAGCGCGAGGGTGCCGTAGTCGCCCTGGGCGACGATGATCCCCCGGGCGAGCAGCTGACGGATGACACTGCGCCAGTCCTGATCGGAGAGGTCGGCGCCGAGCCCGTAGGTGCTGAGCCGATCGTGCCCCTGCTGGGAGATGCGCTCGGTCTTCGCTCCACGGAGGATGTCGATCAGGTGCCCCGCCCCGAACGCCTGACCCCGCTCGCGCTGCAGGCGGACGATGGTCGACAGCAGCTTCTGCGCGGCGATCAGCCCGTCCCACGTGTCGGGCGGGGTGAGGCACGTGTCGCAGTTGCCGCACGGTTCGGACTTCTGCCCGAAGTAGTCGAGGAGGTTCTGGCGGCGGCATCCGACCGTCTCGCACAGGGCGAGCATCGCGTCGAGGTGTTGACCCAGACGCATCTTGTAGGAGCGATCGCCGGGCGATTGGTCGATCATGCGGCGCTGCTGCACCACGTCGCCGAGGCCGTACGCCATCCACACGACCGAGGGGTCACCGTCGCGGCCGGCGCGGCCGGTCTCTTGGTAATAGCCCTCGACCGACTTGGGCAGGTCGATATGGGCGACGAAGCGCACGTCGGGCTTGTCGATGCCCATGCCGAACGCGATCGTGGCGACCATGATCACCCCGTCTTCGCGCAGGAAACGGGACTGGTTCGCGGCGCGCACGGAGGCGTCGAGACCCGCGTGATAGGGCAGGGCGTCGAGGCCCTGCGTCGAGAGATAGGTCGCCATCTGTTCGACGCTCTTGCGGCTCAGCGCGTAGACGATGCCGGCAGAGCCCTCGGGCTGACTCTTGATGAACTGCACGAGCTGGCGTCGCGGGTCGACCTTGGCGTCGATGCGGTACTGGATGTTGGGGCGGTCGAAGCTCGCGACGAAGCCGCGGGCGTCGCGCAGCCGCAGCCTCTCGACGATCTCTTGCGCGGTGGCGGGAGTCGCCGTTGCCGTGAGCGCCATGCGCGGCACCCCGGGGAAGCGGTCGGCCAGATCGCCGAGCGCGAGGTAGTCGGGGCGGAAGTCGTGACCCCACTGCGACACGCAGTGCGCTTCGTCGATCGCGATCACGCTCAGACGTCCGCGCGAGAGCAGCCCGAGCGTCTGCGCGCCGTTCAGCCGTTCGGGGGCGACGTAGAGCAGGTCGAGCTCGCCCGCGAGGTACGCCTGCTCGACGGCCTGGCGCTCGGCGGGGGCCTGCGTCGAGTTGAGGTACCCGGCGCGCACGCCGTTGGCGATGAGCGCTTCGACCTGGTCGTGCATGAGGGCGATCAGCGGGCTGACGACGAGCCCCGTGCCGGGCCGCACGAGGGCCGGCACCTGGTAGGTGACGCTCTTGCCACCTCCGGTGGGCATGAGGACCACGGCGTCTCCGCCGTCGACGACGTGCTGCACGATGTCGGCCTGGTCGCCGCGGAAGGCGTCGTACCCGTAGACCTCGTGAAGGACCTCGCGCGGGTCGCGACCGGTGAAATCGCGCACCGCCGGGAGTTCGCGCGCGGTGCCGGTCGCGGCCGCGGCGCGCGCGAAGGCGGAGGTGGGGTCGACGGGCGGCGGTGGAGCATCGAGATCGTCGGGCGGGGCGAAGAGATCGGGATCCCAGTCGACGTCGGCGTACGGGTCGTCGTACCCGCCGAACGGCTCGGGCGGCGCGTCGGCGTAGGGCTCGGGGGCGGCGCCGGAAGAAGTCACCCGTCCACGGTAACCCGGGGCACCGACACCCGCGTGGGACGGTCCGGGCATCTGTGGACGGTGGCTCACAAATCCGGGGTGTGCAGACGAGCCAGGTACCGCTCGACGCGGAACGGAACCCCCGCGCGATCGCTCAGCGACACCGCCACGATCACGGCGGTGGTCAACGGGATCGTCCAGGCCGCGGGCTGTGCGAGAACGGCGCCCCAGCCGTCGGCATCCGGGATCATCCCTCCGGCCACGAACGCCGCACCGCACGCGATCGCGCCCACCACCATGCCCGCGACCGCGCCCCGCGCCGTCAGACGCGGCCACCAGACGCCGAGCAGCAGCACGGGCGAGAGCGTGGATGCCGCGAACACGAACACCGCGCCCACGCTCGACACGAGACCCGCGGGTTCGGTCAGCAGCGCGACCGCCAGCGGCACCACCGTGCAGAGCACCGCCGACAGGCGGAACGAACGCACGCTGCCGCCGAACACGTCCTGGCTGACCACGCCCGCGAGCGAGACGACCAGACCGGACGAGGTCGCGAGGAACGCGGCGAAGGCTCCCGCGACGATGAGCGCCGTGAGCAGCTCGCCGACCACGCCGGGGAGAAGGCGCGAGGGCAGGGCGAGCACGACGGTGTCGGCGAGGCCGCGCACCGCCAGATCGGGCGCGACCACCCGGGCGATGAGTCCCATCGTCGACGACACGGCGTAGAACGCGCCGATGAGCACGATGACGACGACGGTCGTGCGTCGCGCCGACCCGCCGTTCGGGCTCGTGTAGAAGCGCACGAGCACGTGCGGGAGCCCGATCGTGCCGAGGAGAAGGGCGAGGAGCAGCGACACCGTGGCGTAGGTGTCGACGGCACCGGGGCCGTCGGCGGCCGGGAAGATCGCGGCCGGGTCGAGGTCGCGCCCGCCCTGCGACAGCGCGACGAGGAGGAACACCGCGGGCACGAGCAGCGCGGTGAGCTTGAGCCAGTACTGGAACGCCTGCACGGCGGTGATCGCGCGCATGCCTCCCGCGGCGACGATCCCGGCGACGAGGGTGGCCACCACCACGGCACCGGTCCACCGGGGCACGTCGGCCACGACGCCGAGGGCGAGGCTCGCCCCGTGCAGCTGCGGCACGATATACAACCAGCCGATCATCAGCACGACGACACTCGTGATCCGCCGGGCCGCGCGCGACTCGAGCCGCGCCTCGACGAAGTCCGGGATCGTGTACGCACCGCTTCGTCGCAGCGGCGCCGCGACGAAGAGCAGGACGAGCAGATACCCGGCCGCGTACCCGATCGGGAACCAGAACCCCTCGGAGCCCGAGAGCAGCACGAGGCCCGCGAGCCCCAGGAACGTCCCGGCCGAAAGGTACTCGCCGCTGATCGCCGAGGCGTTCCACACGCTCCCGACGCTGCGTGAGGCGACGAAGAAGTCCCCGGTCGTGCGTGACAGGCGCACGCCCGAGAAGCCCAGCACCGCGGTGACGACGACCAAGAGCCCCACCGCGGCGAGATCGAACACCGGGTTCACGCGTCGGATCCGGGGTCGGCGAGGTGGCGGTAGCGCCGTTCGTTGCGCGCCGCCGCGCGCACGAAGATGAGCGCGAAGACGAGGATCAGCGGATAGAAGCCGTACGCCTGCGCGAGCCACGACAGCGGCACGCCGAACAGCACCGGATCACCGAGCGCGGGAAGCGCTGCGATCGCGACCGCGAACGCCCCCGCCACGACGAGGAACGCGGCCACGCAGCCGATCGCGAGACGGAGCTGCGCGCGGACCAGCCCGCGCGAGAACACGTCGTCGGCCTCGTCGGGAGCGTGTCCCGGCAGCGCGAAGCCGCGCGTCGCCGGGCGCGGCACCCGAGCGGATCCGGATGCCGTGACCCGGACGCGCGGAAGGCGCGGCGTCTCGTCGGTCATGGCCTCCCATCGTGGCATCCGGGGCGGTCGGCGTCGATGCGCGTCCTCTCGTTCTCACACCTCCCGGGACAGCGGGACCGGGGGCGTCGCGGCGGCGGGGTCGAGGTCGACGCGACGGGCGCGGCATCCGGTGCACCGCACGTAGCGCACGCGCCCCTCGCTCGTCGCGTGCACCGATTCCGTGACCCACGCGTGCTCGTGGACGGATGCCGTGACGGGAAGCGAGAGGGTGTCGGGGGCGCTCATGGAGCCAGCGTGCTGTAATGCCCTTATGCATCTCAACCCTTACGGCGAGTACGCGGTCCTGCTCGCCGCGTCACTCGCGAACGACTGGCCCGCCGACCGCGACGGCGTGGAGCAGAGGGCGAGGGAGCTGGGTATGTCGATGGAGTTCCCCGTCGGCGCCGACGATCACGAGCGCACGCGCGAGGTCATCGACGCGTGGTTGCGGGTCGTCGACGAGCCCGATCACGACGCCCGCGCCGCCCTGCTGAACGCGCAGATGGCCGAAGTGACGGCCTACCCCCGGCTGACGAACCACAACGGGGAGGGCTGGCACCTGCACTACCGCGACGAGAACGACGCGCTCCCGCGCGTGCTCGCCGCGGTCATCTCGGTCGGCACCGCGCTGCACCTCGTCACGCGGGGTCAGGACCGCCTCGGCCGCTGCGCGGCGGAGCCCTGCGTCAACGTCGTCGTCGACGTCACGCGCAACGGACGTCAGCGGTACTGCTCGGTGCGCTGCGCGAATCGCGCGGCCGTGCGCCGGCACCGCGCGCGTGGGTAATGCCGGCGCACGCGAGAGCATGTCCCACTTTTTGCCGCCTGAGACCGTCCCCCGCAGCACATTTCGGGACATACTCCGCGAAAAGTGGGACATGCTCTCGCCGGGCGCCTCAGCGCAGCAGAGCGTCGCGCACCGACGGCACGAGCCGACGGCTGACCGGCAGCTCGATCTCGGCCAGGACCACCGACGGCGCCGGACCCGACAGGCGCACCTCGACGATGGCATCCCGATGCACGAGGTACGACCGGTGCACGCGGACGAAGCCGGCATGCGCCCAACGATCGGCGAGATCGGACAGCGGCAGGCGCACCAGGTGGTCGCAGGTCGGGGTGTACAGCCGCGAGTAGTCGCCGCTGGCCTGGACCCACCTGATCTCGGCGCGACGAACCAGGCGCGTGGTCGACCCGACGGTCACCGCGATCGTCTCGTCGTCGTCTGCGTCAGCGCCCGCGCCCGCGCCCGCGCCCGCCGCGAGGGCACGCCCGAGCGAACGGCTGAGGCGCTCGGCGCGGACGGGCTTGAGCACGAAGTCGACGGCCTCGACGTCGAACGCCTCGACGGCCCCCGCGTCGTCGGCGGTGACGAAGACGACCGCGGGTCGCTCGCGCAGGCGCGCCAGAGCGCGAGCGAGGTCGAACCCCGAGAGCCCCGGCATGTGGATGTCGAGGAACGCCACCGCGACGTCGACCGTGTCGAGGATGCGCAGGGCCTCGGCCCCGCTCGCAGCCGCGTGCACCTCGGCCACGCGCGGGTCGGCGGCGAGCAGCGCGACCAGTTCGGCGCGCGCCGGCGCCTCGTCGTCGGCGACCAGAACCGCGACGCTCACGGCAGCGCCGTCTCGTGCTGCGGCTGCGACTTCGGCACCCGCAGGCGCACGGCCGTGCCCGAGCCGACGTTCGTCTCGACCACGAGGCCGCCCGCGGGCCCGTACAGCTGCCGCAGGCGCGCGTCGACGTTGCGCAGCCCCACGTGGGTCGATGCGGCGTCGAGGTCGAGCAGCGTCGCGAGTTCATCGGGGTCCATCCCGATCCCGTCGTCGTCGACGACCACCTCGGTGTGCGTGCCGTCGTCGATCGAGGTCACCGTGATGACCCCGCCGCGCTCTCCCGGCTCGAGGCCGTGCCGCACCGCGTTCTCGACGAGCGGCTGCACCGACAGGAACGGGATGACCGTCGCGAGCGTTTCGGGCGCGATCCGCAGGCGAACCGACAGCCGGTCGCCGAACCGGGCGCGCTCCAACTCGAGGTAGGAGTGGATGCTGCGCAGCTCTTCGGCCAGCGTCGTGAACTCGCCCTGGCGGCGAAACGAGTACCGCGTGAAGTCGGCGAACTCGAGGACGAGGTCGCGAGCGCGCGGCGGATCGGTCGAGATGAACGAGGCGATCGCGGTGAGCGCGTTGTAGATGAAGTGCGGACTGATCTGCGCCCGCAGGGCGCGCAGCTCCGCCTCGGCGAGCGCCGCGCGCGAGGCGTCGAGACCCGCGAGCTCGAGCTGCGCCGCGCACCACTGCGCGACATCGCCCGTCGCCCGCACGAGCGGTCCGCGCACGGGCGACGCGAAGGCGATCACGGCGCCCCAGACGCGCCCGTCCACGACGATCGGCGCCCCCACGGCATCGCCGTCGCTCTCGGTGAACACCTGCCGGCGTCCGGTCTCGCGAACACGCGCGGCGATGCGGCGCGCCGATGCGGTCAGCGTCTCGGGGCCGTCCAACGCGACCCGGTCCGCGGCCGCGTCGACGATCGCGACGGCGTCGGCCGCGAGGAGCGTCCGCAGGTGCTTGGCCGCGCGGGCGGCATCCGGTTCGTCCCGTCCCCCGCGGAGAGCGGATGCCGCCGCGGCGGCCAGGTGCAGGGTCCGATGCGTCGCCCGCTCGGCGTCGCTCCCCAGGTCGCGCGGCGCGAGAGCGAAGCGGCGTGCGAGGACCAGCGCGAGGGTCAGCGCCGCACCGACGACGACCCCCGCGGCCCCGGCGAGCAGCGGTGCGTCGAGCATGCTCGCAGCCTAGTCAGCAGCAGCGCGCGCCGGGGTCGGCATCCTGGTCCGCCGCACGCTGCCGCCAGAACTGCCGTTCGGTCAGGGGCTCCTCCTCCGGGTGGTGCACCCGGTGGTGCGCGACGTACACGTCGTAGGCACGGTCGCCCATGAGTGTCGTGACGTACCACCGGATGCCACGCCCGAGCCGCGCGAGGCGCACCCCGAGGCGAGTGAGGGCCGGACCGGATTCCGCGTGTGACAGAGCCATGACGACCTCTCAGTGGTGCGCCGACGCGGTCGGACGGGCAGGGTGGTCGGCGGGGAGGGCCTCCCACTCCTTCTCGATCTCGCGCTCGGCCTTCGTGGCGAGGAAGCCGGCGGGAGCGAAGCGACGGGATGCCACGGGGGCGTCCTCGAGGTCGGCACCGCCGCCGTTGCGCAGGGCCTTGATCGTCACGATCACGGCCATGACGATCACGACGATCGCCAGGGTCACGAAGATCACCGACAGCACGCCCTGCACGAAGGTGTTGCGCACGACCGCCTCCATCGCGGCGACCGTCTTCGCGGTGCCGAACTCGGTCTTCCCCGCGGCGAGCGCATCGCGGAACGCGAAGTGGTTCGCCCAGTACCCCACCGCCGGAACCGGCGAGAAGATCTTGTACATCGACGCGGTGATCGTGACGACGGCGGCGAACGCCAGGGGCAGGGCAACGATCCACAACCAGCGGAAGTACGACCGGCCCCGCTTCGCGACGATCGCCAGCACCACGGCGAGCGCGATCGCGGCGAGCAGCTGGTTCGCGATGCCGAACAGCGGGAAGAACGTGTTGATGCCGCCGAGCGGGTCGGTCACGCCGAGGATCAGGATCGATCCCCACCCGGCGACCATGACCGCCGTGCAGATCCAGACGCCGGGACGCCACGACAGGTCCTTGAACTTCGGGATCACGGTGCCGATCGAATCCTGGAGCATGAAACGGGCGACGCGAGTTCCGGCATCCACCGCCGTCAGGATGAACAGGGCCTCGAACATGATGGCGAAGTGGTACCAGAACGCCATCATCGCCTGACCGCCGAGGGCCTGCTGCATGATGTGCGCGAGACCGAGCGCGAGGGTCGGCGCACCGCCGGTGCGCGAGACGATCGAGGTCTCCCCCACGGCCGCCGCCGTGGTCGTGAGCATGTCGGGCGTGAGGTTGACGCCCGCGAGCCCCAGCCCGTTCACGAACGCGACGGCTCCCTCGACCGTGCCCAGGGTGGCCGCGGGCGAGGCGTTCATGGCGAAATAGATGCCGCGGTCGATCGAGAGGGCGGCGACGAGCGCCATGATCGCCACGAACGACTCCATGAGCATTCCGCCGTAGCCGATGAAGCGCGTCTGGCGCTCCTTCTCGACGAGCTTGGGCGTCGTGCCCGAGGCGATGAGCGCGTGGAACCCGCTGAGCGCACCGCACGCGATCGTGACGAAGAGGAAGGGGAAGATCGGGCCGCTGAACACCGGACCGGTCTGTCCCCCGGCGAACTCGCTGAACGCGGGCACCGAGATCTCGGGACGCACGAGCACGATGGCGCCGGCGAGCATCACGATGACGCCGACCTTCATGAAGGTCGAGAGGTAGTCGCGGGGAGCGAGCAGCAGCCAGACGGGCAGCACCGCGGCGACGAAGCCGTAGACGATGATGCCCCACGCGATGACGGAGCGGTCGAGGTGGAAGGCGGCGTAGCCCCACTCGGTCGAGGCGACCCAGCCGCCGGCGATGATCGCGCCGATCAGCAGGACGAAGCCGATGATCGAGATCTCGGTGATGCGGCCCGGGCGGATGTAGCGCAGGTAGAGCCCCATGAAGAGGGCGATCGGGATCGTCATCGACACGCTGAAGACGCCCCACGGGCTCTCACCGAGGGCATTTACGACGACGAGCGCGAGGATCGCGACGATGATCAGCATGATCAGCAGGCTCGCGAGAATCGCGGCGGTGCCGCCGATCTTGCCGAGCTCGTCGCGCGCCATCTGGCCGATCGTGCGACCACCGCGGCGCATCGAGAAGAAGAGGACGAGGTAGTCCTGCACGGCGCCCGCGAGGATCACGCCGACGATGATCCAGATCGTGCCGGGGAGGTAGCCCATCTGCGCGGCGAGCACGGGCCCGACGAGGGGACCGGCGCCGGCGATGGCGGCGAAGTGGTGGCCGTAGAGCACGCGGCGGTCGGTGGGGACGTAGTCCTTGCCGTCCGCCTTGCGCTCGGCGGGGGTGGCCCGACGGTCGTCGGGACGCGTGATGTAGCGCTCGATCACCTTCGAGTAGAAGCGGTAGCCGATGAGGTACGTGCAGACGGCGGCGAACACGAACCAGATCGCGTTCACCGTCTCGCCCCGCACGATCGCGAGCATGGTCCAGGCGAGGCCGCCGAGCAGCGCGATCGCGACCCACAGCGCGATCTTGGCCGGGGTCCATCTGCTCCGGAGCTTTTCGGGCGGAACGGCGACCGGGGGAAGGGTCGGGTCGGTGACGACGTCGTCGTCGACGGAAGCGCTCATGTTGTCTCCTGCTCGCGGCGTTGCGGACTCGCACAGTGAACCGGATGCCGCGCGCCCGTGGCCGCGGCATCCGTCGATCGTGCGGTGAGCGGCGTGAACGGTGCGGTGAGCGGTGCGGCGGGGCCCTCACCCCCCGTCCCGGGCTCGCCGAAGGGGCCGGAGGCTTCGACGTTTGTCGAGGGGGTGCGGAACACCGCACGGCCCCCGTACGTTGCTGAAGAGACCGACGACAGGAGGCGCCATGACCGACGCACTGACCGTGACCCGCAACGACGACGCCCATCGCTACGAGATCCACGTGGGCGAGGAGCTGGGCGGGTTCCTCGAGTTCCGCCCGGCCGGCGAGGGCCGGCTCGTCCTCCCGCACACCGAGGTCGATTCCGCGTTCAAGGGACGCGGCCTCGGCTCGACGCTCGCGAGCGAAGCCCTGGGCGATCTCGCCCGCCGAGGCGACAGCGTCATCCCCTCGTGCCCGTTCGTTGCGCACTACCTCCGCGAGCACGACGTTCCCGGCCTCGTCATCGAGTGGCCGCACGACACCGACGCGGCCGATTCGGCCGACCCCAGCGAACCGGCATGACCCGCCTCGACGTCGCGCCGGAGGCATCCGAGGGCCCCGTCGAGTGCGACGGACCCCGCGCCCTCGTGGTCGAGGCGCGCGAGGTTCCGCTGGGTGGCGTCCGCGCGATGGAGGTGCACCGCACGCTGCCGCACCGCGCGCTGCCGATGGTCGGGGCGTGGTGCTTCCTCGACCGGTTCGGCCCGCAGGAGACGCTCATGCGCGTCGAACCGCACCCGCACATCGGCCTCCAGACGGTGACCTGGCCGATCATCGGGGAGGTCCGCCATCGGGATGCCGTGGGCAGCGACGTCGTGGTGCGCCCGGGCGCGCTGAACCTCATGACGAGCGGCGAGGGTATCGCCCACTCGGAGTACTCGGTCGGCGACGAGGCGATCCCGCTGGACGCCCTGCAGCTGTGGGTCGCGCTCCCCGAGTCGCGCCGCCACGGGGCTCCCGCTTTCGAACGGCACGAGGATCTCCCCGTCCTCGATCTCGGCGACGGCGCGGACGCGGTCATCGTCATGGGCGAGCTGGGCACGGTGGCCTCCCCCGCGACCGTGCACACGCCGATCGTGGGGGCCGAGCTGCGCCTCCCCGCCGGCGTCCGCGTGCGCATCCCTCTGAGACCCGACTGGGAGCATGCACTCTACGGAATGATCGGCACCGCGGATGTCGAGACGGGAATGGATGCCGTCGACGCCGACGCAGCGCGCCGCTCGTCGCCCGCCCTGAACGACGGCGGTGTGGCATCCGTCGACGGATCCCGCCTGCTCTACCTCGGCACGGGCAGGGACCACGTCGACGTCGTGAGCGTCGACGTGGTCCCTGCCC
>NZ_LDRU01000086.1 GCF_001476285.1 Microbacterium testaceum | reverse complement strand
CGCGCCCGGGCTCGTCCAGGCGCTCGGGAGCGACGACCCCGGGCTCGCACGGCGCGGAAGGTGCCGATCGCCCGGCCCAAACCGTCCTGCTGCTCGAGCGCGAGGGCCGCCATCGCGACGACAGCCGTGACGACGCTTCGCGCTTCGTGGTCGAGGTCGTCCGCGGCGATGGCGAGAGCCCCGCGCAGGTTCCCCCCGCGCCCCAGCGTCTGGACGCTGACCGAGACATCGTCGACTCGCAGCGTCGAGGCCGCGCGGGTTCCGCGGCGGAGCATCGTCTCGACCTCGGCCGCGACGCCGTCGACGGCCGCGTCGGCGAGCGAGCCCGCCGGGTGCGCGGTGCGCAGGGCTCCGGCCGCATCGAAGAGCCCGACCCAGCAGTCGAGCTGCCGCGAGAGCTCGGCGAGGGTGGCCGAGAGCCCGTCGGGGCGAAGGGCGGCGAGAGAGACCGCGCGCTGGGCGGCGAGCGACCAGCTGCGGCGGGCGTACGCGTCGGCCGCGATCGCCTCAGCGCCGGCACGGGCCACCGCGATGAAGGGCGTGCGGTACGGCACCTCGAACAGGGGCATCCCCGCCGCCAGACACGCGTCGGTCAGGCCGGACGGGATGCCGTCACGCACGACCTCCGTTCCGAAGCCGAGGGCGCGCACGCCCCGCGCCCGCAGACGCCCCACGTAGGCGGCGTAATCGTCGTCGGAGGCGAACTGCGTCCCGGTCGTCAGGAGGACGAGACCCTCGCTGAGGAACGGCGTCGGATCGGCGAGGTCGCTCGAGTGCACCCACCGCACCGGGCGATCGACGCTCCCGGCGGGGAGCTCGGCCTCGTCCACGGCGAGACGCAGGTGCAGATCGCCGCGCGCGAGGAGGGCGCGCAGGCTCGGCGGCGAGACGGCGGAGTCGGGCATCGATGCTCCTGTACGAGACGTATATGGCAGTGCGAGTGACTGTACAGGGGGGAGAGTGCACCGCGTTGCGCGCCGTCCGTAGCATCGCCGCCATGAGCCTCGACACCCTCCCCACCGTCGGCGGTCCCTCGCTCGCCCAGGAGCGCCGCCTCGTCACCGCCATCCCCGGCCCCCGCTCGCAGGAGCTGCTCGACCGCAAGGCCGCCGCCGTGGCATCCGGGGTCGGGCACACCGTGCCCATCCACGCCGTCGCCGCGGGTGGGGGAGTCGTCGTCGACGCCGACGGCAACTCCCTGATCGACCTCGGCTCGGGCATCGCTGTCACGAGCGTCGGCAACGCGCACCCCGCCGTCGTGAAGGCCGTCCAGGACCAGGTCGCCGCCTTCACCCACACGTGCTTCATGGTCTCGCCCTACGACTCGTACGTCGCGGTCGCCGAGGCGCTCAACCGTCTCACCCCCGGTGACCACGCCAAGAAGAGCGCGCTGTTCAACTCGGGTGCCGAGGCCGTCGAGAACGCCGTGAAGATCGCGCGCAAGCACACCGGTCGTCAGGCGGTCGTCGCCTTCGACCACGCGTACCACGGCCGCACCAACCTGACGATGGCGCTGACCGCCAAGAACATGCCGTACAAGAGCGGCTTCGGCCCCTTCGCCGCCGAGGTCTACCGCGCGCCCCTGTCGTACCCCTTCCGCGACGGCCTCTCCGGCCCCGAGGCCGCCGCCAAGGCCATCAGCCTCATCGAGAAGCAGGTCGGCGCCGAGAACCTCGCCGCCGTCATCATCGAGCCCATCCAGGGCGAGGGCGGCTTCATCGTCCCGGCCGACGGCTTCCTCAACGCGATCGTCGACTGGTGCCGCGACAACGGCGTCGTCTTCATCGCCGACGAGGTCCAGTCCGGCTTCGCCCGCACGGGCGCGATGTTCGCCTCCGAGCTGTTCGGCATCGTCCCCGACCTCGTGACGACAGCCAAGGGCATCGCGGGCGGCCTTCCCCTCGCCGCCGTCACCGGCCGCGCCGAGATCATGGACGCCACCCACACGGGCGGACTCGGAGGAACCTACGGCGGCAACCCGATCGCGTGCGCCGCGGCTCTGGCATCCATCGACGCCTTCGAGAACGAGGGGCTCGTCGAGCGCGCCCGAGAGATCGGCACGCTCCTGAAGGCCCGCCTGCACGACCTGCAGGCGAAGGACCCGCGCGTCGGGGACGTCCGTGGACACGGCGCGATGATCGCGGCCGAGTTCGTCGACCCGGCGACCGGCGCGCCCGACGCTGCGCTCACCGCGGCCGTGGCCAAGGCCGCGATCGCCGAGGGCGTCATCGTGCTCACGTGCGGGACCTACGGGAACGTCATCCGGTTCCTCCCGCCGCTGTCGATCGGCGACGATCTGCTGAACGAGGGTCTCGACATCGTCGAGGCCGCCCTGGCCCGCAACTGACGAACGTCCCGGCGGCGGCGTCGACCCGACTCCGCCGCCGCCGGGGCCGGCGGGCCGTTCCGGCCGCCGTCGGCGCAACACACAGACGTGAACGAGAAGAGAGAAGAGCTCATGGACGAGATCACCCGTGACGTGGTCGTCATCGGAGCCGGTGCCGCCGGCCTCACCGCCGCGAACGACCTGCGCAAGGCCGGCCTCTCGGTCGCTGTCCTCGAAGCACGCGACCGCGTGGGCGGGCGCCTGTGGACCGACGTGATCGACGGCGCGATGCTCGAGCTGGGCGGTCAGTGGGTCTCGCCCGATCAGACGGCGCTCATCGACACGGTCGCCGACCTCGGGCTCGAGACCTACAGCCGCTACCGCGAGGGCGACAGCGTCTACGTGGGTCCGGACGGCGTGGCCAAGCGCTTCACGGGCGAGATGTTCCCCGTCGCTCCCGAGACCGAGCGCGTCATCGACGAGATCACCGCCCGCCTGGATGCCATGGTCGCCGAGATCGACCCGGACCGTCCGTGGGCGCACCCGAAGGCCGCCGAGTGGGACAAGATCTCGTGGGACGCGTGGCTCCGCGAGCAGACCGACGACGACGAAGCGGTGCGCAACCTCGCGTTCGCGACGGGATCGGCGATGCTGACCAAGCCCACGCACACCTTCTCGCTCCTTCAGTCGCTGTTGATGGCTTCGTCCGCGGGCTCGTACTCGCACCTCGTCGACGCCGACTTCATCCTCGACAAGCGCGTCACGGGCGGCCTGCAGCAGGTTCCCGAGCTGCTCGCCGAGCGCCTGGGTGACGACGTCTTCCTGAACCAGCCGGTGCGCCGGCTCGTCTGGGGCGCCGAGACCACGACGCCGGACCGCCCAGCGGACACGGCGACCGGTCGACGCGTCGACGACCTTCGCGCCCTGACCGCGCGCGTCGAAGCGGCGAAGTCCTCATCCGCCGGCGTCACGGCGATCGCCGACGGGATCACCGTCCGCGCGCGCTTCGCCGTCCTGGCGCTGGCTCCCGTCCTGTACTCGCGCATCTCGTTCGAGCCCCCGCTCCCGCGTCTTCAGCACCAGATGCACCAGCACATCTCGATGGGCTTCGTCATCAAGGTGCACGCGGTCTACGAGACGCCGTTCTGGCGCGACAAGGGCCTGTCGGGCACCGCCTTCAGCCCCTACGAGCTGTCGCACGAGGCGTACGACAACACCAATCACGGTGACGAGCGCGGCACCCTCGTGGGCTTCGTCTCCGACCAGAACGCCGACGACCTCTTCCGTCTGAGCGCCGAGGAGCGCAAGGAGAAGATCCTCGAGTCGCTGTCGCACTACTACGGGCCCGAGGCCAAGAACCCGATCGTCTACTACGAGAGCGACTGGGGCACCGAGGAGTGGACCCGCGGTGCGTACGCCGCGAGCTTCGACATGGGCGGCCTTCACCGGTACGGCGCCGACCTGCGCGAGCCCGTCGGCCCGATCCACCTCGCCTGCAGCGACATGGCCGGAGCCGGTTACCAGCACGTCGACGGCGCGATCCGCCAGGGACACCGCGCCGCCGACGAGATCCTCGACCGAGCCCGCGGATGAGCGCCGCGGTCGTCGTCGGGTACACCGCGACCGATACCGGGGCCGACGCCCTCGCCCTCGGCATCCGCCTCGCCCGCGCGATCGAGGCACCGCTCGAGGTCGCGCTGGTCCTGCCCGGCGACGCCCGCAGCGTCATCACCCCGCCGGACGCGGCCTACACCCGCCACATCCGCGAGCAGGCCGAGAGCTGGTTGAACGACGCGGCGCGTCGGATTCCGGATGCCGTGCCCCACCGCACCCGCATCCGTCACGCCGACTCGTTCGCCGAGGGTCTCGTGGCCTTCGCCGACGAGATCGGTGCCGGCTACATCGTGGTCGGCGCTGCGAACGGAGGACTCCGCGGCCGCCACCGTCTCGGGACCGTCGCGTCGGAACTGCTGCACTCCTCCGACGTCCCCGTCGTCCTCGCTCCCGAGGGGTCTCGCCTCATCGACCCGGCGCTCGGCATCAGCCGGGTCACCGCCGCGATCGGCAGCCGACCTGGAGCCGACGTGCTGCGCGACGAGAGCGTGCAGCTCGCGGCAGCGGCATCCGTTCCCCTCCGTCTTCTCTCGCTCGTGACCGTCGATCTGCCCGCGGGGCTCGAGACGGGCGCGATCCGCATCGCGGGTGCCGCGCACTCCGAGGAGGTGCTGGCGCAGGCTCGCGCCGAGCTTCCCGCCGACGTCGCCGCCGAGGTCGTCGTCGCCGACGGAGACAGCATCGAAGAGGCCGTGCGCGATCTCGCGTGGGATCCCGCCGAGCTCGCGATCGTCGGCTCCAGCCGGCTCGCCCAGCCGCGACGCCTCTTCCTCGGTTCGACCGCCGCGAAGATGCTGCACGAACTCCCCGTTCCTCTCGTCGTCGTGCCACGAAGCCGTGCCGACGTTCCCGTCCAGGAAGGACCGCGGCCATGACCGCACCCGCACCCGCCACCGGCAGTGAGGCCGGCGGTCTGTCGAAGAAGGGCCTGAGCGCCGGCACGATCGGCCTCATCGGCGCCGTCGTCATCGGCATCTCGTGCATCGCGCCCGCGTACACGTTCACCGCCGCGATCGGTCCGACCGTGGGTGCGGTGGGCGTCCAGGTGCCGGCGATCATCCTCGTCGGCTTCATCCCGATGCTTCTCGTCGCCTTCGGCTATCGCGAGCTGAACAACCGGATGCCGGACTCCGGCACGTCCTTCACCTGGGCCTCGCGGGCCTTCGGACCGTGGATCGGCTGGATGGCGGGATGGGGCCTCATCGCCGCCACGATCATCGTGCTGTCGAACCTCGCCGGCATCGCCGTCGACTTCCTGTTCCTGTTGATCTCGCAGCTCACCGGCCAGCCCGGCATCGCCGATCTGGCCTCGAACCTCGGCATCAACATCGTCGTGTGCCTGCTGTTCGTGCTCGGAGCCACCGTGGTGTCGTACCGCGACATGCAGACCACGCAGAAGCTGCAGTACGTCCTCGTGACCTTCCAGGTCCTCGTGCTCGTCGTCTTCGCGGTGGTGGCGATCACCCACGCCGTGCAGGGCAACGCCTTCGACGCGACGCCCTTCTCGTGGGAGTGGTTCAACCCGTTCGCGGTGTCGTCGTTCAGCGCCTTCGCGGCAGGGGTGTCGTTGTCGATCTTCATCTTCTGGGGGTGGGACGTGACGCTCACCATGAACGAGGAGACGAAGGACCCCGAGAAGACACCGGGGCGTGCGGCGACGATCACGGTGCTCACGATCGTGTCGCTGTACCTGCTGCTCGCGGTGTCGATGATCATGTTCGCCGGGATCGGCGACGGGGAATTCGGACTCGGCAACCCGTCCATCCAGGACAACGCCTTCTTCGCCCTGGCCGGCCCGATCCTCGGGCCCTTCGCGGCGTTCGTGTCGCTCGCGGTGCTGACCAGCTCGGCGTCGTCGCTGCAGTCCACCTTCGTCGGCCCGGCCCGCACGCTCCTCGCGATGGGGCACTACGGCGCCCTGCCCGAGCGGTTCGCCAAGGTTAGCCCCCGCTTCTTCACGCCGGGGTACGCCACGATCGTCTCGGCGATCGTCGCCGCCGGGTTCTACGCCGTCATGCGGGTGGTCAGCGTCAACGTGCTCAGCGACACGATCCTCACGCTCGGCATCATGATCTGCTTCTACTACGGGCTGACCGCGTTCGCGTGCGTCTGGTACTTCCGCAAGCAGTGGTTCGACTCGGTGCGCAACGTCTTCTTCACGCTGCTGTTCCCGCTCGTGGGCGGGGTGATCCTCGCCGTCATCTTCGTCACCACGCTGATCGACAGCATGAACCCCGAGTACGGCAGCGGTTCCGAGATCGGCGGCGTGGGACTCGTCTTCATCCTCGGAATGACCATCATCCTGCTGGGAGTGGCGATCATGGTCTGGCAACGTGTGCGCCGCCCGGCCTTCTTCCGGGGCGAGACCCTCTCGATCGACGCTCCCGCCAGCGCTCGCCGCGATCGCCGCGCCACCGCACGTCCCTGACCGACCACCCACCACGACAGAAACGGACCGACACCCATGAGCGATTACGCCGTCGTCAACCCGGCCACGGGCGAGACCCTCGCCGAGTACGACACCCTGTCCGACGCCGGAGTGGAAGCCGCCATCGCGTCGGCCCACGACGGGTTCCGCGTCTGGTCGCGGACCGCGCCCGCCGAGCGCGCCGAGGGACTGCGCCGCGTCGCCGAGCTGCACCGGGAGCGTCGCGACGACCTCGCCGCGATCATCGTGCGCGAGATGGGCAAGCCCCTCGAAGCCGCGCTCGGTGAGGTCGACTTCGCCGCGGACATCACGGAGTACTACGCCGACAACATCGACAGGATCACCGGCGACACCCCGATCGACATCCTCGGCGAGGGCACCGCGGTCATCCGCCGGGCGGGACTCGGGGTGCTCCTCGGCATCATGCCGTGGAACTTCCCGTACTACCAGGTGGCCCGCTTCGCCGCTCCGAACCTCGCGGTGGGCAACACCATCCTCCTCAAGCACGCGCCCCAGTGCCCCGAGTCGGCCGAGGCCCTCCAGCTGATCTACCGCGACGCGGGGCTCCCCGAGGGGGCGTACGTCAACGTCCGTGTGACCAACGACCAGGCGGCGACCATCATCGCCGACCGCCGTGTCCAGGGCGTGTCGGTCACCGGTTCCGAGCGGGCCGGGTCCGCGGTCGCCGAGATCGCCGGCCGCCACCTCAAGAAGGTCGCGCTCGAGCTCGGCGGCTCCGACCCCTTCATCCTCCTGTCCACCGACGATCTGGATGCCGCGGTCCAGGCCGCCGTGGATGCGCGTCTCGACAACGTGGGCCAGTCCTGCAACGGCGCCAAACGCTTCATCGTCGTCGACGACCTCTACGACGCGTTCCTCGAGAAGTTCACCGCCGCCCTCGGTGAGGCGAAGGTCGGCGACCCGTTCGCCGAGGACACGGTTCTCGGCCCGCTGTCGTCGCTCGCCGCCGCGGAGCGCCTCGATGAGCAGGTGCAGCGCGCGGTCGCCCAGGGCGCGAAGATCGAGGTCGGCGGCACGCGCGACGGCGCCTTCTACCCGGGCACGGTCCTCACCGGCGTCACGAGCGACATGGACGCGTACGGCGAGGAGTTCTTCGGCCCGGTCGGCACGGTCTACCGCGTCTCGGGCGAAGACGAGGCGGTCGCCCTCGCCAACGACACGAGTTTCGGTCTCGGCTCCTACGTGTTCACGACGGATGCCGATCAGGCGGAGCGCGTCGCCGACCGACTCGAGGCGGGCATGGTCTACGTCAACCTCGTGCTCGCCGACTCCCCGGAGCTCCCGTTCGGCGGAGTGAAGCGCAGTGGGACCTCGCGGGAGCTGGGCCTGCTGGCGGCTGACGAGTTCGTCAACAAGAAGCTCATCCGCACGGCCTGACGCCGACGAGAAGACGGCGGCATCCTTTCTGGATGCCGCCGTCTTCGCGTTTTTCGCGGGGCGTCAAGCGGGCAGGGTGCTCCGGACCTCCGCGGCCTCCCCGTGGCGGCCGAGGCCCTCGAGCGCGTCCCCGAGGTCGATCGCCACCGCCTGGCGCAGCTGCTCCTCGTCGGCCGCATGCTCGAGCGCCGAACGCAGGACCGCGACGGCTTCCTCGGTGCGCTCGGCGCCGAGGAGGATGCGCGCGGCGACGAATTCGGAACCGCCCGCCTGCGGGACGCCCCCGACCGAGAGGAACCCGTCGGCCGCCTGCAGCGCGCAGGCCACCGCTTCGTCGACCCGACCCGCGTTCGCGAGGAACCGGGCGCGCGTGTCGAGCAGATCGGCGACGAGCCACGGAGCGTCGTCCGCGCGACCGATCTCGATCGCTTCGTCGAGGGGCGTGAGAGCGTCGTCGTCGCCCCGGTACGCCTTGACCTGGGCGAGAGAGTGCAGCGCGTCCGCGAGCATCCCGCGGTTCTCCGGGTCGGTTCGCGCGACCTCGACGGCCGTGGTCAGGGTGTCGACCGACTCGTCCGTCTCGCCGAGGCGTCCGAGCAGTTGGGCCCACGCGACGAGTGCCGAGGCGCGACGAGCGGGTTCGTCCGCTTCTTCGTGCAGGTCGGCGGTGATTTCCCAGGCGCGCAGCGCGTTCCCCCACTCCTCGGCGTGCTCGAACGCGCGAGCGAGCAGACCGACCGTGATCGCGCGCGACCCGGGAGCCTCGCCGGCCGCCGTCTCGTCCTGCAGGACCTCGTCGATCACCTCCACGGCCTCGTGCGCGGCGCCCGTCGCGAGGAGTGCGCGGCCGAGCCCGTACCGCAAGGCGACCGTCGACTCGCCGGCGGCCTCGAGGCGCTGCACCGCGACGCGGTAGCTCGCGACGGCGCGCTCGTTCTGGCCGGCGCGCTCCGCGAACTGAGCGCCCAGAGACAGGGCGGTCGCGACCACCTGCCCGTCGGCGTCCCACGTGAGGAGGAGTCGAGCTGCCTCGTCGGCGTCGTCGGCTCCGCGGGAGGGGTCCCCCAGGGACTCTCGGAGCACCGCCCGGTCGGTCAGGACGTGGACTCGCCGTCCGACCTCCAGTCGGTCATCCGCGAGGAGTTCGTCGAGCACCGCGATCGCGTCCGCGGGCGCCTGCTTCTCGCGATGGATGTCGGCTTCCGTGTGGGCGAGCGCGTGGACACGATCGATGTCGCCCACCCGTGCGTGGAGCTCGCGTGCCTCGCGGACCGTGCGGAGGGCCTCATCGAGACGGCCGGCGACCATGTGCCCGTACGTCACGATCGTCAGGAGTTGACCTCGCACCCCCGCCGGAGCATCCGGGTGCTCCTCGAGTGCGCGGGAGGCGAACACGTCGTCCTTCCCGAAGAGGGCGGGCCCGAGCTTCTCCTCGAGGTCGGCTCGCGCCTCGTCGCCGACGGCGCGCAGCGCGTCCACCCGTGCGGCGAGCACCTGCGCGGCGTCGTCGAGGCGTTCCTCCGCGAGCAGGCCGCGCAGCAGCTGGAAGGTCAGGGGCAGGCGGTCGGCAGCGTCGGCGTCGTCGAGCACGTCGGCGATCGCGTCGATCGACGAGGCGGTGCCGAGAGCCCCGAGCATGCGCGCGCGCACACGCCTCTCCGCGGGCGTCCATTCGCGAGGCGCCGACACCGGTGCCGCGAAACCCCCGGACGACAGCGGGACGTCGTAGTGCTCGTCGGCCAGAGCGCGCGTGCGCTCGAGGCGCCGCGCGTGCGCGTCGGTCCCGTTGCGTTCGTCGAAGGCCCGCGCGATCTCCTCGGCCCGAGCCCAGCAGAGAACGGCGAGATCGGATGCCGTCAGCTCCGCGTCGCGCGAACCGAACAGCGGCGCGAGCTCCGCGGCATCCGATCCCCGCACCGGAGTGTCGCCGTGGCCCGAGCGGGTCACGGCATCCAGGGCCAGGCCGAAGGCGGCCAGGGCCTCCTGGTGAGCCTCCGCGTTGAGACCGTCGTGGGTGAGCCAGCGCAGATGCTTCTCGATCAGGCTGAGAGCGCGCGCTTCGTTGCCGGTCACGGTGCAGAAGACCACGTGGTCGGCGATGATCGTGAGGTTGTCGGGGTTGTCGCGCGCGAGGCGGTAGCTGCGCGAATGGAAGGAACGGGCCTCGTCGAATCGTCCGGCGCGCAGCAGCGGGAGCAGCACGAGAGCGAGGGCGCGCTCGGGCTCCTCGCCGCAGGTGAATCCGCCCTCCACCATCTCCTCGACGAGGCGGATCGACTCGTCTTCGCGCCCGATCTCGGCGAAGAAACCGGCGAACTGGCTGCGCACACACGCGTCGCAGTGGCTGTAGTCGTCGCGCGGGGTGGCCTCCAGGCGCTCGCGCAGGATGGCGGCTTCCTCGATGCGTCCCGCGGCCCACGCGTCTTCGAAGCGGGCCATGAGCGCGCCGCTCAGGCCGACGCCGGCTCGGCGGTAGTGCTGCTCCATGTCGTCGAGCACCGCTTCGATCTGCTCGCTCGCGAACTCCGGCGAACCGCGCAGCGCGCCCGCCATCCACTTGTACTGCCACAGCAGGTCGCCCGCGGGCTCGAGCTCCGCGGGGAACCGCTCGGGGTCGGACTCGTGCTGCGCCAGGCACCAGGCGAACGAGGTCAGCATGAGGTCGGTGTCGCCGATCATGTTGGCGCTCGAGGTCTGCCGGAGGCGCGCTTCGTACTCCAGCCGGGTGTCCCCGCTCTCCTGCGCTCGCGCGACCGCCTCGGCGACGAGAGCCCTCTCTTCCGGTCCCCAGGGCGTCCGGTCGATCTCGTCGAACAGGGCGCGGATGCTTTCGGCGGCGGCGGTCATGCGGATCCTTCCGGAGAGATGCGAGGTGAGACGGTCGGGCCGTCGTCGCCGGGCTGCGGCGCCGCGGCGGGCGTGAGGGACGGCGAGGTGGCGAGATCGACGAGGTCGGCGAGAGCCGACGACATCAACGCGCGATCCGCGGTGCCGAGGGGATGATGCCCGGCGAGCAGCGCCTGCACGTACAGCACCTGCACGCCGGCGCTGAACGCCCGGCCCTCGGGAGCGTGCGCGAGACGCTGCACGGTCGGGTTGGTCCAGTTCAGGCACAGGCGCGACGACGGCGCGGCCTGCGTCTCGTCTCGCCCGCGCGTGCCGGCGCGCTCGGCCCGATCGAGGACGCCCGCCCACAGCGCCCCGCCCGCGCTGCGGGCACGGCCGCGATCGAGCGCGCGCAACACCTCGGGGTCGGCGACGAAGAGCGCGGCGGCCTCGGGCCGCTCGAAGGAACGCACGACGACCTCCACGGTCGCGAGAGCGTCTCGCGCGCGGCTCTCGAGCGAGACCACGGCGGCTCGCTGGTCCAGCGGCGGGGGAGCGAGCCGGTCGATCTCGTCGGCCACGTCGACGGCTTCGACACGCACGTCGGGGAACACCTCGGGAAGCAGCCGGACCAGCTCGTCGTCGTAAAGGTAGCCGCCGTTCACGAGCGTCGTTCCGGTGGGCGCGACGCTCACGACCTGCCGGAACGCCTCGACCGTCTCCGCGTAGCGGACGGGGGAGGAACGCCGCACGAGGTCGTCGATCCGCAGTCGTCCGACGTTCGTCTCGACCGACAGCCACGGCACGATGAAGCGCGCCAGCTCGTCGTCGTGACGCACGAGCGATTTCAGGGCCACCTCGTGCACGCCGACGAACTGCGCCAGACGCAGGGGATCGCTCAGCGCGAGGTCGAGGATCCACCGACGCACGGCATCCCCCAGCTCGGTCCGGGTCTGCTCGAGTGCGTCGTCGTCGACGAGCGCCTCGCGGCTCGCGGTGGGGTGAAGGCCCGCCGAATCGACGACGGCCCGCACGAAGAACGCCCAGTCCGGCAGCAGATCCTCGGCCCTCTCGGTGAGCAGCATGCGCTGGAGGTAGACGCGTGTGCTCTGGCGGGCGGTGGATGCCGGGGCGAACGGCAGCACGAACGCCAAGCCGCGCGTCTGCGTGGCGGGCACCGACAGGGGGATGACCGCGAGCGGCTCGGCGCCGAGGAGCTCCCGGCCGTATGCCGCCTGTTCCTCGCGGTCGTCGCCGAGGAACGGGGGAGGCGCCGTGACGGTCGTCTCGCCGCCCGACGGGAGGTCGACGCTCACCGTCACGGGAAGATAGCGGCCGAACGTCTCGGCGAGCTCGACGATGGTCGCCGTGCTCAGCAGCGAGCGGCTGTCGCCGCGCGGTCGCAGGTGCACGCTCGTTCCCACGGGGATGTCATCGGCGCCGGGGCCGACCTCGAAGGTGCCGTCGGCGTGACCGACCCACTCGACCGGGTCGGTGCCGTGCGCGCTGCGCGAACGGATCACGATGTCATCGCACACCATGAAGCACGACAGCATCCCGATGCCGAACTGCCCGAGGAAGTCGGAGCGCGGCAGGTCGAACATGTCGCGCTTGGAACTGCGGCCGACGGTCGCGAGCAGATCCGCCACGTCGTCGGGGGTCAGACCGACCCCGTCGTCGCGCAGGACGAATTCTTCGGATGCCGCGCTGACCGGCGTGATGCGGACGCGCCCGCCCGCGCCGTCGACCTCTCGGCGTGCGGCGATCGCGTCGACGGCGTTCTGCAGGAGCTCTCGGAGGAACACGCGGGGACCCGAATAGATGTGGCGGCTCAACAGGTCGATCACGCCGCGCAGGTCGACCTGGAACTGCTGGGCGGGGGGCTGTGAGCTCATCCGTGGTCCTCGATCCTCACCGGTCGCCGCAGTGTCGGGGGCCAGAATGGCGACCATCCTCCAGCCTATCCAGAGGCCCTCTGCGCGGCACGGCGGGGTGGGGGAGTTCGTCGGCGGTGCGCCCGATGCCGTACACTTGCAGTGCAGTCGAAATCTGCATTCTTTCGCCGTGCCTCGCGCACAGGCGGCATCCCTCCCCGAGAGATCCGTGGCGAAGGCGTGCCGGGTTTCGAATCCTGGATCCATCCGGATCTTAGGGCGGTAGCTCAATTGGCAGAGCAGCGGTCTCCAAAACCGCAGGTTGCAGGTTCGATTCCTGTCCGCCCTGCGCACAGCACACGCTGGCAACGAATAGCGACCTAGGTGGTTCGATGACGCAGGACGAGGCGAAGGGCGAGGTCGTCGCTGACCGCGGCGCGCCCCGCGAGAAGAAGCTCAACTTCTTCGCGCGGATCGCTCTTTTCATCCGTCAGGTCTTCACGGAGCTGCGCAAGGTCGTCACGCCCACGCGGCAGGAGCTGATCAAGTTCACCCTCGTGGTCCTCGGGTTCGTCGTCGTGATGATGGCGCTCGTGTACGGCCTCGACCTGCTGTTCGTGTGGCTGACCAGCGCCGTCTTCGGCGTCCCGAGCACCGCCGGCGCCTGACCGGCGCTACGGCGACGAGCGGCCCCACGAGCGGTCGCACTTCAACGGAAGAGATCATCAGTGTCTGAAAGATATGTCGACGACGCCGATTGGGCGACGGCTGCCGAGCAGTCCAGCGAAGACGACGAAGCCCAGGAGGGCAACGTGCTCGCCTCGCAGGAGCACGCCTCCGACGCGGCTGAGCACACCGCCGTCCACGTCGTGGACGACGCCGACGACGCGGATGCCGACGACGATCTCGACGACATCGACATCACCGACCCGGAGGCTGACGCGATCGTGAACGACGCTCTCGAGATCGACGAGACCAGCGAGGCCGAGGCCGCCGCCGAGGTCCTGAACGACGCCCTCGCCGAGGAGCAGGCCGAAGAGGCCGCCGAAGCCGCCGACGAGGTCACCCCCTACGACGGTCCCGACATCAACGGCGAGCCCGACGCGCCGGTCCTCGACGACGAGTTCGTCGACGAGGTGCGGGCCGCTGCCGGCGTGGTCGACGAGGTCGAGGCATCCGAGTCCCCCGCCGACGCGGCGACCGACGTCGACGAGATCGACGAAGACGCCGACCCCTACGAGGCGTTCCGCGCCGAGCTGCGTTCGCTTCCCGGCAAGTGGTACGTCATCCACTCCTACGCCGGCTTCGAGCGCAAGGTGAAGGCCAACATCGAGCAGCGCAAGTCGACGCTCGAGGTCGAGGACGACATCTACCAGGTCGAGGTCCCCATGGAGGACGTCGTCGAGATCAAGAACGGCCAGCGCAAGATGGTCAACCGCGTGCGCATCCCCGGCTACGTGCTGGTGCGCATGGACCTCAACGAAGACACCTGGTCGGTCGTCCGCCACACCCCCGGTGTCACCGGCTTCGTGGGCAACGCCCACAACCCGACGCCGCTGCGTTTCGAAGAGGCCTTCAACATGCTGAAGAGCCTCGTCGAGGTCAAGGAAGCCGCGCCGGCCAAGGCGGGTGCCGCCAAGGGCGCTCCGGTCGCGACGCGCTCCATCCCGGCCGAGGTCGACTTCGAGACCGGCGAGACCATCACGATCAAGGAAGGCTCGTTCGCGGGCCTGCCCGGCACGATCAGCGAGATCAAGCCCGAGAGCGGCAAGCTCACGGTGCTCGTGTCGCTCTTCGAGCGTGAGACCCCGGTCGAGCTGTCGTTCGACCAGGTCACCAAGATGATCTGACGCCCCGCGCGTCCTCGCGAACGCCCCGTCCGGCCCCGCCGGCGGGGCGTTCGCCGTTCCCCGCGGCTCGTCCCGCGGCGGACGTGTGCGCGGCCTCGCTGCGTGAGGGCTCCCGCACGCGCTGCCTCCGCCGGGGCTCCTGCACGCGCGGCCGCTGTGTGGGCCACGCATAAACGCGATCCACTCGCATAAACGCGCTCTGCACGTGTTTCTGTGCGCGAACGGCGTTTATGGGCGCACCCCCGCGCTGCGCGCCGTGCTCGCCGTCCCGGCTCGCATAAACGCGATCCGCTCGCATAAACGCGCTGTGCACGTGTTTTTGTGAGCGAACGGCGTTTATGCGCGGCTGCCGCCCGTATGGCGGCGCCGCCGGGTCCCCGGCGCACGGTCGCACGCCCACGGACGCGTCGCTTGCTGCGCGCCGTGCTCGCCGCCCCGCCGTTCCGCCGCACATAAACGCGATCCACTCGCATAAACGCGCTGTGCACGTGTTTCTGTGCGCGAACGGCGTTTATGCGCGATTGGCGCCCGCGTGGCGGAGCCGCCGGGACCCGGCGCACGGGCGCACCCCGCGGACGAGTCGCTCGCTGCGCGCCGTGCTCGCCGCCCCGCCGTTCCGCCGCACATAAACGCGATCCACTCGCAGAAACGCGCTGTGCACGTGTTTCTGTGCGCGAACGGCGTTTATGCGCGGCTGCCCCAGTCGGCCGGGGCTTCGCTTCTGCACGTCTCGGTGCGCAACGGACCGCGCTGCACGCCGAGGCTCAGGTCGAGCGCGGATTCCGACCCACGGCCGAAAGGGCTGCGAGGTCGGGGCGTCGCACCGGACGCAACCCGGCTGCGAGCAGCGCATCGCGCAGGGCGTCGACCCCGAGAGCGCCCGCGTAGTCCCAGCGTGCGACGCGCCACCCCTGTCGGCGAAGAGCGTCTTCGCGCTGTTTCTCCGCGCGCAGCGCTTCAGCAGCCGCAGCGGGATCATGCAGGCCGTATTTCGACCACCCGTCGCTCTCGCCGATCACTCGATGTTCCGGCCAGCAGAAGTCCGACCTGTACGTGCGCCCCTCGACTTGATGCTCCGTCTGAAGCGCCGGAGCGGGGAACCCGCACCACTCGATGACAGCTCGACTGATCGACTCGCCCGGCGACTCGGCCATCGGCACGGCGCGCGTCAGCGCCCACTGCGCCCGGCGCACTCCGAACGTGTTGCTCTGTTCGAGCAGACGTTCCAGGAACTGTTCGGCGTCCAGGCCGAACGTCCGTGACGCCGCATCCGCGACCGCCAGCCCGAGCGCCGGGGGGAGAGCGCGGGCGAGGTCGACGACGACGTTCGGGATGGTCGTGATCCGGATGCCGGCCACCTCGCACGTCGATCGCGGATCGGCGCTCGTGTGCACGGTGACGTCGCCGTAAGACACCGACCGCGCGCGACGTCCGTCGAAGATGTGGATCATGCGCGGCTCCCCGAACACCGGCAGTCCGACCAGCGCCGCTGCGGACTCGTGCGAGAACACCGCATCTCTTCGTGCCACGGCGAACGCGTGGACTCGTGCCAGGTAACGCTCCCACGGTGCGAGGCCGTCCCACGCGGTACGAACGGTGTACACACCCGAGCGGACGCGCAGCAGCGACTCGTCGCGCCAGAGTGGCGGTCCGGATCGCGGCGCACCCGAGGCCACGATCAGCGGTGCGGGCGAGGCGCGGAGCGCCCGGGGTGCGGTGTCCATTCCGCGAGGGTGCCACGTTCTCGCGCGCCGCTCGGGACGCCTGTGGATAACCACCGGCGCGGTCGCCGCATAAACGCGATCCGCGCGCAGAAACACGTGC
>NZ_LDRU01000085.1 GCF_001476285.1 Microbacterium testaceum | reverse complement strand
GGGGCGCAGGCGTAGAGGGATCCGTCTTTGGCGTTGCTGGCGAGGGGTGTGAGGGTGCCGCCGCTGATGCTGTAGTAGATCTTGCCGTCGCTGCCGCGGACGTAGAGGTGGGAGTTGTTCGAGGTTTCCTGGCGGGTGATCTGCGTGGCGGTGACGCCGGTGGGTAGGCCTTGGATGGGTGTGGTGACGTTGTAAGGGATGCCATCGGGGACCGTAGACGCGCTGAGAGTCGCGGTCCCGGTCGACGATCCCGAGGTCGCCGTAGAGGTAGCTGTTCCGCCTGCCGCCGGTACGTTGATGTCCGGCACCATGTACCGCCCGTTCGTCCCCGATAGCCCCGTCGCCGAGGTCGAACCGCCCGAGAACGTGTAGCCGTTCGACAGGCTCACCGTGATCGACGCCCCGGTCGTCGCCGCCCCGTTCGTGGTCACCGTCACATAGGCGCCGGTGATCGTTGAGCACGCGGTGCCGTTGTACGTGGTCTTGTCGAACGCCAGCTGCAGCGTGCCGGAGGCGGATGCCGTAGGTGTGATCGTCGCGGCGGCGATGACCGGAATGGTCCAGGCGGCGCCGGCGAGTACCGTGCGGCGGGGCAGGCCGCCGTCGACGGCGGTGGTTTCGGGGGTGTTCTCCACGGGGAAGTCCTCTCGGGGTCGGGCGATGTGCCGTGTCACATCAAGCCGTGCATCCCTGCCGGCTATGTAAGTGGTGTCGCAAGGTGGGGCGCGCTGTCGGGATGGCGCACCGGCGGGTGGATGCCGGGTGACCCCCGGAGGCGGTGGCCGAAGGACGGGGGTGAAGCGGCTTCGGCGGCGACGCCCCGCCGCTTAGAGTCGGTCGCCACGCATCGTGGAGGGAGAGCACGTGAGCGCGCCCGGTTCGCCGAGTTCTGGCCATCGCGATCCCGTATGGAACATCGCCCGCGTCCCTCTGACCGGATCAGCGGTCGCCGAGTGGTTCGCGGCGCGGGGGATGGACGTCCGCGGCGACATCGCCCCCAGCCACGCCTTCATCGATGAGGCGCAGGTCGCCGAGGTTTCGGTGCGACGCATCTGGCACACGGCTCTGAGCCTCACCCGCGCGGCGACGAGAACGGGGAGCCCGCGTGACACGCTTCTCGTGCAGGTCGCCGGTGAGGCGCGTCTCTCGCTCGGCGACGACGCGGCGGTCGCCCTCGGCCCCAACGCCGTCGTCTTCCTCCCGGGCGGCCAGGCGTTCTCACTTGTGTCCGACGAGCCGACCGCGCGCATCGAGATCGACTACCGCGCACACGACCGCGCCGCCGCCTGGGTCCACGGTGCCGGCGAGCTGGTGTCGGCGAGCATGATCCTGTCGGCCGTCAACGCCCTCTTCCACACCCCCGTTTCGGGGGGGGGGGGGGTAATCAGCGTCGCGACCGCGGTCGCGGCATCCGTCGAGGCGCTGATCGCCGCGGCGCGCGCTGAAGCCGGAGCGCTGCGCGCCTCACCCCGGGCGAGGCCGCGTGACGTCGTCGACTACGCCGACCTGTATCACCGGGCGTCGGTCGTCATCGCCTCGGGTGCGATGCACGTCGATCTCACGGTCGATCGTGTCGCTCAGCGCACGGGCGTGACGCGTCGTCAGCTGGAGCGGGCGTTCGCCGCCCACGGCCGGTCGCCCGGCCAGATGCTCCGCGAGGAGCGGCTCCGCCTCGCCCGCATGTTCCTCGCCGCGGATCCCGACTTCTCCCTGGCGAGCGTCGCGAAACTGTCGGGCTTCCCCTCGGAACGCTCGCTCGCGCACGCCCTCGCCCCGTGACCTCTGGGACGGTTTCTCTAGCGCATTTTCGGCTCGATTCGACCGCGGCAGCGTCGAGCAGCATCCGGACCGGTCCGGGGAGTACGCTCACAACGTCGCCGCTGGTGAAACGGCGCGGTCGCATCGCAGAGCCCGGGAGAAGATCGATGTCACTCACCCCCGTGCGCGGTGCTGCCACCATCGAAGAGGTCGCCGCACGAGCGGGTGTCTCGCGCTCCACCGTCTCGCGCGTCGTGAACGGCTCGACCGCGGTGTCGCCGGCCGCTCTCGACGCCGTCCAGCGAGCGATCGACGAGCTGCAGTACGTCCCGAACCGGGCCGCCCGCTCCCTCGCCAGCCGCCAGACCCGCGCGATCGCCCTCGTCATCCCCGAAGACACCGACCGCTTCTTCGGCGACCCGTTCTTCGGCTCCATCGTCGCCGGCATCTCGCAGGTGATCGGCGAGTCCGACTACGTCATGAACATGCTCATCGCGAGCGACGACGCCAGCGCGAAAGCGCTCGGTTACCTCCGCAGCGGCAGCGTCGACGGCGCGATCGTCGCTTCGCACCACACCAGCGACACTTTCATCGACCGTCTCGCCGACACCGTGCCCGTCGTCTACGGCGGGCGCCCCGCGCGTGTGCGCCCCACCGACCACTACGTCGACGTCGACAACGTGCAGGGCGGGAGGGATGCCACGCAGTACCTGCTCGACCGTGGACACCGTCGCATCGCCACCGTCGCCGGTCCCGCCGACATGCCCGCCGGCATCGACCGGTTGCAGGGGTTCCGCGACGCCCTCGCCGCCGCTGGACTCGAACCGTTCGCCGTGGAGGACGGCGGGTTCACCGAGACCGAGGGTGCCGACGCGATGCGGCGGATTCTGGCATCCGGAGACGTCCCCGACGCGGTGTTCGTGGCCAGCGACCTCATGGCCCGCGGCGCGTACACGGCCCTGCGCGAGCGGGGGCTTGAGCCCGGGCGCGACGTCGCCGTCATCGGGTTCGACGACTCGTCGGCCGCGACCTCCCTGCTCCCCGCCCTGACCACGATCCGTCAGCCGTCCCACGACCAGGGGCGACAGATGGCGCGGATGCTGCTCGACCTGCTCGCCGGGCGCGCGCCGGCGAGCACCGCGATCCTGCCGACCGAGATCATCGAGCGCGGCTCGGCCTGATCACTCCCAGGTGGCGGTGTCGGGGTCGATGCCGTGCGCGCGGGCGCTCGCCTCGATCGCGTCGCGCAGCCACACGGCGAGCCCGGGTCGCACCGCGTCGTAGTGGGCTGCGAAGCGCGGGTCGGCGGCGTACATCCGGCCGAGGTGCACCTGCATCTGGCGCGTGATCGGGAAGTACTGCGAGAACACCGCGCGATGCCGTTCGACGAGCGCGTCGGCCGTGGCGTCGCCGGGGCGGGCGCCGGCGTCGATGGCCGCGCCGAGTTCCTCGTCGAATGCTGCGACCGTTCGCGTGACGGCTTTCCAGTCGTCGGCCGAGCGAGACGCCGCCCGCTCGGCGTACTGCTGCCACTGCCGCGACCCGCCGTAGGCCTCTCGAGCTTCGGCGGGCCAGCTGGTGTCCCACCCCGGCCCGAAAGTCGCGCGCTGCTCGTCTTCGGAGAGCAGGATGCCATGCTCCTGCGCCGCGATCATGCGCTCGAGGTCCTCGTCGAGGTGCTGCAGCTGCGCGATGCGGCGCGCGAGTTGCGCCCGCTGGACGCGCAGCTGCTCGGCCACGTCTCCGCCCGGCTCGTCGAGCACCGCGCGGATGGCGTCGAGATCGAGACCGAGCTCGCGGTACACGACGATGCGGCGGAGCCGCTCGAGATCGTCGTCGGTGTAGAGCCGATACCCCGCGGCGGATCGGGCCGCGGGGCTCGCAAGCCCGATCTCGTCCCAGTGGTGCAGCGTGCGCACGGTCAGCCCGAGTTGCGCGGCCGTCTCGCCGACTGGCATCCCCTGCTCACCCATGGGAGTCATTCTCGTCGCGTCCGATGCCGACCGACTGGAGGTTTTTGCCTTCGACGGTCGTGGGATCGAACACCTTGGCCGCCGTGAAGACGACGCGCGCATTCTCGGGCGTGACGACCTCGACCTCGCGCGTGTTCCAGGGGGTATCGCGCGCCTCGGCGGCTGCCCCCACGGTGGCGAGCGACGCCAGCAGAGGGTCGATCTGGTCGAGGAGGCACGCGAAGCTCACCTGCCCCGCCGAGACCGACGCCGGCGTCTCGCCCGACACGAGAAGGACGTCTTGGAACGCCCACCGCCGCAGGTGCACCATCTGCCCCGGGATGCCGAAGAGCTCGAAGAACCCGAGACCGCGCGTCCAGAAGTCGACGGATGCCGCCAGGTCGGACGTCGGGAAGGTGACGAACTGGGGCATGCCGTAGATCCCCCGGTACAGCGGGGGTGCGATGGCATCCGGTCCCGGAGGTGGCACGGGACTGATGTCGAAAGCGTCGAAGTTCTCGTTCATGCCCCCAGGCTTGACCCTCACGTTGCGTGAGGGTCAAGTGGGTGAAGCGGCGGGCGAACCGAGCTATGTTGAGCGAAGGACAAGCGGACGGCGTGGGGAGATCGCTGCCGCGCGAAGGGGGACCGTCATGCGTCGTGCACCAATCGCCTTCACGGGGGCGCTGCTGATCGGGGCCGCCGCCCTGCTGACCGGATGCGCCTCGGGAGCCGGCGCGCCGGCCGCGAGCGACACCCCGGTCGCGTCGCCGACGGCGTCGGTTGCCTCACCGACGGCCTCGACCCCCGCGGTCCCGTCGTCATCGCCCGCTGCTCTGCCGGCATCCTGTGACGATCTCGGCACCGCCGAGACCCGCCAGCAGACCGTCGGCGACCTGACCGCGCAGCACGCCGACGGATTCGTGCGCCCGTCGCCCGTGAACGCGACGACCGTGCTGTCGTGCAACTGGATCCAGGAGGAGGCGGCGGCCGTGCTGCTCATCGTGAGCACCGCGCCGGCGGCGGACATCACGGCCGGTCTCGAGGGCTTGGGTGCACAGGGCTTCGAGTGCCAGCCGTCGCAGGACTTCGGCGCGCAGTACTGCGCGAAGCCCTCCGACACCCCCGAGACCGAGGACGTGGTGGTCGCGGGCGACGGGAAGTGGCTCTACCTCGAGACCGTCAACATCAACGCTCGGCCGTGGCTGTCGGAGATCACGTCGCAGATCTTCGGCTGACCGCACGGCCCGCCGGAGGGAGCGTACGAGGGGGAGGCGCGCGAGGGTGAGAAGAGTGATCCGCGGAGCGCTGGCCGCCGCTCTCGCCGGGCTGGTCGCGGTGACCCTGTCGGGTTGCTTCATGATCCCGCTGATCGACGGACGATCTCCGTTCGACGACCCCTTCGGCTCGAGCAAGAGCGACATCGAGAAGGCGATCCCGCCGATCCAGGCCGCGATCGACGAGAGCGGCGTCGCCGACGGCGGGGTCTGGCGCATCGTCGCCGAGCGGGGGAGCGACAACTGTGAAGGCTCCTGCCAGTTGCGCGTCGATGTGAGCATCGAGCCCGCCGACGTCGCCGACCTCGACACCACCGATCGTCCCGACCTGAACAGCTGGTACCCGAACTACGCCGTGTCGGAGGAGATGCTCCGTGCGGTGCTGGTCGCGGTGATCCCCGTCGCGGAGCGGAACCGTGTCGATGTGTCCATCGTCCCCGGGTACGGTGAGCTGTCGCCGGGCGGGTCCACGATCTCCGCCGATCTCTCCGGCGCGGTGGAGGCGCTGTTCGCGTCCCGGCCGCGCGGTGACGGCTACTCGACCCGATTCGGTGAGGGCGAGGACGGCGAGGTCGAGGCATTCACCCGCACGAAGTCCGGCGTGCTGCAGGAGATGGGTCTGGCGGAGTCGCAGGGATGAAGGACGTATGGGGATGGGCGACGATCGCGATCGTCCTCAGCGTGCCCGTCGTCTTCGCGGCGGTCGCGTATGCGGTGGGTCGTCGTCAGCGGCGGTCCGGTGCCTCCGCGATGTCGTCCGGAGGTCTGCTGGGCTTCGATGAGTTATTCCATCCCACGGCGCACGACGCGCGGATTGTATGGGAAGCGGAGCAAGAGATCCCCGTCCCCGCGCCGACGCCCGACCGCGGCCCGGGCGTGATCGAAGCGGGCGGTCGCATCACGATCGAAATCGCCCGAGACCCCACAGATTCGCGCTGACGTTCGTTCCGGCGTCACCAGTACCGTCGACAGTCCCGACCCGCGGAGAGAGCCGCCGATGCCGCACCTGCACACCCGCCCCGGCGATCACGACGCCACCGTGAGCCTCTTCATCGTCCGCGTCGACGGCCCCGAGCCGCGCTTGAGCTACCACCTGCACCGGCGCGCCCGGAAGCTCATGATGTTCGGCGGCCACGTCGAGCACGACGAGACCCCCTGGGCGGCGGTGCGGCGCGAGCTCGTCGAGGAGTCGGGATATCAGCCCGAGCAGGTGCGGCTGCTCCAGCCCGTGGTGCGCATCCGCCACCTCACCGACGCGGCCGCGCACCCCGTGCCGGTGCTGTCCTCGACCGCCTGCACCTCGGCCGACCCGGCGCACTTCCACACCGACCTGCTCTACGCCCTCGTCACCGCCGAAGAACCCGCGGGAGCCCCCGACACGGGAGAGTCGACCGACATCCGCCTGCTCACCCGCGCCGAGCTCGACGTCGTTCCCGACGACGAGATCGTCGAGATGTGGCGCGAGGCGGGGCGCTTCATCCTCGACGAGATCCTGCCCGCGTGGGAGCCGGTCGCGATGGACGAGCACCTGAGCGTCGCGCCGCTTGTATAAGCGGGGCAATCGCTCACGCGCGTCTCATACGCGCACGGCCGGTTCGCACGCGGTCACGGGGATGCTGCCTCTGGCGCGATGGGTGTTGAAGCGCATCAACAGGCGCCTCGATCGGTTAGCATCCAACTGATCGACACCGTTGGCGAAGGGGACCTCGAGTGCAGCAAGGCGACCGGATGCCGAGTATCTCCGACGTTGCTCGGCACGCCGGGGTCGCGCTCGGAACGGTCTCGAACGTCTTGAACCATCCCGCCAAGGTCGCTCCGGCCACGCTAGAGAAGGTTCAGAAGGCAATCGCCGAACTCGGCTTCGTCCGCAACTCCAACGCGCAGCAACTCGCGGCGGGGCGCTCGCGCAGCGTCGGACTCGTGGTCATCGACATCAGTAACTCGCTCTTCGTCGACATCGCCCGGGGGGCGCAGCGTCACGCCGCCGAGCTGGGGATGAATGTGCTGGTCGCCAATAGCGACAACAGAATCGATCAACAGCGCGCCGACCTCGACTTCTTCGACGAGGCCAGGGTCAGCGGGATCCTGCTCGCTCCCATGGAGGACGCGAGCGAGGACGTTGCACGTATTCGCCGACACGGTCGTCCGACGGTGATGCTGAACTACGACACCGGGCGCGGGGACTGCTGCCAAGTGCTGGTCGACAATGAGGAGGTCGGCTATCTGGCGGCGCGTCATCTCATCGACATCGGCCGTACCAGCCTGGCGTTCGTCGGGGGGCGAGACTACCTGCAGCCTGTCGCGTTGCGGCGACGAGGTGTCCGCCGCGCGGTCGCGGAGGCGGGCGGGCGCGTCACGCTGGAAGAGGTTCCCACCGAGAATCTCGATCCCCCCGGCGGGCTCCGCGCAGCTGAGGGGCTCGTGGCGAAGGTGCGCGGCGGTCGTCTCGACGGGGTGATCGCCGTGACCGATCTTCTTGCGATGGCGATCATCCAGGTGTTCGGTGCGCAGGGCGTCGACGTCCCCGGCGATGTCGCGGTGATGGGCTGCGACCATAACTCCGCGGCGTGGGGTGGGATGATCCCGCTGACGTCGGTGCAGATGCAGGGGCTCGACATGGGTCGTGAGGGACTACGTCTGCTGCTGGCCGAGATCGCGGCCGGCCCAGTCGGGCATGAGCACGTGACGACCGTGCTGCGCCCCGAGCTCGTCGTGCGCGAAAGCACGGTCGGGCGAGCTGCCGCGCTGACGCAGCTCTGAAGCGCTTCAAAAAGTTCTTGACGCGCCCGATGGTGCCCTGCATAATCCTCTTGAAGCGCTTCAATGAACGAGGCGCGTTTTCGAGGAGGAAAAGTGTCCACAGCATTCACGCGCTCGCGCCGCACAGCCGCGCTCATCGCTACCGGTGCCGCCGGTCTGCTCGCGTTGACCGCGTGCGCCGGCGGAGGAGGCGCGGCATCCGGTTCGTCGTTCTCGTTTCTGGTGAATCAGGAGAACACCACGATTCCCGAGGTTCTGAAGACTCTGAGCACCGACCAGTGCAAGGCGGAGAACGATGCCCAGGCGTTGCAGGTCGAGACGGTGCCCCAGACGCAACTCGACCAGAAGCTCCAGCTGCTGGCGGGGCAGAATGCTCTGCCCACCCAATACGCCGCGGGCAACGCTCCCGCGCTGACGAAGGAACTGGCCAAGGGCGGTCAGGTGCTCGACCTGGAGAAGACGCTGACCGACCTCGGGGTGATCGACCAGATCGAGCCCGCTGCGATCTCGACGATCGAGCAGCTCTACGGCGGCTTCAACGTCTTACCTTACCAGTACAACATCGAGGGCATCTGGTACAACAAGAAGCTCCTCGCCGACAATGGCATCGATGTCCCCTCCACGTGGAGCGAGCTCACCGCTGACGCGGCGAAGCTCGAGGGCGCGGGCGTCCAACCGTTCTCCGCGTCGGGCGAGCAGGGGTGGCCGATCACCCGATTGATCAGCGGCTATATCTTCCGCGACCTCGGTCCCGACGCTCTGCAAAAGGTCGCCGACGGACAGGCGAAGCTCACAGATCCCGAGTACGTCGCCGCGGCTCAGGCCGTGGCCGATCTCGGCACCGCCGGCTACTTCGGTCAGGGCGTCGGGTCGATCGACTACGACACCGCCTTCAACACCTTCCTCACGGGCAAGTCGGCGTTCTTCTACATGGGCAGCTGGGCGCTCGCGAACTTCGCGGACGACGCGGCCAACCAGATCGGGTCGGAGAACATCGGATTCATGCCGTTCCCGAACGTGCAGGGTGGCGCCGGTGATTCCAGCCAAACTCCGGCGAACGTCGGTCTGCCCATGGCTCTGTCGGCCAAGGCGTACAACGACAACACCGGCTCATGGCTCACCTGCATTGCGAAGAACTACGGTGCTCAGTCGCTGTCGGAGGCGAACACGATCTCGGGGTTCAAGGTCAACGGTGATGTCAAAGCCGATGAGCTGACCACCCTCGTCCAAGACCGCATCGCATCCACCAAGGAATCGGTGCTGTGGTTCGAGGCCCTGTTCAATGCCAAGGCCACCGAGACCAGCCAGAAGAACGCCGCGCAGCTGGTTACGGGTGCCATCTCGCCGCAGGACTTCATGAGTCTGGTCCAGGCCGACTTGGGCTGACGCCGTCCCGAGGTGGGGGCCGTCTCTGCGGCGGCTCCCACCCTCCACTCCCGCTCGAAGGAACACCCATGCACAAAGTCCTCGGCGACAAGCGGGCGATTGCGCTCCTGCTCGGACCCGCTCTGCTCGTCTACACGCTCGTGATGCTCATCCCGGTGGTGTGGTCGCTCGGCTACACCCTGTTCGAGGGCAATGCGATCTCGGGATTCGAGTTCGTCGGGATCGAGAATCTCGCGCGACTGTTCAGCGACCCGCGCGTCGCTGAAGCGCTGCGCTTCACGCTGTTGTACGCGGTGATCATCACCGCCGGCCAGGTGCTGCTGGGCTATTTGCTGGCGTTGTTCTACGTGTTCGTCCTCCGCAACCGGGGGAGTGTGGTGCGAACACTCGTCTTCTTCCCGGTCATCATTCCCACGGTCGCCGTCGCTCTGATGTTCCAGAAGCTGTTCGAGGTGGCTCCGCAGACGGGTCCCGTCAACGCTCTTCTGAATGTCTTAGGGATCAGCTCGATCGACTGGTTCGGAAGTCCGGTGAGCGCGATCGTGGTCCTCGTCATCATGGATCTCTGGCGGTCCATGGGCTTCTACGCGGTTTTGCTCTACACCGGTCTGTTGGACATCCCCGACGACATCATGGAGTCCGCCCGCCTCGACGGCGCGAACGGATGGCGGATGGTGCGCAGCATTGTGCTGCCGCTGTCGCTCCCTGTGCTGCTGTCGTCGATCATCTTCTCGATCAACGGAACTCTGAAGGTCTTCGACTCCATCGTGGCGCTGACCAACGGCGGCCCGGGAACCGCTACCACTCCGCTGACGCTCTACATGTTCCAGACGTCGTTCAGCTACGGCGAGTACGGCTATGGCGCCTCGATCGCGCTGCTGCTGACTGTTCTGTGTCTGATCGTGACCGTGTTCATCTTCCGGTCGTCCCGCCGCGACGTCACGAAGGGCTGATCCCATGTCCACCACTACGCTGCCCAAGAATCCCGACGCCGTCCGCCCCGGCGGCCGCCGCCGTACCGTGCGCGGAACAACGATGCGCCGTCTTCCCGGCTCGGTCCTGATCGCGCTGCTCGTCGCCATCGAGGTCCTGCCGCTTCTCTGGCTGCTCATGAACTCGTTCAAGAGTCAGGACGAGTTCCTCAACGCGCCCACGTGGGCTCTGCCGCGCTCCCTCAACCTCCAGAACTACGCGGACGCGTGGGTCACGGGGAACATCGGTCAGTACCTCGGGAACAGCGTCCTGGCAGTGTTCCCCGCCCTGTTCCTCATGCTGTTGCTCGGAGTAGCCGCCGGATTCGTGCTCGAGGTGATGGTCTTCCGCGGAAGGGCTGGCATTCTGCTGCTGTTCCTCGCGGGCATCATGGTGCCGGGGCAGATGATCCTCCTGCCCCTGTTCTCGGTGTATTTCCAAGCCGGCATCACCGGATCGCTGTTGCCGCTGATCATCACGTACACCGCCACCGGGCTGCCGCTGACCGTCTTCATGATGGCCACCTATTTCCGCGCCATTCCCCGTGAGGTGTTCGAAGCCTCAACTTTGGACGGCGCGTCGATCTTCCGGTCATTCTTTTCGGTCGCACTGCCGATGGCACGCAACTCCATCGTCACCGTCGGCCTCGTGCAGTTCTTCTTCTTCTGGAACGACCTGCTCATCGCTCTGACCTTCACCAACTCGTCGCAATTGCGCACCGTGCAGGTCGGGCTGCTGAACTTCACCGGTCAATTCGGCGCGACGCAGTACGGCCCGCTCTTCGCCGCGATCTGCATCAACGTCTTCGGCATCCTCGCCATCTACCTGGTATTGAACCAGCGCATCATGGCAGGCCTTGCGAGCGGGGCGGTCAAGGGGTGAGCGCGCCGCGACATCTTCGTGCCGCGGTCATGACGGGAGTGGATGCCACACATGTCGAGCAGCGTCCAATGCCGGTGCCAGGCCCTCTCGACGTGCTCGTCGAAGTGCGTGCCGTCGGTGTCTGCGGGTCCGACGTGCACTGGTATCGCGACGGGCACATCGGCTCGACGTGGGTCACCGAACCTCTGGTACTCGGGCACGAGGCCTCCGGGGTCATCGTCGAGGTCGGTGCCGACGTCTCACCTGAGCGTGTCGGTTCGCGGGTGGCCATCGAACCGGGAGTCCCGTGTGGACGGTGCGGCGACTGTCGCGCGGGCCGGTACAACCTGTGCTCGCACGTGCGGTTCCTCGCGACGCCGCCCGTCGACGGGGCCTTTGCGAGCCACCTCGTCATCCCCTCGGACTTCGCGCATGACGTGCCGGACGCGCTCGACGACGATGAGGCGGCGCTCATCGAGCCTCTTGCCGTCGCACTGTGGGCCGTGCGCAAGGCCGGCGTCGGACTCGGTGATCGCGTCCTTGTGAGCGGCGCGGGTCCCGTGGGCCTGCTCGTGCTTCAGGTTGCTCGCGCTGCAGGCGCAGACGTCACTGTCTGCGACCTGTCTGACCAGAGGCTCTCCATCGCGCTCGACCTCGGTGCGCAGAGAACGATCGATGTCGCGAACGAAGCCTTGTCTGGTGAGTTCACCGCGTTGGTGGAGTGCTCGGGAGCACCTTCGGCGGTGATGGCCGGCGTCACCGCCCTCGGCCGCGCCGGCCGAGCGGTCTTCGTCGGCGTGGCGCGCGATGGGCACGTGACACTGCCGCTCGACATCGTCCAATCACGAGAGATCACCGTGACGGGGACGTTCCGCTATGCCCACCAGTACCCGGATGCCATCGCGCTGGCGTGCAGTGGGCGGCTCGACCTTCGCCGCCTCGTGACGAGCACTCATCCGTTGAGTGGCGTCCACGAGGCCCTCCTTCTTCCCGGACACGACCGTTCCGCGCTCAAGCCCATGATTCACCCCCAGCAGGATGAGACGACCTCCGCATGACCATCGACGTATCCCCCCCCACCTTCGAGCACCTGCCGGGTGCGCTCGGAATCGGTGTGCCCGAACCGAGGCTGTCGTGGAAGACCACGGCGCCTGCGCGGTGGCGGCAGAGCGCCTATGAGCTCGAGGCGGTCTCTGATGGAGGGCCACCTCAAAGGGTGCGGGTCGAGAGCCGCGAGTCCGTCCTGGTGGACTGGCCGTTCGAGCCCCTCCGCTCGCGACAGCGCGCGTCGGTTCGTGTGCGGGTATGCGGTGACGACGGGGTGATCTCCGATTGGTCACCGTCCGCGCCCGTCGAGACCGGGTTGCTTCACGCTGATGACTGGGTGGCCTCGGTGGTGGGTCCCGCGTGGCAGGAAGACGCCGAAGAGCTGCGCCGACCGCCACGCGTGCGCACGTCGTTCTCCGTGGCGTCGACCGTGTCGCGAGCCAGACTGTACGTCAGCGCTCACGGTCTGTACGAAGTCGAGATCAACGGCCAGCGCGTCGGAGACGACGCCCTCTCGCCCGGATGGACGGTGTACGGGCAGCGTCTGCGCTACTACACCTACGACGTGACCGAGCACCTCGCCGTCGGGGAGAATGCCATCGGTTCGTGGCTCTCCGATGGGTGGTACCGCGGTCGACTCGGCTTCCACGGCGGGTATCCGAATCTCTACGGCAGCGACATCGGTCTCATTGCACAACTCGAGATCGAGCATGCCGACGGCACGCGCACCGTGGTGGCCACCGATGAATCCTGGGAAGCGGCGCCGAGCCCCATCATCAGCACGGGTCTCTACGAGGGCGAGCGTTACGACGCGCGTCTCCAGCGCGACGATTGGGCGACGGCCCCTGGGCGTGAGTGGTCCGGGGTTCGAGCACTGCCCGTCGACCACGCCACGCTGATCGCGCCGGAGGGCCCTCCCGTGCGTTGCACCGAGGAGCTGTTGCCTGTCTCGGTGACCGCGTCGGCGTCGGGTGCGTGGATCCTCGACTTCGGTCAGAACATCTCGGGCAGGCTCCGCCTCGACGTGAAGGCCGACGAAGGCCGCGTCCTCACTCTCCGTCACGCAGAAGTGCTGCAGGACGGGGAGCTGTACACCCGCCCCCTGCGCGGCGCGGCGGCGACCGACGTGCTGATCGCAGACGGCTCGCGCATCTCGTGGGAGCCCCGCTTCACAATCCACGGCTTCCGCTACGCCGAGATCACAGGGTGGTCCGGCGAGATCGCCCCCGGGGACGTCGTCGCCCGGGTTTACCACACAGACATGGAGCGGACGGGATGGTTCGAGTCATCAGACCCCCTGCTCAACCGACTCCACGAGAACATCCGGTGGTCGATGCGCGACAACTTCGTCGACATCCCGACCGACTGCCCCCAACGCGACGAACGGCTCGGCTGGACAGGTGACCTGCAGGTCTTCGCCCCGGCTGCGTCCTACCTCTACGACTGCTCGGGGATGCTGCGCTCATGGCTCCGTGATGTCGCTGCCGAGCAGCTCCCCGACGGCACGGTCCCCTGGTACGTCCCAGTCATCCCCGGCGGCGACGAGTGGACGCCGATCCGCCCGGGCGCGGCCTGGGGCGACGTGGCCGCACTCACCCCCTGGACGCTGTACCGGCAGTTCGGTGACGAGCAGATCCTGCGCGATCAGTACGACTCGGCGAAGCGCTGGGTTGACCTCGTCGCCCGGCTAGCCGGTCCCTCGCGGCTGTGGAACACGGGCTTCCAGCTGGGCGATTGGCTCGATCCCGCCGCGCCTCCGCACGACCCCGCGGATGCCACGACCGACCGATATCTGGTCGCCACCGCCTACTTCGCCTGGTCGAGCCTGCACCTCGCGAAGGCCGCGGGCGTGCTTGGCAAGGCCGACGATCAAACGACGTATGCGCGACTCTCTGCAGAGGTGAAGGCCGCCTTCCGTGCGGAGTACGTCGCGGACTCGGGTCTTCTCACCAGCGATGCTCAGACCGCTTATGCCCTGGCGATCGAGTTCGAGCTCGCTGCCGATCAGGAGGAACTCGCGCGCTGGGGGAGCCGGCTGGCCGATCTCGTGCGCGCGGGCGGCAACCGTATCGCCACCGGATTCGCGGGTACTCCGCTCATCACAGATGCCCTCACCCACTCCGGTCACGTCGACGTCGCGTATGACCTGCTTCTCGAACGCGAGTGCCCGTCGTGGATGTACACGGTGCTGTCGGGCGGGACGACGACGTGGGAGCGGTGGGACAGCCTGCTGCCCGACGGCACGGTGAACCCGGGAGGGATGACCTCGTTCAATCACTTTGCACTGGGGGCGGTGGCGGACTGGATCCACCGCACAGTAGGGGGCCTCGCCCCGCTCGAGCCGGGCTACCGGAGGATCGCGTTCGCGCCCCACCCGGGTGGGGGCCTGGAGTTCGCGCGGACCGCGCACGAAACGCCCTATGGTCGGGCGGCGATCGAGTGGCGCCTCGACGAAGGGGTGATGCGGGTCGCCCTGACAGTGCCCACCGGAGCGTCGGGTGTGGTCAGCCTCCCCGACGGCGAGGTGGTCGAGGTCGGTTCCGGTGTTCACGAACTGCGATGCCGGATGCCGAGGTACGCGCCGGTCTGACCTCTCAGCGCCCCGGCGGCAGCGGCTGCTGGTACACGTCCGGAACGTCGTCGCCGTCGGCATCCACCTCTTCGTCGCGCGCCAACTGCTTGTAGCGACGGTTGCGGACGAGGAGCACGCAGGATGCCAGGACGGATGCCAGGAGCGAGGCGACCATGATCGCGATCTTCGCGTCGTCGGTGTGCGGCGAGCCGTCGCCGAAGCTCAGCTCGGCGATCAGCAGCGACACCGTGAAGCCGATACCCGCCAGCAGACCGACGCCCGCGAGGTCGATCCACTTCAGCGCGGGGTCGAGACGCACCTTCGTCACCAGGGTGAGCAGGCGCACGCCCAGCAGGATGCCGATGGGCTTGCCGAGAACGAGACCGGCGACGACGCCGATCGTGACGGGGTCCATGACAGCGCGCAGAAGGCCGTCGCCGCCGCCGACCGAGACGCCCGCGGCGAAGAAGGCGAACAGTGGGACGGCGATGCCGGCCGAGATCGGACGGAAGCGGTGCTCGAACTGCTCCGCAAGGTCCATCGTGTTCGCCTCGCGGCGGCGCGAGGCGGCGACCGGAATGGTGAAGGCCAGCGCGACGCCGGCGATGGTGGCGTGCACGCCCGAGGCGTGCAGGAAGGCCCACGCGGCGAATCCGATCGGGAGCAGAACCACCCACGCGGCCCACGGCGTGCGGGCGAACCACGCGCGGGCGCGGTGGGCGATCGCGCCGTAGACGACGACGAGCACGGCGAAGACGCCGAGCGGGAGCAGCGCGATGTCACTGGTGTAGAAGATCGCGATGATCGCGATCGCGATGAGGTCGTCGACCACGGCGAGGGTCAGCAGGAAGATGCGCAGAGGGCCGGGCAGGTGCGAGCCGACGAGGGCGAGCACGGCGACAGCGAAGGCGATGTCGGTCGCCGTGGGGATCGCCCAGCCCGCGAGCAGGCTCGGCTGGGTGTGCACGATCGCGACGTAGATGAGCGCGGGCACGGCGACGCCCGCGAAAGCGGCCGTGACAGGGACGATCGCGGTGTTCAGCCGGCGGAGGCTCCCGACGACGATCTCGCGCTTGAGCTCGAGACCGACCAGGAAGAAGAAGATCGCGAGGAGGCCGTCCGCGGCCCACGCTCCGACGCTGAGCTCGAGGTGCCAGGGCTCGTAACCGAAGCGGAAGTCGCGCAGCGCGAAGTACGCCTCGGACGCCGGGGAGTTCGCCCAGATGATCGCCGCGATCGCCGCGACGACGAGGAGCATCCCGCCGACGGACTCGCGGCGGAGCAGCGTGGTGACGCGGTGGACTTCGGCGTACCCGGGCCAGCTCGGCGCGCGGACGGTGTCATGGCTCATGAGGCCTCCAGAGGGGTCGATCGACGAAATGTCGACCAGACTTCCCGACGCACCACCGTCTAGTTTACGGGCAGCCAGCGCGGCCCTCACTCGGGCCCGTCGCGGGGCTCGGCGCATCGAGCATTACTCGATAAGAACGGGGACGATCGGTGATGCGCCTATTGCGTTCTCTGGCTAATCGCATCTCGATTTCGCCATCGTGATGGAGAACCCATTGAATGCGCGCCAAGAATGCGGCAGAGCACCGCGTGCGCGCGACGCCGAGACCGCAAGGCGCCCATCGAAGTGCGGCGGAGTGCCTCGTCGCGATCGGTCGGGTGAGCGCGACACGCCGTGGCTGACCCCGCGCGAAGGGTCGTTCGACAAGAGAATGGGAGCGCTCTCAAAGCATACGGAATGATCGTGCGATCGGCTGCCGGGGTGGCTGCGACCGTCTCGGAACTCATCGCGAATTCGGCTCGCCGTGGGCGGATCGTCGTCGTGGCACCGATCTTCCGGGCGCGTGTTCGGAACCCCGACAGAGGGGATCCCTGTGCGCACTTTCGCGCTGGATAAGGGCCGAAACCCACGTGCCACGTCCCTGTACAGTTGCACGCCGTATTGGGCCGCGCCTGTTGCATAAAGGCGTAAGTGGCAGTTCTTGGCCTTTCGCGGATTGGGTCTCGAGCGATGACAGGGGGAGAGTCGTGAGCCTTTTGGAGTCATATGACCCGGTGGTTGAGTCGGCGCGTCGAGTGAATGCGAGCACGCTGCCGACGGGAGGAACTGCTGAGATTCATGATCTGAATTATGTGAGATCTTCGCGAATTCATGCAGAGCCGCATAAAATTTCCGAGGATGATGTATCGATATTGAGCGCAGCGCTGGTGGCTCACGCGCGTTTAGATGATGTCGAGAGCTGCGCTCATCTTTTAGAGAGCTATTGGCGGAATTATCACCTTCGCTCTCGCGTCTCGCTGGATCGCCAGGCGAGCTTTTTCCTCGAGGCGAATGCGGCGGAGGCGTATTGCGCTCTCGGGAACATTCCCGCGGCCGCTCTCCATTCACGCCGAGCGCTGAGTATGAGTGCGAATGCGGCTGAATCATTCCGCGCGAAAAGCGTCCTCGCTCTCTGCCTGGGGCTCCGCGGGGATATGGCGGCGGCATCCGTTGAGGTATCGAAATGTGACGGCCTCGCACAGCGAAACGACCCTTCTTGGTCGCAAGATTCTTACATTCTGAACATGGCGCGATTCCTTGTCCTCGCGAACGATCAGGACGCCGACGGTCTCCTGCGCACGGCGGCGAACCTGCGCCAGTCGGACGGGAGCGATGACTGCGTGCACTACGCGGCCGACGTGGTGACGGTGCAGGCCCAGGTGCTCTCCGGTGACATCGACGAAGCCGTCTGCCTCGCCAGCGACCTGCTTGCCAGCGGTTCGTCGCGCGGTCACTGGACGGTGCGGGCGATCCTGCTGAGCCTGCACTTCGACATCCTGCTGCTGCGCGGGGAACCGCGACGCGCGCTGGCCGTTCTGAGCGCCTGCGACCCGCCGGTCCCGCCCCTCGTCTGCGTAGAGGTCCACCGCGCCATGGCGTTGCAGATGATGGGGGACTACCGGTCCGTCCTCCGGGTGACACAACCCTGTCTCGGGCGCATCGCTGAACACGGCCTGCGCGCAGCCGTGGCGATCATGCTCGTGCGAGGCGTGGCCCAGCACCGCCTCGGCGAGAACGTCAGAGCGCGCCGGTCGCTGACGGACGGCTTGCGGATGGCGGCTCGTGGGTCCCTTTCGTCGGCTGCCTTCGTCGGCTTGGCCGGCGTCGATCTGAGCGAGGTCGTCCGGTGGCTCGGTGACGTGACGCCGGAGGCGACGGTCCTCCTGTCCCAGCTCGAGCGATACCGCCGCAGCCTGTCGAATCCTCCTCTGCCATTCGTCGTTCCGGTCTTGACGTCGCGCGAAGAGTCTCTCGCCTGGAGCATTTATCACGGCGCGTCGAACAAAGACATCGCCGAAAAGGATGGCGTCAGCGTGAATACGGTCAAGGTGCAGTTGAGTACGCTCTACCGAAAACTCGGAGTGGCGAGTCGAGAGCAAGCGCTGGCGTTTCTGGATGAGCGCGACTTTTTCATGTCCTCGGTCAATGAGCAGCTCTTCTGTGAACGATTGAAAAGGGAGTGACATTTATTCGGCGGTGTCTTCCCTCTTGAGGGGAGATGTTGCCCGACTCCTGGTCGCGGCCATTTCGGGTCGATGCTGTGGCATCGGACGCGCGCTGCTCCGAGTGGCCGGCTCGGCGCACGGAGCCGGCTCCTCGTCTTCCCCCGCGTCGTCGCCGACGGCGCCCGGCGCTGGCCACGCCCGCTGCCGTGCGGTGCGTGCGGAAGCCGCCATGAAGGCATGGTATTAAGCGCGGGGATTAGGTCGGGTATTAAAGATTTCGCACTCTCGGATGTGATCAATAGGGTCGGACCCGGTATCCGTCGGACGTCATCCGAAGACGCGACGGATTTCGTGGCGCGCACGGTCTCTACCCGAACGAGACCGATCGTCGGATCGCGAGTATCACCGCCGGAATCGGCGCTATTCGCCGAGCGGAAGAAATGCCTACATATGAATGAGAAGATTGCGCGCATCGCGCTGGTCGTCGCCGTGTCTCTGGGGCTGATCTGCTCGGGTACGTCAGCGAGCGCGACCGAGTTGCGCCCCGCGGTCGGCGCCGCCGTCTCATCGACGACGGCCGTCCCGCTCGAGCGGAGTCTCTCGCCGGTGCGGCCGGCCTCGATCCCGTCCGGAGTGGCGGCGTCGTTGACCTGCGCCCCGCAGACCCTCTACTCGGTCTCCTCGTCCGGTCAGCTGAGACGGATCGCCAACGGCACGGTCTCGTCGGTGGGCACCGCGGCGCAGGGGGTGTCGTCGTTCAACGGTCTGGGTATCGGTGCCAACGGCACCGCCGCATTGGCCTATGAGCGCACCAACTCGGCGAGAACGGCGACGATGTACTACTTCGACGGAACGAAGTGGGTCCGGACGACCGACACCTACACCGATAACTCGGTGACCTCGTTCGTCGCCGGAGCGCTCGATCTGAGCACGGGGAACTACTACCTCGGGGGCTACAACGCTCAAGGGCGGTTCCTCCTGACCCGGTACGTGCCCGCGACCGGAGCCTTCACGTTCGTCGGCTCGGTCGACACCTCTTCCGCCGGCGGCGGAACACTCAACGGCGACATGGCGTTCGACGCGAGCGGCAACCTCTATATCGTCGGCAGCGACACCAGCACGACGATCTTCTCCGTGACGGGGGCCTCCCTCGCCGCGGCGAGTGGCGGAGTCATTCCCTCGTCGCCGTCGTTCAGCTTCAGCACGGGGGGCTTCACCGGTATCAACGGGATCGCGTTCAACACCAGCGGCAGCATGTTCCTCGGCAACGGCACGACCGTGCGCGAGTACGACACCTCCACGGGCACGCTGATTTCGGTCGTCACGACGGGACTGAACAGCAGCACGGATCTGGCCAGCTGCAACTCGCCGGCCAACCTCACCCTCCGCAAGGACGTGGCGGCGCGCGTCGCGAACTCCGACCAGTTCACCCTCTCCGTCGCGCGCGGCTCGACCGTCTCCGGCAGTGCGACGACGTCCGGTTCGGCGACGGGAGTTCAGGCGGCCCACGTCGGCCCGCTCGCCGTTCTGCAGGGCGCCACCTACACGTTGACGGAACAGATGGCGCCCGGATCGAGCAGTTCGATCGCGAACTACGCGAGCAGTTTGAGCTGCGTCGATGAGACCGGCGCCGCCATCGCCGTGGGCGCGGGATCGACGTTGACGATTCCCAACCGCTCGGGCGCGAGTGTGGACTGCACCTTCACCAACCGGCCACTGACAGCGAGCGTCACGGTGCACAAGGTGGTTCAGGACATCCGCGGAGAGAACCCGCTTCCCGGGAGCGGATGGACACTCGGCGCGGCGACGACCTTCACGACCGGTTCCGGCACTGCCTCGCCGTCCGCGACCACCCAGGTCACCTCGGCATCCGGAAGCGTGTCCTGGCAGCTTGCCTTCGGTGGCACCTCGGCGCTGGCCCAGGTGACGGTCGCGGAGCAGCAGCAGAGCGGGTGGCGGTTCGTGAGCGGCGTCTGCACCATCGCCCGGGCCGGGGGCGGCAGCCAGACGGTGCCCCTGGCCAACGCGGCCGGTGCCGCTCTGTCGAACATCGCGCCCGGCGATGCAGTCGATTGCACCCTCACCAACAAGCCCGTCTCGGGCCTGTTGACATTGAAGAAGCAGGTCGACAACACGTACGGCGGCAGCTCGACACCGGCCGACTGGACGCTGACCGGAACGGGACCGCAGACGATCACGGGCAAGACCGGCGAGAGCGCGATCACCTCCGCGGTGGTCGCCCCCGGCTCCTACGTGCTGTCCGAATCGGGCGCGCCCGCCGGCTATCAGGCCGGAACCTGGGCCTGTACAGGTGGCACCGCGACCGGTGCGTCCGTCGCCGTGGCCGCTGAGGCCGACGTGGTGTGCACCATGACGAACGCGAGCAGGCCCGGAAGCGTCGCCTGGACCAAAACGTCGAAGACGACCGGCGACTTGCTGTCCGGATCGGAGTGGACGGTCTCGGGTCCCTCGTTCGCCGCGCCCAACAACGTTGTCGTGGACTGTGTCACGAGCCCGTGCACCGGGCTGGACAAGGATCCCACTCCGGGGGCGTTCCGCCTCGAGGCGCTGGCCTGGGGGTCGTACACCGCCACCGAGACCCGGGCGCCGGTGGGCTACATCGCCGCGGGCTCGCTGGCCTTCACGGTGACCGCCGCCAACGCCGGCACGTCGCAGGACCTCGGTCCGCAGACGAACGAGCAGCAGCCGGCGGCCCGCCTGCCCCTGACGGGCGGCATCGGATCGGATGCGTTCGTCATCGTCGGCCTCGGCACCCTCGTCGGCGCGACCGCCATCGGACTCATCCTGAAGCTCAGGCGCCGGCTGCGGTCCTCGCGCTGACCGTCCGCCTTCCCCGAACATCCCCTCTTCACGCCGGTTGCCGCCGACCACGGCCGCCATGGAAAGAAAGTGAGAACCACATGTCCACCAGATCGATGCGGCTGCGAAAGCTGGCCGCCGGCATCGGAATCGCGGCCCTCGCCGCCCTCGGGACGATAGCGGCGAGCGGGGCGGCACATGCCGCCGATCCGGCGAGCCCGTCGAATATCACGGGTACCACTGGAACGCTGACCATCCACAAGCACGCGGGTGAGCCGGGCGCCGCCGGAAACGGCACCGAGATCACCGATCCGAGCGCCGTCCAGCAGCTCGGGCAGGCCCTGTCGGGCGTGCAGTTCTCGGTGCAGCGCGTCGCCTACAACGGCACGGCGATCGATCTCACCACCGCCGCCGGCTGGGACCAGGCCGCGACCGCCACGCCCGCGACCGTCACCTCGGCGCCTTTCTCGTTCTCGAATTCGACCACGGTCACGACGGGGGCGGACGGACAGGCGGTTGTGGCGGACCTCCCGTACGGTCTGTACTACGTCAGCGAGATCGATCCGGGCCCCAACCCCATCGTCTCGCCCGTGCAGCCCTTCCTCGTCTCGGTGCCGTACCCGAACCAGGGCACCTGGCTGTACGACGTGCACGTCTACCCCAAGAACAAGCTGAACGACACGACCCCGACCAAGTCGGTCTCCGCCCCGGACGCGCCGGTGCTCGGTTCGACGGTGGTGTGGACGGTGGATGCTCCCCTTCCGGCGCTGGCCGCGGGCGACACCTACCGCAGCTTCTCGATCACCGACGACCTCGACGCCCGCCTGTCCTACACCGGCGCCACGGTTTCGGTCGACGGGACGACGCTGGTGGAGAACACCGATTACACGGTGTCGGGCAACGTCAAGATCACCTTCACCACGACCGGTCTGTCGAAGCTCGCTGGCAAGACCGCCGTTCAGGCGAGGATCTCCACGAAGGTCACGAGCCTCGGCCCCGACGGCCAGATCACCAACACCGCCGTGGTCAACACGAACGGGTCCGACCGTGAGACCAACACGCCGCAGACGAACTGGGGCGCGGTGGTGATTCAGAAGACGGATGCCGCGACCTCCAACGCCCTCGCCGGAGCGATCTTCGAGGTGTACGACGCGAAGAGCGGCACCCTCGTCACCGGTCCGCTCACCACCGACTCGACCGGAAAGATCTCGATCGACGGCTTGTGGGTCGGTAACGACTCCGTGACGTCGCGCACGTACTGGGTGAAGGAGACGCAGGCGCCGGCCGGATACGTCCTCCCCGCCGACCCGTGGACCCAGGTCACCGTCAACGCCGGTGGAGCGACTGCGCCGACGACGGTCACCCTCGAGAACACCCAGCAGACGGGCCCGAACCTCCCGCTGACCGGTGGTGCGGGAAGCACCCTGTTCTCGATCCTCGGCGGCGGCCTCGTCGTCGCCGGCGTCGGAACCATCGTCGCTCGCCGCGTGCGGGCGAAGCGGTCCTGACCACATGAAGCCGGGAGGGGCGGGCTCCCCCTACGCCACCTCTCCCGCAGCCGGGACCGACGTCGCGCCGCACCCGCGTCGACGTCGGTCCTGGCGTCCCCTCGGCGACGATCTCCGGCACCCGGCATCCCGCCGACGGGCCCGTCGTCGCCGGTGGCACCTGCCGTGGGGAACGGTGGTGTTCGCGCTCGTCGCGTTCGTGGGCGTTCTGCTGCTCATGTACCCGACGGTGGCGAGCTGGTGGACGCAGTACAACCAGTCGCGGCTCATCGTGAGCGTGGAGACCGACCTCGGCGCGACGACCCGCTCGACTCGTAGCGAGGCGCTGTCCGAAGCGCACTCCTACAACGCCGCCCTCGTGGGCGGGGCATTGATCGAGGCGGGGGCGCGCGTACCGACGGGCTCTGGTGCGCACGCACCGGGATTCGTCTACGACGATCTGCTGCGCGCGAGCGCCGACGGGGTGATGGCCCGGCTGCGCATCCCCGCGATCGATGTGGATCTGCCGATCTATCACGGCACGAGCGACGCCATCTTGGACAAGGGGGTCGGTCACCTCGAGGGCACGTCGCTGCCCGTGGGCGGCGCCGACCAGCACTCCGTGCTCACCGCGCACCGGGGGCTCGCCGGGGCCACGCTCTTCGACGACCTCGATCAGGTCGTCGTCGGCGACACGTTCACCCTCGAGGTCTTCGGCGAGGTGCTCACCTATCGTGTGCGCGATACGCGGGTGGTGCTGCCGGAGGAGACCGAGGCTCTTCTCCCGCAGGCCGGTGAAGACCTCGTGACCCTCGTCACGTGCACGCCCTTGGGGATCAACACCCATCGCATCCTGGTGACGGGAGAGCGCGTGACTCCGACGCCGCAGGCCGACGTCGACGCCGCGGGGCAGGTGCCGGACATCCCTGGTTTCCCCTGGTGGGCCGTCGTCATCCCGGCATCCTTCGGCGCGCTGTGCGTGCTGGTCTATGCCGCCGGACGCCCACCGAGCACTCGCCGGGTCAACCGGCCAGATCGTCGCGCGTAGGCGGGTCCATTCCCTCGCGCCCGACGGTGATCGCGGCGGCACGCGCCGCGCGATTCAACAGTGCCAGCACGGCCTCGTGGTCGAGGGACCGGACTCGCGCGCGCAGCTCGTCGATGTCGCCGGGGATGTTCAGGATGCCGTCGAGCAGCGTTCCCATGAACGTGTCGCCCGCGCCGACGGTGTCGACGACCGTCGTGGGGACGGCGGGGATGTCGACGGTGGTGTGGGCGGTGACGGCGAGGGATCCCGCTTCGCCGTCGGTGATGACGGCGAGTCCGGCGCCGAGCTCGACCCATCGCCGCGCGACGTCGACGGGCGCGACGCCCGGGTAGAGCCACTCGGCGTCCTCGGCGCTTGCCTTCACGACGTCGGCGAGGGCGACGAGAGCCTCGACGCGCGCGGTGGCGTCATCGTGGCCGCCGGTGAGGGCGGGGCGGATGTTGGGGTCGTAGCTGATGAGTGCCGTCGCGCGGGCGCGCTCGGCCGCGGCGCGGACCTCGTCGGCACCCGGTGCGAGTGTCGCGGCGACGGATCCGGTGTGGAAGATCCGCGCGGCGGGGATCTCGACGGGGGAGGGCAGCACCCAGTCGATGTCGAAGTCGTAGGTCGCGTTGCCGTTCTCACCGATGGTGGCGCGGGCGGTGGCGGTGCGCTCCGGTGATCCGGCCGTGACCAGGTCGACTCCGGATGCCGAGAGCCACGCGTTCAACGCGGCCCCGCGCTCGTCGTCGGCGACGCGTGCCACGAGCGCGGCATCGCGGCCGAGCCGGCCGAGAGCGACGGACACGTTCGCGGGGCTGCCTCCGGGCCGCTCGGACGCTCCCGCCGCGGTGGTCACGATGTCGACGAGGGCCTCGCCGAGCACGGCGACGTCGTGGATGTGGGCTTCGGTGGTCGTCATCCTGGTCCTTCCGGTGGGCGATCGCCTCGCCGTCATCATGGTGCATGGAGCGTGCCGGCGCGAACGCGGCCGGGTCGGGGCTGTGCCGTCAGGCGGAGTTCAGGCGCGACGCGCCGGTGGGCGGCGGGTGGGGGCGGCGTGTCGCGGTCGGACTCCGCCGGACGGTACGGATGCCGGGGCCCGAACTCCGCGGGACGGATCGGGCTCCGGCCCGTCCCGGGAGACGGGACCGGAGCCCGGGCGCACGCGACGTCAGGCCGACAGAGCGGCGGGCTGGGTGATGACCAGGCGGTCACCCTGCCAGCCGACGGGCATCGGGTCGGTGATCCCGCCCACGAAGCGACCGTCGACGCCGACGTTGCGGAACGCCAGCAGCTGCCAGCGGCCGGCGCGATCCCGGATCAGACGGCCGACGTAGAGGTCGTCGTCGGTGAGCGGCGTCGCGGTCGAGATGTCGAACGGGCCGAGCACGCTGTCGGCGGCGACCGCCCACACCGCCCCTCGCGGGTGGCGTGCGCGCACGGCATCCATCGCCTGGGCGGGCATGCACGAGAACAGCAGCACGGCGCGGCCGTCGACCTCTTCGACCTGGGTCACCTCGAGCTGGCCGAAGCCCTCGTCGGTGGGCTCGCTGACGGGCGCCTGCAGCGTCCACGTCTCGAGGTCGCGCGAGGTCGCGTGAGCCACGACGCCGCTGCCGTTCAACGGTCCTCGGGGTGCGCGAGCGGTGACGTACATGTGCCAGCCGTTCCCCGCGGGATCGGCGAACACCCACGGGTCCCGGAAGGCCTCGTCGTGCCAGTCGGTGGTCGCGAGACGCTCGTAGATCTCGCCGTCGGCCTCGAGCACCGGGTTGGCGGGGTTCTTGTGCCACGTGTACAGGTCGTCGCTGGTGGCGTAGCCGATGCGCTGCACGTTGCGGCCGTCCTCGCCCAGGCGAGAGCCCGTGTAGAAGAGGAACCAGGTGCCGTCGTCGCGGCGCACGGTGGAGCCTGTCCAGGTGGCGAGGGCGTCGAAGTCGTCGGCACCGCCCCGGACGAGCGCATCGGCGACGCGTTCCCACGAGACGAGATCGGTCGAGACGGCGTGGCCCACCGAGGCACGGTAGTGGCGGTCCTCCGGATCGTGCAGCGCGCGCGAGGCGTACAGGAAGAACAGGTGGTAGCGGTCGCCGTCGTCGGCGAACCAGAAATCCCACACGTAGGAATCGGCGAGGTCGAACACGTCAGGCACTCTCTTTCAGCGCAGCGCTGTGCTGCGGGGCTCAGGGGGTCGGGGGTCTCAGGTCGCCGCGCGTGGTCACCGCGTGCGGCGCCGGGCGAGGCTTCCGCCGGGGCGCTCGGCCGCCCCGGCGGAAGGATGCGCGATGGCGACCGCTGCTGCATCGAGCACGGCGCCATCGAGTCGGTGGGTCACCCCTTCACGCCGCTCGCGGCGATGCTGCTCACGAACGCGCGCTGGAACACCAGGAACACGATCAGCACGGGAAGGGTGATGAGCGAGGTGTAGGCCATGACCTCACCCCACGCGGTGTTGAGCTGGAAGAAGTACTGCATGCCGACCATGACCGGCCGCAGGTTCTCCTTCTGCACGACCATGAGCGGCCACAGGTACTGGTTCCACGCGGGAAGGAAGGTCAGGATCGCGACCGTCGCGAACGCCGGGCCCGACAGGGGCACGATGATGCGCCGGTAGATCGTGAACCAGCTCGCCCCGTCGATGCGGGCCGCCTCGTCGAGCGACTGCGGGATCGTCGAGAAGTACTGCGCGAACAGGAAGATCGAGAACGCGTTCGCGATGAAGGGCACGATCTGCACCTGGTAGGTGTTCAGCCAGCCGAAGTCGTACTTCAGCACTCCGCCCTCCATGACGAGGGTGGGCAGCTGGTTGACCCAGTAGACCATCGGCACCGCGATCGTCTCGAACGGCACGATGAGCGTCGCGATGACGAGGGCCATCACGACGACCCGCCCCTTCCACCGCAGTCGCGACAGGGCGAAGCCCGCGAGCGAGTTCACGATCAGCCCGAGTCCGACCGTCAGCACGGTCACGAGGATCGAGTTGAAGAGGAACTGCCCGACGGGGACGCGGTCGAAGACCCCGAAGTAGTTGTCGAGGCTGATGTCGCCCGTGGGCAGGAACGCCGCGGGCGAGTTGATGTCGCGGAGGATCTGCGCGTCGGGCTTCAGGCTCGAAACGAACATGAAGACCAACGGGAACAGGAAGAAGACGGCGAGGATCGACATCGACACGTAGGTGAGGATGCGACCGGTACGCCCCTCCGACGAGCGGGTGCGCTGCCGGGTCGACGTGGTCTGACGCGCTGTGCGTGCGGTGCGCTCGGGGCGCTCCAGGATGCCGGTCATATCAGTTCTTCTCTCGGGTCAACCAGCGTTGGATGAGCGCGATGATCAGCACGGCGACGAAGAAGAGGAGGGAGATCGACGCGGCGTAGCCGATCTCCTGCTGCTCGTAGCCCTTGCGCACCGCGTGGTACACGACGGTCGACGTCGAGTTGAGGGGTCCGCCCTGGGTCATCACATCGACCTGGACGAAGAGGCCGAGGGCGGCGATCGTGATCGTCACGAGAACGAACACCATGGTCGGGCGCAGGCCCGGCCAGGTCACGTTGGTGAACTGGCGCCACCGTCCCGCGCCGTCCATGCGCGCGGCCTCGTAGAGCTCTTCGGGGATCGTCTGCAGTCCCGCGAGCCAGATGATCATGTGGAAGCCGACGGCCTGCCAGATCGACAGCACGATGATCGCGCCGAGTGCCGTGCTCGGGTCGTTCAGCCAGTCGGCGCCCTTCAACGCACCGAAGGTGAGCGTGTCGATCATCGAGTTGATCAGGCCGTCGCTCTGGTACATGAAGCGCCACAGGATCGACACCACGACGATCGAGGTCACGACGGGGACGAAGAACACGACGCGGAAGAACGTCGTGCCGCGCAGGCGCTGGTTGACCAGCACGGCCAGCAGCAGCCCGAGGCCCGCCTGCACCGGCACCACGACGAGGGCGAACAGGAAGGTGTTCAGCGCCGACTGCAGGAACACCGGGTCGGCGGTGAAGGCCCGGAAGAAATTGTCGAGGCCGACGAACCGCGGGGGGTTGGGGGAGATCAAGCGTGCGTTGGTGAACGACAGCGTGAACGCCAGCAGCACGGGGATGATGAGGAAGAGCAGGAGCAGGAGCGCGGCCGGGGCCATCATCGCCAGGCCCGCCCACGTCTCGCGTCCGCGTGCGGAGCGGAAGCGGCTGAGGGATCGGCGCGGCTGCTTCGCCGCGGCGATCGGGGGTGACACGGTCATCAGAGTTCTTCTTTCCCGGGTGCGGTGGGGGCCCGAGCGGGCCCCCACCGCGGGCTCGGCGTTACTTCGCGCCGTAGCCGTCGTTGGACGAGATGTTGGTGTCGATCTCAGTGACGGCGGCATCGAGGGCCGACTTCACGTCGGCGCCGTTCATGATGTCTTTCGCCGCCGTCTCGAACGTGGTCGAGATCACCGCGTACGCGGGGGTCTCGGGGCGCAGTACGGCGTACTCCTTCGAGAACTCCGCGAACGGGCGCAGAGCACCGTCGGTCGAGTTGAAGTACTTCGACGCTTCGGTCGCCGCCTCGGTGGCAGGGATCACGAGCTGCTCGTCGGCGAACTGGGTGATGTACTTGTCGTTGAAGCTGAACTCGAGGTACTGGCGCGCGCCGTCCGCGTCGTTGCAGGACGACGAGATCCCCCACTGCCACGAGCCGCCACCGATCTTGGGGCCATTGCCGAGGTTCGGCGGCGGGAGGATCAGCAGGTCGTCACCGACCGCGTCCACCGCGGCGAGACCGTTCCAGACGCCCGTGTAGCTGAGCGCGACCTTGCCGTCGACGAACTCCTGGTTGCCGACGGTTCCGCCGCTGTTGGCGTACCCGTTCTTGAATAGCGACTGGAACCACTCGCCCCACTTCACGGCATCCGCACCGTTCAGTGCCCCGTCCGCGGTGAGCATGGTGTCGCGGTTGATCAGGTCGCCGCCGAAGCTCTGCAGGAACGGCGAGTAGGCGTAAGGCCACCATTCACCCTTGTCCTCGGCGCCGATGTCGATCGGGGTCTCGTAGCCGGCGGCCTTGAGCGTCGCCAGGGCCGCGTCGAACTCGCTCGCCGTCCACGGCTGGTCCATGGTGGGGATGCGGATGCCATTGGCATCCAGGACCGACTTGCGGGCGAAGATGCCGAGCGCGGCATCCCAGTAGCCGGCGGAGTAGATCTCGCCGTTGTACTTTCCGACGGCGGTCGGGAGCAGCTTGTCGGTGATGCCGCTCGAGATGTTCAGCGGCTGCAGGTAGTTGGCCCACGCCCAGTTGGGCATGATCGGGCCGTCGAGGTCGAGCAGGCAGGGCAGGTCGCCCGAGGCCGCCGCAGCGACGATCGCGTCGTTGTATGCGCCCTGCGGGAACGACTCGGTCTTGACCTCGTACTTGTCCTGCGAGGCGTTGAAGTCGCTGATGATCTGTTCGTAGACCGCGAGTTCGGCGGGGTTACCGGCCGAGTGCGTCCACATGGTCAGTACGGTGCGACCGTCTTCGGTCGTCGTGCTGCCCTGGCCGGCCTGACCGCAGCCCGTGAGCACCAGCGCGGCAGCAACGCCTGTCGCGGCGAGCGGGATGAAGGACTTCTTCATCGTGTTCCTTTCGGTGTGCGGCGACATCGCTGTCGCCATCGTGAGGGGACGCCGGGAGGCGTCAGTCCGTGACCCGGGGGTCCCGCGCGCTGCCGAGGTGCGCGGGAGGGCCGACGGAAGCCCGACGAACGATCGGGCAGTCCATGAGGTGGGGGGAATCGGTGTCCGCCGCGCGGAGGCCGAGGGCGACCTCCATGGCCCAGCGGCCCATGGCCGCGTGGGGGAGCGAGACGGTGGTCAGCGGCGGATCGAGCTCCGCGGCGACCAACTGCTGATCGTCGTAACCGACGATCGACAGGTCTTCGGGAATCCGGATGCCGTGCCGGGGCGCCCACATGACGACGCCCGCCGCGATCCGGTCGTTGAAGGCGAAGATCCCGGTGGGGCGTCGATCCTCGGGGAGGGCGAACAGCTCGGCGATCGCCTGCTGGCCGCCCGCGGCGGAGGTCGGGGCGAAGACGTGCAGGGCCGGGTCGTGCTCGATGCCGGCCTCCGCGAGGACGTCGAGGTACCCCTGGAGGCGTAGCTCGGCGGCGATGGGACGATCGGCGTCACCGTCGTCGATGTAGGCGATGCGTCGGTGGCCGGCGTCGACGAGCTCCCGGGTGGCGGCGCGGCCTCCGGCGTAGTCGTCGGGGACGACCGCCGGGTAGCCGCCGTTCTCGGGGCGGCAGTCGAGGAAGACCGTGCCGTCGGGGAGGCCCGCCGGGGCCGGGAGCACGCGGTGGTACATCGAGGCGTAGACCATGCCGTCGACGCGGTGGTTGACCAGGGTCGAGATCGCGTCGGACTCGATCTCGGGGTGGCCGTCGGTGTCGACGAGGATCACGAGGCGACCGTTCTCGCGGGCGACTTCCTGAGCGCCGGCGAGCATGCGTCCGGCGAAGGGGGTCGTGGCGATGCGGTCGGAGACGAGGCCGATCGTCCCGGTGACGCGGGTGCGGAGGCTCCGCGCGATCGGGTTGGGCGAGTAGCCGACCTCTTCGGCAACGCGGCGGACTCGCTCCTTGGTCTCGTCGGAGATGCGAGATTCGGCGCCGTTGAGCACGAGCGACACGGTCGCAGGAGAGACGCCCGCCGCTTTCGCGACGTCGGCGAGACGCACTCGAGTCATCGCTCCACCCTCCGTTGGATAATCGATTTATCTTGCTGATAAACCGATTTATCAGCGACCGAGATCAGTGTGCGGTCTGGGGCCCGCCGGTGTCAAGTAACGGTCCGGCAACGGTGGCGGCGGCGGCGGGTTATCGGCATCCGTGGGTTCTGGCGCCCGGGGTGCGCGGGCGTGCCGTCAGGCGGACTTCAGGCGCGACGCGCCGGTGGGTGGTGCGTGCGGGCGGCGTGTCGCGGCCGGACTCCGCGGGACGGTGCGGATGCCGCCGCCGCGGACTCCGCGCGACGGCCCGGATGCCGCGGCCCGGAGTCCGTGGGACGGGTCGTGGCATCCGGCGCGCTGGGCGTGCCGTCAGGCGGAGTTCAGGCGCGACGCGCCGGTGGGTGGTGCGTGCGGGCGGCGTGTCGTGGCCGGACTCCGCGGGACGGTCCGGACGCCGCGACCCGAACTCCGCGCGACGGCCCGGGTGCCGCAGCCCGCACTCCGCCTAACGGTCCGGATGCCGCGGCCCGGACCCCGCGCGACGGACCGGATGCCGCGGTCTCGGCCGTCAGCGCGGGCGGCGCCGCGCGGCGTAGAACGTCACGATGCCCTGGCCGATCAGGTACCCGAAGGACGCCGTGAGGAAGTGGGCCACGGTGGGGGCGCCGTTGGCATCCCACCACAGCATGACGGCGAGGCCCACGGTGCCGATGGCGACAAGGATCATGCCGGTGCGGGCGGTGGGGCGAGTGGTGGCGGTCATGGATGCTCCGGGGTGGGTGGGGGCGGACGAGCCGGCTCAGGCCGGGTCGCCGCCCAGCGGGCCGACGGCGGGGATCGGACCGCCGTCGTCGGCGCCGGTCTTGCGGGCGCGGGCGATCGCGTTGCCGAGGTGGTAGATCACGAGGGCCGCGATCGAGCCGAGCACGATCGCGCCGAGCTGGAACTGGCCGATGTCCATCGTGAAGCCCGCGATCGCGAGCACCAGGGCCACGGCGCCCGTGTACTGGTTGACGGGACGCGAGAAGTCGACGCGGTTGTCGACCCAGATCTTGATGCCGATGATCCCGATGAGGCCGTAGAGCGCGGTCGTGACCCCACCGAGGACGCCGGGCGGGATGGTGTTGAACACGGCGCCGACCTTCGGCGAGAGGCTCAGCAGGATCGCGGCGAGACCGGCGACCCAGTACACCGCGGTCGAGTACACGCGGGTGGCGGCCATGACGCCGATGTTCTCGCCGTACGTCGTGGTGCCGGAGCCGCCGAACGAGCCCGCGAGGGTCGTGGCGACGCCGTCGGCGATCAGGGCGCGTCCCGTGGAGCGGTTGGCCGTGGCATCCGTCATCGCCGCGACTCCGCGGACGTGGCCGACGTTCTCGGCGACGAGCACCAGGACGACGGGCAGGAACATCGCGATCACCGACCACGTGCCGGGCGAGGCGAAGTCGGGGAAGTGGAACTCCGGCAGTCCGACCCACGGGGCTGCTTCGACGGCGGCGAAGTCGATGAGGGCCTCGCCGGTCGTCACCTGGATCAGCACCGTGGCGACGTAGCCGACGATCACGCCGAGGAAGATCGACACGCGGCCGAGGAAGCCGCGGAAGAGCACGCTGAAGAGGATGACGGCGGCCAGCGTGATCGTGCCGGTGAGCGGCTGCTTCTGGAAGCTGCCCCACGCCACCGGCGCGAGGTTGAAGCCGATGAGCGCGACGATCGCTCCCGCGACGACCGGCGGCATGACCTTGTCGACCCAGCCGAGTCCGGCGAACTGCACGACGAACCCGATCGCGGCGAGAAGCACTCCCACGGCGACGATGCCGGCGAGGGCCGAGCCGGTGCCGGCCGCCGTGGTCGCGGCGGTGATCGGTGCGATGAAGGCGAACGACGAGCCCAGGTAGCTGGGGAGCCGGTTCTTCGTGACGAGGAGGAACAGCAGCGTCCCGACACCCGAGAACAGCAGCGTGGTCGAGACCGGGAAGCCGGTGAGCACCGGCACGAGGAACGTCGCTCCGAACATCGCGATGACGTGCTGGAGGCCGATCGCGACCGTCGCGCCCCAGTTCAGGCGTTCGCCCGGGGCGACGACCGCGCCGGGCTCGACGGTGCGCCCGTTGCCGTGCAGCTTCCAGCGGAACATGTGTCTCCTTGGGTGGGGGGGGGGTCGCGGGTCCCTTCGACAGGCTCAGGGACGGTGCTCGGCTTAGGGACTGGTCCTCAGCTCAGGGGCCGGTGCTCGGGCTCGGCGCGCGGTGCTCGGGGGGCGCATGCGGCGAGGAGGGAGCGGTGGCTGAGCTCGTCGAAGCCTCCGCGGGCGGGTCAGGATGCCGTCAGCAGACGCAGGAGTTCGGCGTAACGCTCGCGCGTCCGCTCGACGATCTCGGACGGGAGCACGGGCGGCTCGCCCTGCTTGTCCCAGTTCGCCGCGAGCCAGTCGCGGACGATCTGCTTGTCGAAGCTCGCCATCCGCTCGGCCGGAGTGGTCCCCGTGCGCCAGGACTCGGCATCCCAGTATCGAGACGAGTCCGACGTCAGCACCTCGTCGGCCAGGGTCAGCACGCCCTGGGCGTCGAAGCCGAACTCGAACTTCGTGTCGGCGAGGATCAGCCCACGCGCCTCGGCGGTCGCCGCCGCGCGGCGGTAGATCTCGAGCGACAGGTCGCGCAGCGCCGCGGCGGTCTCGGCGCCGACGATCTCGACCGACCGCTCGAACGTGATGTTCTCGTCATGCTCGCCCATCGGCGCCTTGAACGCCGGAGTGTAGAGCGGCTCCGGCAGGCGGTCGCCGTCGTTCAGGCCCTCGGGGAGAGGGATGCCACAGACCGTTCCCGCCGTGCGGTACTCCGCCCAGCCCGAGCCGGTGAGATACCCGCGAACGACGCACTCGATCGGCTGCATGTCGAGCGAGCGGACCAGCATGGCGCGTCCGCGCACGGCATCCGGGATCAGCTCCACCGCGTCGTCGCCCGCGAGCACGTGGTCGGCAGCGAGGTGATTCGGGATGCCACGCCCTCCGTCGCCGCCGGCGAGCTGGTCGAACCACCACAGGCTCAGGGTCGTCAGCAGCACGCCCTTGTCGGGGATGCCGGGGGAGAGCACGTGGTCGAATGCGCTCACGCGGTCGCTCGCGACCACGAGGAGGTGGGTGGGCGCGGCGTCGTCGGCGGTGTCGGCGGGAACGTAGAGGTCGCGCACCTTGCCGGAGTAGACGTGGCGCCAGCCGGCGAGATCGGCGGGGGGAGCGGAGGTCACCCGCTCATTATTGCGGGTGTGGACGCTCCGCACCGGCGCGGATTGTGCCACACCGCGCTTCGCGGCGCCTGCCCCCCGGCACGCGGGACGCCGCTGACTACCGTTGATGGAATGACCGAGGCAGCCCCCGATACCGCGGTGAACATCGATCCCCATCTCGGTAGTCGTCACAAGACCATTCGCGGATGGGTGTTCTGGCCCGCCGCGGCCATCGCTCTGGCGTTCATCGCCTTCGCGCTGTTCTTCCCCGCCGCGGCCGAGGCCACATTCGACACCGTGCAGACGGCGATCGTCTCGACCTTCAACTGGTACTACGTGCTGATCGCGGCGTTCTTCGTCGTCTTCGCCCTCGCGATGGGCTTCAGCCGCTTCGGCAACATCAAGCTCGGTCAGGACGACGACGAGCCCGAGTTCTCGACGATGTCGTGGTTCTCGCTGCTGTTCGCCGCGGGCATGGGCATCGGCCTGGTGTTCTACGGCGTGAGCGAGCCGCTCAGCCACTTCGTCTCGCCCCGCCCCGGCGTCACGGGCACCCCCGCAGAGCTCGCGCAGCAGGCCATGTCGCAGACCTTCCTGCACTGGGGCGTGCACGCGTGGTCGATCTACGTCGTGCTGGGACTCGCGCTCGCCTACGCCTTCCACCGTCGCAAGCGTCCGCGCACCATCCGGTGGGCGCTGGAGCCGATCCTCGGTGCCCGCCTCGTGCAGGGCGGCTGGGGCAACGCGGTCGATGTCGCCGCCCTCGTCGGAACGCTCTTCGGCGTCGCGACGTCCCTCGGTCTCGGCGTCCTCCAGATCAGCGCGGGCCTGGACTTCCTCGGGGTCGTGTCGCCCAACATCGTCAGCCAGGCGATCATCATCGGCGTCATCACCGGCTTGGTGCTCTTCTCTCTGCTGTCGGGCGTCGGCAAGGGCATGAAGTGGCTGTCGAACATCAACCTCGTCCTCGCCGGGGTCCTGATGCTCTTCCTGCTCTTCGTCGGTCCCACCGAGTTCCTGCTCCGCGACGTCGTGCAGTCGATCGGCAACTACATCCAGAGCTTCGTCGGCCTGTCCTTCACGGTCAGCGCCTACGCGGGTGACGACGGCGTGGCGTGGCAGGGCGCCTGGACGGCCTTCTACTGGGGTTGGTGGATCTCGTGGGCTCCCTTCGTCGGAATCTTCATCGCGCGCATCTCGCGCGGTCGCACCGTTCGCGAGTTCGTCGTCGGGGTCATCCTGGTGCCCACGCTCGTCGGCATCCTGTGGTTCACCGTCCTCGGCGGCACCGCGATCTACGGTGAGCTGACCGGCACGGCGTCGTACACCGGTGCCGATGGGTCGGTCGACGTCTCGACGGCACTGTTCCAGATGCTCGAGGGTGTTCCGGGCTCCGTCGTGCTGATCGTCGGCTTCCTCATCCTCATCGCCGTGTTCTTCGTGACCTCCGCCGACTCCGGCGCGCTCGTGATGAGCATGATCGCGACCGGCGGCGAGGAGGAGCCGAAGAACTGGGTCCGCGTGTTCTTCGCCCTCGCCACCGCCGTCATCGCGTTCGCCCTGCTCATCGCGGGCGGGCTCACCGCCCTGCAGACCGCGGCGATCAGCATCGCCCTTCCCTTCAGCATCGTGCTGCTCGCGATCTGCTGGGCGACGGTGACGGCCTTCCGTCGCGAGATGCGCGCGTACGACAAGGCCGAGCGGGCGCAGCTGCGCGACGCGATCGGCGAGCACTACGGTCTCGAGGTCGAGGAGCCCAATCAACGCGGCATCTTCGGCATCCCGGTGCGCTGGGTGCGCCGCGCGGTACCGACCGCCGCGGCGCGGTCTTCCGCGCCTTCGGCCGAGACGCCTCCGTCGGCCCCGCCGGCCGACTCGTAGCGCGTTCGCGCGACGTCCGCGCTCACCCCTCCGCGGTCCCGCGCCTTGTCGGGCCGTTCAGTGTCCAAAACACCCGGACGCTTCGGAATTCCGTCCGGGTGTTTTGGACACTCGGCGCTGCGCTCGGGTGCGGGTGCGGGTGCGGGTGCGGGCGCGGATGCGGGTGCGGGTGCGGGCGCGGATGCGGGCGTGGGCATGGGCGCGCGGTGCTGGTGCGCGGGCTCGCGCGGCGGCGCGAATGAGCGTATAGTCCACGTGGACTAGTCAGCACGGACCATGAGGAGGACGGATGCCAGACGCCAGCCGCCTCACCCCGATCGCCGTCATGATCCTCGCCACCCTGCGCGAGGCCGACATGCACACCTACGAGCTCGTGCGCCTGCTGAAAGAGCGCCGCGACGACCGGCTCGTCCCGCTGCAGAAGGGGACCATCTACCACACGGTCGCTCGTCTCGAACGGGACGGCCTGCTCGCCGAGGTGGGCGTCGACCGCGAGGGGAACCGTCCCGAGCGCACCACGTACACGCTTCTGGATGCCGGTCGCCAGGCCGTCGAGGACTGGGTCCGCGCCGAGCTGCCACAGATCGACCGTCAGAGCGACTTCCGCGTCGCCCTCTCCGAAGCACACAACCTCGAGCGCGACGAGGTCGTCACCCTGCTCGACCAGCGCCGCACGATGCTCGAAGCCTCCATCGCAGAGCATCGCGCCGGTCTCGAGTCCGCCGCCGATCGCGACACTCCCGAGCAATTCCTGGTCGAGCTGCAGCGCCAGGCTGCTCTGCTCGACGCCGAACTCGCGTGGCAGGACTCGCTGCGCGCGCGTCTCGTCGATCGCACCCTGCCCTGGGGCGTCGCCGAGATCCCCGAACACATCAAGAACAAGCACCGCGTCTCGAGGGAGACATTCGCATGACCGACGCCCGCGCCGCCTCGACGGCATCCACCCGAACCGGGTCGCACAAGACCCACGAACGCAGCCCCTGGCCCGCCCTCTGGGCGCTCGTCATCGGCTTCTTCATGATCCTCGTCGACACCACGATCGTCTCGGTCGCGAACCCCGCGATCAAGGCGGCTCTCGACCCGGACACCAACAACCTCGACAACGTCGTGTGGGTCACCAGCGCCTACCTGCTGACCTACGCCGTGCCGCTGCTCATCACCGGGCGCCTCGGCGACCGCTTCGGTCCGAAGAACATCTACCTGACGGGCCTCGCGATCTTCACGCTCGCCTCGCTGGCGTGCGGTCTCGCTCCCTCGCTCGAGGTGCTGATCGTCGCTCGTGCGGTTCAGGGCCTGGGGGCCGCGCTCATGACGCCGCAGACGATGGCCGTGATCACGCGTACCTTCCCGCCGCAGAACCGCGGTGCGGCCATGGGGCTGTGGGGCGCCACCGCCGGGGTCGCGACCCTCGTCGGGCCGCTCGCGGGCGGTCTGCTCGTCGACGGCCTCGGATGGGAGTGGATCTTCTTCATCAACATCCCCGTCGGCATCATCGGTTTCGTCGCCGCGATGATCCTCGTCCCGCAGCTTCCGCGGACGGCGCACAAGTTCGACATCCTCGGCGTCGTGCTCAGCGCGATCGGTCTGTTCCTCATCGTCTTCGGTCTGCAGGAGGGGGAGCACTACTCGTGGGCGGCGTGGATCTGGGGGATGGTCGCCGCGGGTGTCGTCGTCATGGCGCTGTTCGTCTGGACGCAGGCGCGCAGCAAGGGGGAGCCCCTCGTGCCGCTCGACCTCTTCCGCGACCGCAACTTCTCGGTCGCGAACCTCGCCATCGCCGCGGTCGGTTTCACCGTGACGAGCATGGCTCTGCCGCAGATGTTCTACCTGCAGCTCGCGCGCGGCCTCACCCCGACCGAGTCGGCCCTGCTGCTCGTGCCGCTCGCGATCCTCTCGGGCGTGCTCGCTCCGTTCGCCGGCAAGCTCCTCGACCGCACCGACCCGCGCTTCCTGCTCGTGCCGGGGCTGCTGCTCGTCGGCGGATCGCTCGGCATCTACGTCGCGCTCATTCTGAACGATGCCCCGATCTGGGCTTTCCTCATCCCGTCCGCGCTGATGGGGGTCGGGAACGCCGGAATGTGGGGTCCGCTCGCGACCACCGCGACGCGCAACCTGCCGCCGCGCCAGGCGGGCGCCGGCGCCGGCATCTACAACACGACCCGGACCGTCGGATCGGTCATCGGCTCGGCATCCATCGCCGCCTTCATGCAGGCGCGCCTCGAGGCGAACCTGCCCGGGGCAGCGGATGCCTCGGCCTCTTTCGGCGGCGGGGCTTTGCCGCCGCAGGTGGTCGGCGGCTTCTCGCAGGCGATGGGGCAGTCGCTCGTCCTGCCGATCATCGTGATCGGTGTGGGTCTCGTCGCCGTGTTGTTCATGCGTCGGCCGGCGATGATCCGCCCTCACGGTGCGCCGCGTGACGCGGCTTCCGCCGCGAAACCCGCGAACGCAGCGGCGAGCCAGTAGCGCTCGCTCCGGAACGCCGCCGTCTCCCCCGGGGATGGCGGCGTTCCGCGTCTGTCGGGCCCTACGCGCCCGCGTTGGCTGTGGGGGGAGATGCGCGTCCGATATCATACGTTTCGTTTCCCGGCTGTCCCACACGTTCCACCGGCCCGAGAGCAGGTGCAAGCGACCCGTGCACATCGTCGATCTGCGGAGTTCCCCGAGAGGCCGTCGTGTCGTCTTCGCGCGGACGCAGCTTCCCTTCGTGCTCGGGCTCGTCTACGTCGCCGTCGTCGTCGCGATCGTCGATCTGCCCACCCTCGTCGAGACGATCTCGATCGCTGGGTTCTCCGTCGGCATCGTCGCGACCGTCCTTGCCAGGCTGGTCCCGTGGGAACGATTTCCGCCGGCATGGTTGCTGGCGGTGGCGGTGCTCGACATCGTCGCCGTGGCCTTCGTGCGCGCCGAGGTCGTCGAGGTGCTCCCCGGTGTCACTCTGTTGGCGATCTTCCCCATGGCCTGGGCCGCGTACTCGTTCGACTGGGTCGGAGTCGCCCTCGCGATTCTCGGTTCCGTGTTCATCGTCGCCTTCCGTTTCTTCTACGAGGGTGCTCCGCCGCAGTCCGCCGCGGAGTGGGCGAACACCGTCACTCTGCCTCTGGGAATCGTCGCGTTCGCGGTGACCGCGTTCCTCGCTGCACGGAGGCTGAAGCGTCGTGAGGGCCAGCTTGCGCAAGCGACTCGTGCACAGCTGCGGGCCTTGTCGGAGGCTCAGGATGCCGAAGCTCTCGTGACAGGGATCCTCGACACCGTGGAGGCGGGCGTGGCATTCTTCGACGCGGACGGTCGTCTCGGAGTCGCCAACGCGGCCGCTCGGACGATGGCGACTGCGGCCGGCTTCCGTCTCGACGAGCCCCCCTACGCGGGAGAGAACGTGCTCGCCGCGGACCGCCTCACGCGGATTCCTCCCGAGGAGCAGTTCATCCCGCGCGCACTCCAAGGGGAGATCTTCCGCGGACACCTCGCCTGGCTCGGGCCGCCCGATGCGCAGATGGCCGTTCTCGCCTCCTCGAACCAGCTTCGCAGGCCGGACGGTTCCGTCCAGGGCACCGTCGTCGTCGCGCACGACGTCACCGACCTCGCCGACGCCATCGAGGTGCGCGAGCAGTTCCTCCGGACCGTCTCGCACGAGTTGCGCACGCCCCTCACCAGCGTGACCGGCTTCCTCGCCCTCATCGACGATGCCGTCGGCCACGAGGACCCGAAACTGCGGCAATACATCGACGTCGTCAACCGTCGCGCCGGCGACCTCCTCGACCGCATCACCGACCTCGTGTCGGCGACCGCCTGCGACCGTGACCTCCGTTTCTCCGACGTTGACATCGGGGAGATCGTGGATGCCGCAGCCCGGCGCATCGCGAAGCTCGCCGACGCGCGCTCGACGCCCGTGCGCGTCGCGCACGCCGCCCGCGTTCAGGTGCGCGCGGACCGCGATCGCCTGGAGGAGGCTGTCGCCGAGATCCTGACGAACGCCGTGAAGTTCGGCGAGCCGGAATCGCCTGTGTCCGTGTCCTGCTGTGCGCACGATGATCGCGTCCGGTTGACGGTGTCGAACGGGGGAGTCGGGCTCTCGCACGCTGAGCAGCGCCGAGTCTTCGACCGCTTCTACCGCACGGCCCACGCGCGCTCGCGCGCCGTCCAGGGGTATGGCCTGGGGCTGACGAGAGTGCGCGCGATCGTCAACGCGCACGAGGGGCGCGTGCACATCGAGAGTGATCCGGGCGAGCGGACGACGGTGACGCTGGAGCTTCCCGTCGTCGTTCCCGGGGCGCGCTGATCCGGCGGGATCTACCTCGGGCCTCACGGGGTCCCCGGCCGGCCACCCCCGCGCGCCCACAGGCGTGATCCGCTGTGGCGTGCGGATCAAAAATCGCTTATACGACAATATTGTGAAAGTGCGCGTCAGCGCGTCGACTCGCAGTCCTGCGAGGTTTCACCCTTGTCGCACTCGTGCCTGACCGTGGTTCGCCTCAAGGTGGGCTTCCCGTATTGGTCTATATGGCTATATGGTGAATTACCAGAGCGGGACATCTCATACGTTCTCCGCCTTGCCTCTCGAAGGAGCTACCCATGAGCGCTACCGTCACTGCCGTCCGTTCGTCTCCCGAGAGTGTTTCGGGCCGCGCGTGGCCCCGGGGCGCCGGCATCCTGATCCTCACCGGAGGTGTGCTGCTGACCGCTGCCACCGCCCTCGAGGTCGGAACCGACGTATCCTCCGAACCGGGGCCCGCCGCCGCATTCTGGGTGCTGTTCCTCGCAAGCACCCTCGCCCACGTCGCGGCAATGTTCCCTCTCGCCCTCGGCCGCGGTGACGGTCAGGGCGCTGTGGGCCCGTCGGTCGTCGGCAAGATCGCCTTGCTCGGCTTCGGCGCCTTCTTCCTCGCGAACCAGAGCCTCTACCTGCTCGCCGCGTACCTGCTGCCGACCGCGGAGCCCACCGACGGCGCGATGGCCTTCCTCTTCGGGATGAGCGCTGTCCAGGGCGTGCTGCTGCTCGTCGGGGGCATCGTCATCGCGCGCGCACGGGTGCTCACCGGCCCCGCGCGGTGGGCGATGCTCGTGCTGGCGATCATCGGCTTCGCGCTCGGTGCCGTCATCAACGCGAGCTCGATCGAGGCCCTGACGAACACGATGTACTTCGTGTCCACGGGCGCGCAGATCATCGCGGGGCTGCTCATCGCCCGGACCGCCGTCGCCGCAGCGAAGTAGCGTGTGGGACGTGCCCCGCAGCTATCAGTCCCCCAAACGGCAGGCAGAGGCCGCCGCCACGCGCGCGAACATCGTCGACACGGCGGGCCGGCTCTTCGTCCGTGACGGCTACGTCGCCACCACCATCAAGGCGATCGCCGCCGAGGCGGGGGTGTCGATCCCGACGGTGCACCTGAACGGCCCCAAGCATGCTCTGCTGATCGCCGCCTTCGAGCGGACCTTCGCGGGTGACGAGGGGCGGCACTCGCTCACCGAGCGTCCCGCGCTCGTCGAGATCATGAGTGAGCCCGATACCGATACGGCGATCGGTCGGTACGTCGACTTCCTCATCGAGGCGAATCAGCGATCGGCGGCGATCGTCCGGGCCATGCTCGCTGCGGCCGACAGTGACGCGGAGGTGCGTTCCGCCTACCTCGAGCTGGAGATGCGGCGTCACCGCGACATGACGATCGGGGCCGGGTGGTTCCTGCAGCGCGAACGTATCCGCGTCGACCAGGTCGCCATCGCCGCCGACGTGCTCGGCCTCATCACGGGACCCGATCCCTGGACGCACTTCATCGTCGCCCGCGGATGGGACCTCGCCACGTATCGGTCGTGGCTCACAGCGCAACTCATCCACCTCGCCGACAATCTCGCGTGAACGCGCGGCGGGGACGTCCGGAAAGAACGGGAAATGACCCCCTCCGCCCTCATCTGCAGCATGCCCGCCGTCGGTCACGTCGGCCCGCTCCTCGTCGTCGCCACTGAACTGCAGCGTCGCGGGTGGGACGTACGCCTGCTCACCGGTGCCCGATACCGATCGATGGTCGAGGCGGCCGGCATCCGATTCCTCCCCCTTCCGCCCGAGGCCGACACGCTCGACGACATCGGAACGGGCGACGACGTGCGCGAGCGGGGACTCGCGACGATCAACCGCGGTGTCGAGCGGGCGTTCCTCGATCCCGCCGGCCCCGCGGCGGCCACCCTGGAGCACGTCCTCGCGGAAGAACCGGTCGATGTCGTGCTGCACGACATGCTCTTCCTGGGGGTGCAGACCCTCTTCGGGCGACCGCGCTCCGAGCGTCCCCTCACCGTCATGTGCGGAATCACCGCCGCGGGATTCTCGAGTCGCGATACCCCGCCTTACGGTCTCGGCATCACGCCCCTGCGTCAGCCGGTGCTGAACCGTCTGCGCAATCGGGTCCTCGGCGTGACGGCGAAGGCCGTGCTGCGGCCGGTCCATCGGTCGCTGGACCTCTTCCTCGCCGGTGTCGGGGCGCCACCCCTGAACGGCGCGTTCTTCATGGACGTGCTCTCGCGCAGCGACCTGCTCGCGCAGTTCACGGTCGAAGAGTTCGAGTACCCCCGCACGGACGCCCCCGACAACCTGCGCTTCTACGGCCCCATGGCGACGGCGGCCGCCCGACCGACGCCGGCACCGGCATGGTTCGACGAGCTCGACCCGGCCCTCCCACTCGTGCACGTCACGCAGGGCACCGTCGCCAACACCGACTACCGCGAGGTGATCGAGCCCACCTTCACTGCCCTGGCGGATCTGCCCGTCCAGGTCGCCGTGACAACGGGCGGGCGCGCCGTCGAGACGCTCCCGCCTCTGCCGGCGAACGCCTTCGCAGCGAGCTACCTGCCGTACGACGAACTGCTCGCCCGCACGAGCGTGCTCGTGACCAACGGCGGGTACGGCGGGCTCCACCACGCGATGCGCCACGGCGTGCCGATCGTCATCGCCGGCGACTCCGAAGACAAGGTCGAGACCTCGGCCCGTGTTCAGCACGCCGGAGTGGGCGTGAACCTGCGCACGGGTCGCCCGACTCCGGATGCCATCCGCTCGGCCGTCCAACGGATCCTCGGCGACCCGCGATACGCGGCCCGCGCGCGAGCGATCGGCGACGCGATCGAGGCCGCTCCGGGCGCGGCGGGTCTCGTCGACGACGTGGAGGCGATGGTCGCCGCCCGCGGCTGATCCGCGCCGCGCGCGCCTCGTCGCCCGCCCGCCGCGGCGGTGGACTCGCGGTACCGTCGTGCGGAGTTCGTGGTGAAACGCCGGGGTGGCGGCATCCGGGGTCGGCGTGTCGGGTGTGGAGTCCGCGTGACGGCCCACGGCCCACTGCCCGCGGCCCGCAGCCCGTGGCCCACGGCGCCCGGGCTCGTGTCGCTCCGGTCGGACGAAACTCCCGCCGCTAGCCGCGCGGGGGTGCCGTCGAGCCGCGCACGATCAGTTCCGACGGCAGGACCGCTGCCTCGTCCGGGGTCGTGCCGGCCATCGACTGCAGCAGGAGCTCGACGGCGAGGGCTCCGGAGCGCGCGATCGGCATGCGCACGGTGGTCAAGCTCGGGGTGACCGCGCCGGCGAGCTCGATGTCGTCGATGCCCACGATGCTCACGTCGTCGGGGCAGACGCGGCCGAGCTCGCTCATCCCCGCCTCGAGGCCCAGGGCCACGAGGTCGTTGTACGCGATCACGGCGGTCGCGCCGCTCGCGACGGCCGCCGCCGCGCTCGCCCGCCCGCCCTGGATCGACGCCGCGTGATTGCTGAGGCGCGTCAGGCGGATGCCGTGCCGTTCGCACGCGCGACCGACGGTGTGCGCGCGCTGGTCGTCGGCCCACGAGCCGTGCGGGCCGGAGGCGTACGCGATGTGCGTGTGACCGAGGGCGGCGAGGTGCTCGACGGCCTGGCTCGGACCCCGGTCGGCGTCCATGATGACGCACGCGACCCCGGGGATGAGGCGGTTGATGACGACGTGCGGGGTATCGCCGATGAGCGCGAGCACGTCCGCCTCGGGCAAGCGCGGGGAGCAGAGCAGCAGGCCGTCGGCCTTGCCCGCAAGTTCGATCGACTCGCGCTCGCGGCGCAGGTCTTCGTCGGCGTCATAGAGCACGATGCGGTGGCGGCCGTGCCACGCCTGCCCCTGGATGGCCTTGAGGAGGGTCGCGTAGACCGGGTTCGCGGCATCCGGAACGACGACCGCGATCGTCCGCGCTCCCGTCGCGACCTGCGAGGTGGTGTAGCCGAGCTCGGCGGCGGCGAGACGCACGCGTTCGAGCGTGGCGGCGGCGAGTCGATCGGGCTCGCCGAAGGCGCGGGAAGCCGTGGCGATGGAGACCCCGGCGTGCCGGGCGACGTCGGTGAGGGTTGCCGCCATTCCTTCTCCTTCGAGCTGTCGTCCCATCATCGTGCATCACGCTGTGTAAACAGTTGACAAGTTTGTACAAACACTGCACACTCCTTGTATGCCGATCATCGACGATCCCTCCGGACCGACCGCGAGCCTTCGACGCGGAGCGCAGGCGTCCGTGGCCGTTCCCGCGGCACCGGGAGCCGCCGGCATCCTCCACCTCGGTCTCGGAAGTTTCCACCGCGCGCACCAGGCGGTCTACACCGCCGCCGCCCTTCGCGCCGAAGGCGGCGACTGGGGCATCATCGGCGTCGCCTCGCGCTCCCGCCGGGTCGTCGACGCCCTGCACGCCCAGGATCACCTCTACTCGGTCGCCACGATCTCGCCCGAGGGAACGACGCTCAGCATCCCGGGCGCCCACACCGACTCGTACGTCGCCGCCGACGATCCGGCCCGAGTGGTCGCCGACCTCGCCGACCCGTCCCTCCGCGTCGTGACGCTCACGGTGACCGAGAACGGATACAGCTTCTCGCCGTCGACGCAGCGCCTCGACGTCACCGATCCGCGGGTGCGCGCCGACCTGCGCGGGGGAGCGCCGAGTTCGACCATCGGTCAGCTCGCCCGCGGGCTCCAGGCGCGCGCCGCGGCCGGTGGCGCGCCGCTCTCGATCCTCAGCTGCGACAACCTGCTGTCCAACGGTTCGCACACCGAGAAGCTCGTCCGCGAGTTCCTGCAGGAGCTTCCGGATGCCGAGGGCGCCGACGTCCTGGCCTACCTCGACAGCGCCGTGACCTTCCCCTCGAGCATGGTGGACCGCATCGTCCCCTCGACCACCGGCGAGTTCACCGACCGTGTCGCTGCGCTGCTGGGCCTGCGGGACGACGCACCCGTCCCGGCCGAGCCGTTCACGATGTGGGCGATCGAAGACCGCTTCGCGGCGGGGCGCCCGGCGTGGGAGGCAGGCGGAGCGGTGTTCACCGATGAGGTCGGTGCGTACGAGCAGCTCAAGGTGCGCCTGCTCAACGGCACCCACTCGCTCATCGCCTACCTCGGCGCGCTGCGGGGCGTTCCGACGATCCCGGATGCCATCGCCTTGGCTGATGTCGAAGCCGCGGCCGCAGCCGTGCTGCGCGGGGAGTACGAGCCCTCGGTCTCGGCCCCGGCCGGTGTCGACATCGAGCAGTACGAGCGCGAACTGTTCGCGCGGTGGGGCAACAGCGCCCTCGGACACCGGACGAGCCAGGTCGGTTCGGACGGATCGGTCAAGCTCGCCCAGCGCATCCCGGGCCCGCTCGCCCACGCCTTCGACCGCGGCGAGTTCCCGCACCTCATCGCGCTGACCGTCGCGGCCTATCTCGCCTGCATCGCCCCTCCGGCCGGGTTCGATCCGGGCCCGCACGCCGCGGCGATGACCGACCCCGCCCGCGAGCGCCTCACCGCGGTGCCCACGCGCGGCGGACGTGACGTCGCGCACCGCGCCATCGTCGATCTGCGGCTGTTCGGCGACGACGTCGCCCACCGCACCGCTTTCGTCGATCGGGTCGGTGACCTCGTCGACACGATCGTTCAGCGTGGCGTCGAGAGCGCCATCGCCGACAGCCTCGCCGCGGCGGGCAGCCTGGCGCGCCCCACCCTCTGACCACCGGGCGCCTTGCGGGGCGCGAGACACGAAGGAGACGCGATGAAGCTTCTCGCGATCCACGGCGCGGAAGACATCCGCTGGGAAGACCGTCCCACCCCCGAGCCGGGTGACGGCGAAGTGCGCCTGCGCGTGCGCTATGTCGGCATCTGCGGATCGGACCTGCACTACTACTTCCACGGCAAGAACGGCGAGTACGCGGTGCGCGAGCCGCTCGTCCCCGGTCACGAACTGTCGGCCGAGGTCGACCTCGACCCCTCCGGCCGCCTCGCGCCGGGGACGCCCGTCACGGTGCACCCCGCGCGCTTCGGTCCGTCCGTTCCGGGGTTGGAGGACCGCCCGCACCTCCGCGCGGGCGGCGACTACCTCGGCAGCGCGGCGGGCTTCCCCCACCGTCAGGGCGGTGCCGCCGAGATGCTCGTCGTCGAGGAGCACATGATCCGCGTCCTCCCCGAGGGGCTCTCCCTGGAGCGTGCCGCGCTCGCCGAGCCCCTGGCCGTCGCGATCCACGCGGCGAGCCTCGCGGGCGACCTGACGGGAAAGCGCGCCCTCGTCATCGGCGCAGGGCCCATCGGTCTGCTCGTCATCGCCGCGGCGGTGAACGCGGGTGCCGCGGTCGTGGGCGCCAGCGACGTGCGCCCCGAGCCCCTCGACCGGGCGCGATCGCTCGGCGCGACCGAGACGTTCCTCGTCGGCACCGACGCGATCGACCCCGAGTCCTTCGACGTCGTGTTCGAGTGCTCGGGCGTGGGCGTCGCGCTGACGCAGGCCGTCCGCGCCGCCCGTCGAGCCGGCACCGTCGTGCAGGTCGGCATGCTCCCCGATTCCGAGATCGGCGTGAACCTCGCCCCGATGCTCGCCAAGGAGCTCACCGTACGCGGCGCGTTCCGCTTCTCGACCGAGATCGACGACGCGATCGCCCTGCTCGCCTCGGCCGACGCCCTCGACGCGGTGGTCTCCCACGTCATCCCCGCCGCCGATGCGGTCGCCGCGTTCGCCACGGCGCGCGACTCGTCGGCATCCGCCAAGGTCCTTCTCTCGCTCTGACCCGCCACTCGACTGCACCACCCGTCATCACTACGAAGGAGTAATCCGATGAGCAGTTCTTCCGCCCCCGGCGTCGACGCCTCGACGCCTCCGCCCGTCGCCAAGCGGTCGGTCGGCGACCTCGCCCGCGCCGCCGTCTCGGGTTGGCTCGGCACCGCACTGGAGTTCATGGACTTCCAGCTGTACTCGCTGGCCGCCGCCCTCGTCTTCAGCCAGATCTTCTTCGCCGGGGGCGACGCCGCGATGGCGGTCGTGCTCGCGATGGCGACCTACGGCGTGGGGTACGTGGCCCGTCCGGTCGGCGCGTTCGTCTTCGCCCGCATCGGCGACAAGATCGGCCGCAAGCAGGTGCTGTTCTACACGATCCTGCTCATGGGGGCGGCGACCACGCTGATCGGCGTGCTGCCCACATACGAGCAGGTCGGCATCCTGGCCCCGATCCTCCTCGTGATCCTGCGCCTGGCCCAGGGCTTCGGCGCGGGCGCCGAGATCTCGGGTGCGGGCGTCATGCTCGCCGAGTACGCCCCCGACAACCGCCGCGGCATCGTCGCCTCGCTGGTCGCCCTCGGCACGAACTGCGGAACGCTCTTCGCCTCCGGCATCTGGGCAATCCTGCTCGCCGTGATGATGGAGAGCGACGTCATCGCGTGGGGTTGGCGGATCCCCTTCATCGGCAGCGCCGTCATCATGCTCTTCGCGCTCTGGGTGCGCTTCAACCTCAAGGAGAGCCCGGTCTTCGAGGAGCGCACCGATGTCGTCGACGGCAAGGCGCTCTCGCGCGCCGAGCTGCACAAGGTCGCCACCGAGACCAACGACATCCGCACGCTCGAGTCGCTGCAGAAGAAGCCGCTCAAGGCCGTGCTCGTGTCGTTCTTCCTGCGCTTCGGCCAGGCGGGCAACTCCGGCATCGTGCAGACCTACCTCATCTCGTTCATCACGATCACGCTCGCCATCTCCAAGGAGGTCGGACCCGAGATCGTCATCGTCTCGTCGCTGATCGGCTTCGTCACGATCCCTGTCGTCGGCTTCCTCGGCGACAAGTTCGGCCGCCGTCGCATGTACATCGTCATGTCGGCGCTGTCTCTGCTGCTCATCGTGCCGACGCTGCTGCTGATCAACTCCCGCGAGGTGGGCTGGATCTTCGTCGGCTACGCGCTGATCCACAACATCTCGGTGCTGGGTCTGGCATCCATGGAGAACATCTCGATCCCCGAGATCTTCGGTGCCCGCAACCGTTACACCCTCACCGCGGTCGTCCGCGAGATCGCGGCGATCATCGCCACCGGTGTCGGCCCGGTCGTCGCCGCCGCGTGGGTGGCCGCCGCCACCGGCAGCATCGTCCCGATCATGGTGCTCATGGGCGTGTTCACCGCCTCGGCGCTGGTCGCCGCGATCGTCGCCCCCGAGTGGACCGGTCGCGACCTGACCGACCCGCGCGCCGCGATGTGAACCGCGGGGCCGCCATCGCGCGGCCCCGCACCCGGCCGCCCACGTTGCGGCCCCGGGCGGACTCGTGACGGCGAGTCCGCCCGGCATCCTCCCCCCTTCGACGAGCCCGGCTCCACCGGCGCGTCCCCTCGACCAGAAAGACCCTCATGAGCATCGCCTCCGTCGACGTCATCGTCACGAGCCCCGGCCGCAACTTCGTCACCCTCAAGGTCACCACCAGCGACGGCGTCGTCGGATGGGGGGATGCCACCCTCAACGGCCGCGAGCTGTCCGTCGCCTCGTACCTCTCCGACCACCTCGCCTCGATGCTGATCGGCCGTGACGAGGACCGCATCGAAGACACGTGGCAGTACCTCTACCGGGGCGCCTACTGGCGGCGGGGACCCGTGACGATGGCCGCGATCGCCGCGGTCGACATGGCGCTGTGGGACATCAAGGCGAAGAAAGCCGGGATGCCGCTGTACCAGCTGCTCGGAGGTGCCAGCCGCGACGGCGTGCGGGTCTACGCCCACGCCTCGGGAACCGACTTCGCCGCCCTGTCGAACGCGATCACCGGGTATCGCGAACTCGGGTTCACGGCCGTTCGCGTGCAGACCGGCGTCCCCGGCCTCGGACAGATCTATGGCGTTTCGTCGACCGGCCCGGGCGTGCGCTACGACTACGAGCCGGCCAAGCGCTCGGGCGACCGGCCGTCCGAGGAGACCTGGGACACGCGCCAGTACCTCAACCACATGCCCGGGGTGTTCGCGCAGATCCGCGAGGAGTTCGGGACCGACCTGCGGATCCTGCACGACGGCCATCACCGCATGACGCCGATCGAGGCCGCGCGTTTCGCGAAGGACATCGAGCCCTACGACCTCTTCTGGCTCGAGGACGCCACCCCCGGCGAGGACCAGACGGCGCTGCGCCTCATCCGTCAGCACTCCACCACGCCGCTCGCCATCGGCGAGGTCTTCAACACCGTGTACGACTACCAGACGCTCATCACCGAGCGCCTGATCGACTACGTCCGCTCGGCCGTCACCCACACGGGCGGCATCACCGCGATGAAGAAGCTCCTCGACTTCGCCGCGATCTACGGCATCCGCTCCGGCATCCACGGTCCCACCGACATCTCGCCCATCGGTATGGCCGCGGCCCTGCACCTCGACCTCGCGATCCACAACTTCGGCATCCAGGAGTACATGCCGCACAACGAGCAGACGCTGGAGGTCTTCCAGACCTCGTTCACCTTCGACAAGGGCTTCCTGCACCCGGGCGACCAGCCCGGTCTCGGCGTCGAGCTCGACGAGGAGGCTGCCGGCACGTTCGAGTACGCCAAGGCCTACCTGCCGGTGAACCGCCTGCTGGATGGGACCGTCCATGACTGGTGAGCTGCCCGCCCGCACGCTCGCGTCGAAGCTCGTCGTCGTCGCCCGCGCCTCGGCGGCGTCGGACTACGCACCCGTCCTCACCGCGCTCGCCGAGGCGGGGGTGCAGAGCGTCGAGCTGACGCTCACGACCCCGGGCACCTTCGACGCCTTCGCTGCCCTGCGCTCGTCGTTCGACGGCGACCTCGGCATCGGCACGGTCACCGACCTCGAGCAGCTCGAGCGCGCGATCGAGGTCGGCGCCGATTACGTCGTCACGCCGATCACCTCTCCCGCGCTCGTGGCGCGGGCGGTGGACGCCGGCATGCCGATCATCCCCGGCGGCCTCACCCCGACCGAGCTGTTCTCGTCGTGGTCGGCGGGCGCGTCGGCGGTGAAGGTGTTCCCGGCGGGCCAGGTCGGCCCCGGCTACCTGAAAGACCTGCGCGGACCGTTCCCCGACATCGCCGTGGTCCCCTCGGGAGGAGTGGATGCCGATTCCGCGGCCGCCTGGCTCGCGGCGGGCGCCGTGGCCGTCAGTGTCGGCGGGCCGCTCCTCGGTGACGCGTTCCGCGGCGGCGATCTCGGCGCGCTGCGCGACCGGGCGCAGCGGTTCGCGGAGGTGTGCGCGTCATGACGCGCGTCGTCACCCTCGGCGAGACCATGGCTCTCGCCCGCACGACCGAGATCGGCTCGTTGCGTCACGCGTCGACGCTCGCGCTCGGCATCGGCGGAGCCGAGAGCAACGTCGCGGTCGGGCTGCAACGCCTCGGCATCGACGCGGCGTGGCTCGGCCGTGTCGGAGACGACCCTCTCGGAGAGCGGATCGCCCGCGAGCTCCGCGGCGAGGGGCTCGACGTTCTCGCGCTCGTCGACGCCGGAGCCCCCACGGGCCTGATGATCAAGGAGCGCCCGTCCGCGGCATCCACCGCTGTGCACTACTACCGCCGCGGATCAGCGGGGTCACGGCTGGCTCCCGATGACTTGCCGGCCGGGTGGATCGAGGATGCCGATCTTCTGCACGTCACCGGCATCACGCCCGTGCTGTCCGACACCGCGCGCTCCACCGTGCTCGCGGCCGTCGAACGGGCACGCGCCGCGGGGATTCCGGTGAGCTTCGACATCAACTACCGTTCGGCGCTCGCCGTCGCCGGGATTGCCGGTCCGGTGCTGCGCGAGATCGCGGAGCGCGCGACGCTCGTGTTCGGGGGCGTCGAGGAGCTCGACCTGCTGGGGCCGGATGCCGCGGCCTCGCTCCTCGCGGCGGGAGTCGCGCAGGTGGTCGTCAAGCGCGGACCCGAGGGTGCCGCCGTCTTCACCCCCGAGGGTCTGACGGAGGCGCTCGGTTTCGTGATCGAGCCGCTCGACACGGTCGGGGCGGGCGATGCGTTCGTCGCCGGCTACCTCAGCGCGTGGCTCGAAGACTCACCCACCGAGGACGCCCTCGTCCGAGGCAACGCGTGCGGAGCGATGGCCTGCCTCGTTCCCGGTGACTGGGAGGCGGCCCCGACGCGTCGCGACCTCGAGCGGTTCCTCGCGGGCGGTGGGGATCCGGTGCGGCGCTGACGCCGCTCGACGCTCAGGGCGTGATCGCGTCGACGAAGACCCGCGCCTCGTCGATCAGGTCGGCCCACGTCGCCGCTCCGGCATCCATCGGCACCTCGACCCACTCGCGCAGGGGTCGACCGCGCATGACCATGGGGCCCGCGCGGCCCTCGACGATGAGCTCGCCCGCGCGCTCCTCCGAGAGCTTCACGACCAGCGAGCCGTTGTGCACGACGAACGCGAACACCTTCGCGCGGACGCGCAGCCCCTCCGTACCGAACATGCGACCGATGTCGATGTCGGGCAGCAGGCACTGCCGCTCCGCGATCGGGTCGAAGACCTCGTGCGCGCGGGCCATGGCATCCCTGTCGACCATGGCCAGAGGGTAGCGGCGCGGGTCAGTCCGCGGCGACCTTCGCGGCGATGTCGGTGCGGTACTGGCCACCCTCGAGGCCGATGCGCTCGAGTCCCGCGTAGGCGGCGGCGCGCGCCTCGCGGAACGTCGACCCCAGGGCGACGACGCTGAGCACGCGCCCACCGGTCGCCGTGAATCCGTTACCGGATGCCGCCGTCGCGGCGTGGGCGAGGTGGACGCCGTCGACCTCGTCGGCGTCGTCGATGCCGGGCAGGGGGCGACCGGTGACCGGTGCCTCGGGGTATCCCTCGCTCGCGAGCACGACCGTCACGGCGGCGGCTTCGGCGAAGGCGGGGCGCGGGCGGTCCTCGAGCGTTCCCGAGGCCGCGGCGAGCAGCAGTTCCGACAGCGGGTCGATGAGGCGGGGGAGCACGACCTGGGTCTCGGGGTCACCGAATCGGGCGTTGAACTCGATGACCTTGATGCCGTTGTCGGTCAGGATGAGGCCGGCGTAGAGGAGTCCGATGAACGGGGTGCCCTCGGCATCCATCTGCCGGATCACGGGCTCCGCGATCTCGCGGGTGACCTGGTCGACGAAATCGGCCTCGCTGCCGAACCGCTCATCGAGCCAGGGCAGCGGCGAGTACGCGCCCATGCCGCCGGTGTTCGGTCCCTCGTCGCCGTCGCGGAGGCGCTTGAAGTCCTGCGCGGGGCTCAACGGGAGCACGTGGTCGCCGTCGCTGAGGAAGAACAGCGACACCTCGGGGCCGGAGAGGAACTCCTCGACCAGCACCGCGCCGGTGGCGAGATAGGTCGTGGCGTGCGCGATCGCGGCCTCGCGGTCGGAGGTGACGATCACTCCCTTGCCCGCGGCGAGTCCGTCGGCCTTGACGACGTAGGGCGCGCCGTACTCGTCGAGCGCGGCTTCGACGGTGGGGAGGTCGGCAGCGCGCACCGCGCGTCCGGTGGGGACGCCCGCGGCATCCATGATCCGCTTCGCGAAGGTCTTCGAGCCCTCGAGCTGCGCGGCGGCCTTGCCCGGACCGAAGACCGGGATGCCGTGCTCGCGCAGGGCGTCGGCGACTCCGGCGACCAGCGGTGCTTCGGGTCCGACGACGACGAGGTCGATCGCCTCGTCCTTCGCGAACGTGAGCACCTCGGCGGGGTCGTTCGCATCGAGCGCGACGAGGTGAGCGTCGCGCGCGATGCCGGCATTGCCCGGGGCGGCGAAGATCGCGTGCGATGCCTCTTCGGAGCGCAGGGCGAGGATGATGGCGTGCTCGCGCGCGCCCGAACCGAGGACCAGGATTCTCACGCGGCCAGCCTACCGAGCGGGCTCTTCGCGCGTGGCGCGCGCACGGCACGGCCGGTGCAGCGGTGGCCCGTGCGGCGGCGGCCCGTGCGGTGCGGGCTGCGCGGCAGGTACGCGCGGTCGCGGTCGTGCGGCGGACGGGCACGCGGCCCGCGCGCGTGCCCCGCGAGTACCGTGGATGCCATGCCCCCACGTCGTATCGAGACCGGCGACGGCCGGGCCGCCCTCGAGGCGGTGGCCGCCGGCGACGCCCCGCGCCCGGCGACGGCGACCGCCGTGCGCTACCTGTTGCAGCTGCTCGCCGAGAAGGCCCCGGGCAACTCCGTCGAGATGCGGGTGCCGCCCTTCGGTGCCGTACAGGTGATCGAGGGGCCCCGTCACACGCGCGGAACCCCGCCCAACGTCGTCGAGACCGACGCCGCCACCTGGATCGCCGTCGCCACGGGCCAGGAGCACTGGACGGATGCCGTCGCCGCCGGCCGCATCGTCGCCTCGGGCGTCCGCGCCGACCTGAGCGCGCTGTTGCCGTTGCGGCCGTAGGGCATGGCGTCGTCGCGCGCGATCGACCCTGACGGGTCCGCCGTTCTGATCTCGGTCCGTCCCGTGTGATCGGCAGAGAACGCTTCACGTCGGAGTGGATGGCCGAGCACTTCGCGGGCTGTGGCGTCGGGCTAATCGGTGGGCGAAACTTCCGAGCAAGAACCTGAGGACCGAAGAGGCACTTCCCACCCGTGTGGCGCTGTGATCCCGTGCCCTCGATCCAGTGCGCGGTCAGGACTCACCCTCCACATCGTGAGCTGCGCTCGTGAGGGGTGGGCGCGGCCCGCGCCAACCTCGGTGAATGCGTCGCGTACGTGGCGCTATCGACTACCGGGGGGCTGCCGATGTCTTTGCTTGCATGCCGTATTTCTGGGACGGGCGTGTCTTTGCCGTCGCGTGTGGTTCACACCGAGGAGGTCGCGCGACTGTGCGGTATCACGACCGAGGAAGCGATCAGACGTTCGGGCGTCGTCACTCGTCGCTGGCTCAGCGACGGAGAGGACCCGCTTGATCTCGGCATCGAAGCCGCGCACCGAGCGCTGAAGTCCGCGAACCTCTCGGTGGCGGACATCGATGTCGTCATCAACGCCTCAGGCACGCCCCTGCAGCCGATTCCCGATGGCGGTTCGATCATCGCGGCTGCGCTCGGTCTGCCGATGGGTGGGTACGCGTACTCGATGCACGGGACGTGTCTCTCCTTTCTCTTCGCGCTGCGCGAAGCGGCATTCCTGGTCAGTTCGGGCCGTGCCCAAAACGTCCTCGTGGTGTCGATGGAGGGCGGCAGTCGAGGGCTGAATTTCGATCAGCTCGAAAGCTCATTACTGATCGGGGACGCTGCGGGCGCGGTGGTCGTCAGCCGACCGGTGAACCCTCAGCAGGGCGTTGTCTCGTCGCAGTTCTTGCTCGATACGAAGGGTGTCCGGTCGGCCGAGATTCGGGGAGGTGGCTCGCGTCTCCCGGCCGGATCTGTCCGGGGGAATGCAACGGACTACCAGTTCGATATGGACGGCATGAAACTCATGGGGGGTGCGCTAAGGGTCCTTCCCCGGTTCCTTGAGAGCATCGAACCGAAGTTGAGCAAGGGGGCGCCGAGCGTCGATAGGGTCGTGCCGCATCAGACCAGCCGCGCGGGCATCGAACTGATGGCGAAGCTGTGGTCGCCCGAGAAGGTCGTCGTCACGCTCCCCGAGCTCGGCAACACGATCGCGGCGAGTATTCCCGTCGCGCTCCACCGGGCGCAGATCGCCGAGGGCGAGCGTCTCCTCCTCGTCGGGACAGGGTCGGGCACGCTCTACGGCGGCGTGATCTACCAGCACTGAAGGACGCAGCAGATGGCATCCGGAACCGGGCTGCGCGCCACGGCGCTGTCGCGCGAGTACGGCACGGGACCGACAAGGGTCATGGCTCTCGATCAGGTCTCCGTGCACCTGCGACCGGGCGGGCTCGCGGCGATAGTCGGACGATCGGGGTCGGGCAAGAGCACGCTGCTGAACGTGCTCGGAGGGATGGACACACCCGACTCTGGTCATGCCGAACTGAACGGCGCCACGTTCACGGGCACGGGCCCGCGAAAGCTCACGGAGTTCCGTCGCGACCGCGTCGGATTCGTGTTCCAGTTCTACAACCTGCTCCCGCAGCTCACGGCCCTCGAGAACGTCGAGCTGGCGCGCCGCCTCCCATCTCGTAAACGCGCGGACGTGCCGACGTCGATCGAACTGCTCGAGCGCGTCGGGCTGCGTGATCGCGCAGGCCATTTTCCTCCGCAGCTGTCGGGCGGCCAGATGCAGCGGGTCTCGATCGCGCGGGCGCTGGCGAAGGGGCCCGACGTGCTGCTGTGCGATGAGCCGACGGGAGCCCTCGACTCGGCATCCGGGGTCGAGGTGATGGCCCTGTTGACGGACGTCGCCCGCGAGGGCCGCACGATCGTGGCGGTGGTCACGCACGACCCCGCGATCCGCGACCTCGCTGATCACATCGTGGCGATGCGCGATGGGCGGGTCGTGGCCGACTCCCGCCCGCCCGTCTCATGAGCGTCCCGGCCCTGCTGCGTCGCAAGCTCATACGCGATCTGCGGATCCGCGCGGCGCAGTTCGGCGCCGTCTTCGTCATGAGCGCGCTGTGCCTCGCCGTCTACGGCGGGCTCGAGGGCGGGTGGCGGGGGATGCAGGTCGAGCAGGAGCGGATGGATGCCGAGGCCCACCTCGCCGACGTCTGGATCACCGCGTCGTCCGTGTCGCCCGAACAGTTCGACGCGCTGCGGGGTCTTTCGGGGGTCTCGGATGCGGAGACGTCGGGTCTCGTCGATGCGACCGTCGTCGATGGTCGAAGCGTCCTCGTCGTAAGCGCGCTGCCGGAACGGATCGACGTCCCGGAATCGGTCGACGGAGGCCTGGACGGTCTCTCGGACGACCAGATCGCTCTCGACGCCGCGTTCGCTTCGGCGCACGCGCTTCGGGTGGGGGACACCGTGCGGCTACGGATCGCGGGGACGGATCACTCCTTCACCGTCGCGGCCTCGGTGCGGGCAGTCGACCGGGTGTCGGATACCGGCGTCGATGGTCTGTACGCGCCTGACCCGGCGGCGTACGGGTATGCCTACGTCTCGCGGCAGCAGATGCAAGCTCTCGGTCCGAGTCGTGTATCCGTTGCCCTGGCGGGCTCGCCTGAGCAGATCATGGCCGAGGCGCCCGGGCTGCTCGGGGCGGAACGCCTGACCATATCCGATCGCTCCTCTCAGCCGGGAGTGGTGGGGTTGACCGACCGCATTCGACAGATCCGCAGTCTGTCTCTGTTGTTCCTCAGCCTGTTCGTCGTGGTCGCGATGCTGGCGATGTTCACCTCGATGCGGCGACTGGTCGACATGCAGCAGCGCGACATCGCGACGCTGAAGGCGCTCGGTGTCACCGACGCGGAGCTGCGACGGCACTACTCCCAGTACGCAGTCGTCGTCGCTCTGGGGGCCTTCGTCGGCTTCGCGTTCGCCCCCGTGCTCTCTCTTTTCGTCCTGGATTCTCAACGGTCGAGCTTCGGATTGATCACCTGGATTCCGGCGTACACCCCCGCGCCTGTGGCGCTGGCGGTCGCTCTGGTCGCGGGTGCGTCGATCGTGTCGGTCGTCGCCACTCGCGCGGCGCGGCGCGCGGAGCCGGCCGCGGCGATGCGCGGAGGGGGCGCGACGGCCCGGCGCGTCTTTCCGCGGCTCCGACGATTGTCGCCGCTGAACGCGTGGGGCCTGCGGGAGATCGCGGTAGCGCGCGGACGACTTCTCACGGCGCTGGCCGCCACGGTGGGCGGGACCACGCTTCTCATCGCGGGATTCGGGATGCCGGATTCCTTGCACCACCAGGTCGCGCGGTCGTTCGAATCGCAATACCTCTTCGACGCGCAGGCGCGGCTCTCTCCGGGCGCGTGGTCGCAGCAGGGTGAGGCCCTGGCATCCGGAATCGCCGACGTCCAGTGGCAGATGACGTTCCTCGCGCCAGGTGACGCTCTGTCAGGGGGAGAAGCCGTGAACGTCCTGTCGGACGGCGACCTCTATCGCCTGTCGGACGCTGACACCGCCGTGGCACTACCCGCCGATGGTGCGCTCGTGAGTATCGCGCTCGCCGACGCGCGCGGGATCGCGCTCGGGGATGAGGTCACGGTGCTTCCGCCTGGCTCCGCGAGGGGCGTCGCCGTCACCGTGCGCGGGGTCACTGACGCGGCGGAGCCGCAGGGACTCTTCCTCTCGCGGTCCGCGTGGGAGCGCGCGGGCGGCGTTTTCGAACCGAACGTGCTGCTTGCAAGGGGGGCTGAGGCCGCCGAGGTCCTCGACGGTCGACCCGGAATCGCGAGCGTCCTGACACACGACGCCCGGCGCGCGAACGCCGAGCAGGTGATCGACGGCCTCGGCGACGTCTTCGCGCTCATCAAAGGGTTTGGGCTGCTGCTGACCATGGTCGTGTTGGTGAACCTGGGCGCTCTGGCATTCGCCGAGCGCACCCGCGATTACGCCACACTCGCGGTGCTGGGAGTGCGTCCGCGCGAGATCCGAGCGCTCCTGCTGCGCGAGAACGTCGCCGTCACCGTCGCCGGTGCGCTCATCGGCATCCCTACCGGCATCGCCTTTCTGTCGGCGTACCTCGCGGTCTTCCGCACGGACCGCATCGTCTACGCACCGGCCGCATCGCCGGCCGCCATCGCGCTGTGCGTCGTCATCGTCGTGGGGTGCGGCCTGAGCGCATCTTTCCTCCTGGCGCGTCGTCTGCGTCGGGTTGACGTGCTGGGGGCGTTGAAGGGCGCTGAGTAGATCCGACCACCTCATTCCCGCTCCACGAGGTGTAAGGCGTCGGCGTGCCGGGTGTGCACGTTGCGCCGCTCGGGGTGGGGCGTCAGTGCTCGCTGCTCGATTGCATCCCGCGCGCCCCGTCTGCGACGCGGTGGTGGGACAATGGAGTCATGGCCGATCAGCCCGCCCCCGAACGACCGTCCTTCTCACGCGATGAGATCGAGACGGCCAGCGTTCGTCGCGCCCCCAAGTACGGCGTTTTCCTGGCCGCGGGCGCGTTCGTCGGCATCCTGGTCGCCCTCATCCTCACGTTCGCGATCGACAGCACCGACGTGAGCCCGTACACGCAGGTCGTGTACTCGCAGCTGCAGGTGTTCGGCTTCACCGCGCTGATCTGCGTCGTCGCCGGTGTGACGGTGGCGGCCATCGTCGCGTTGATCTTCGAGCGCGTCCTCGGTGGACGCACCCGCCAGGTCATCGTCGACCACGAGCAGCACGGCGTCTGACGCTCAGGCGAGCTCCGCGATGATCGGGTGGATCGCGGAGTCGAATGCCGCCACGTCTCCGCGCAGACCGTCGGTCACGGCGACCGTGAGCGAGCCGATCCACCACACTCCGCGCTGAGCCAGCGGCAGGATCTGCACGTTCAGCTCGAACGAGTGCGCGCGACGACCGACGATGCGTTCGTGCGCCGCGATTGCGCTGGCGTAGGCGCGATACGACACCCCCGGCCGTGCCGACGTCTCGCGCGCGTACCGTCCGTGCGCCTGCTGAGCGAAGTCGGTGGCCTCGTCGGCGAAGGGCGACGCGGCGTCGCGCAGGGCCTCCGCGCCCTCGATGGGCAGCGTCACGAGTCCGTCGAAGCCCTCGACCAGTTCGAGCGGGACGGGGGAGGGATGCGCCTGGGGCTCCACCGTCAACGCCCAGTAGGCGCGCCACTGTCTCTCGAGCTCCGACTGCGCGGCATCCGTTCTCGTCGTCTCCGCGGCCGCCGGCACGTGCCGCAGGGAGGGCAGGTCTTCGGGAGACCGGATGCCGAGCACCTGGCGTAGATACAGCGCGACGAGCACCGGCGACCCCGCGTCCTCTCGGATCACCCACTCGGGCTGGCCTGCCGTCATGGCGTCATTGTAGGGACGGGCTCACCCGGGGGCGATGGGCCTTGCGCGGGTGCCGCGGGGCGCGGGGCGGAG
>NZ_LDRU01000084.1 GCF_001476285.1 Microbacterium testaceum | reverse complement strand
AGGAGCGCGCCGAGCGCCGTGCGCGGGCTCTCGCCGTCACGCCTCGCACGTCGCGTGAGGGGCTGCTCGGCGGGGACGTGCTCCTCGAAGGTGGACCGGCGGGGGCCGGATTCGGCGCCGGCGATCGGGATGGCCGCCGTCGCCCGACGTTCGGCCTCCGCGCGCGCGGCGCGACGGGTCGGGAACGTCGGATCAGAGGAGCTCATTCACCCCATTGTCCCCCGAGCGCTCACCCGGGTCGACCCGGGCGGGGGCTCGCTCGGTGAATCCTCGGTTGCGACCTGACGAGGGCGAGGGCACGCTGGGAAGACCGTGTCCCGATCCGAGGGAGAGGAGCACCCATGCTCGACGACGACGATCGCGACCTCATGCGGGCTGTCCGGAGCTACCTGAAGCACGTCGAACGACTCGCCGCCACCGAAGCCGCCGGCGAACGCACGCCCCTGGGTGTCGCGCTCAGCGAGCACCTGGGCGTGGACGCCGCGTCCGTTCCCGTCCTGACCGAGACCGTCCCGCCCCACCGGCTGGTTGACGCCGACATCGCCCTCGACGAACTGACGACCACAGGTGGGGGAACCCTCCTGGGCGTCACCGGCGGAGAGCAGCGTCTGCACTCCTCCGTCGCCGACCTGATCGCCAACGCGCACACCCGCTTCGCCCCCGGGCCGGTGTCGTACGAGATGCGGGCGACCGGACCGCACACCGAGCGTCGCGTGGTGGCCTTCGGCGTGCGCCTGCTGTCGTTCGCGGGACACCCGATCGTGATCGTCCAACGCGGTGCCTCACCCCGCCACGGCGAGCAGACGGCCCGCCTCGAGGTGCTGAGTGCGGATCAGGATGCCGCGACCTCGCTGATCGCCGAGCTGCGACGCCTGATGGTCGAGCGCAGCGTCCTGAAGGGGCGGGTGCTGTCGTTCGTGCCGACGGAGTACGGCCACGACGCGGGCGCGACGTTTCTCGAGCGTCCCGACGTGCACGCCGACGACATCGTGCTCGAGGAGGGGGTCCTCGAGCGGGTGGTCGAGCACGTGGTCGGCGTCGGCGAGCACCGTGAGGCCCTTCGCACGGCGGGACAGCACCTCAAGCGCGGCGTCCTCCTCTACGGCCCACCCGGAACCGGCAAGACCCTGACCGTTCGACACCTCCTGTCCCGGACCCCCGAGACCACGGCGGTCGTCCTGACCGGCTCGAGCATCCGTTTCATCGCGGCGGCGGCCGAGATCGCCCGGACCTTCCCGCCGTCGCTCGTCGTGCTGGAGGACATCGACCTCGTCGCCGCCGATCGCGGGTACTCGCCGCAACCGATCCTCTTCGAGGTGCTCGACGCGCTGGACGGCCTCGAGGGGGACGCCGACGTCGCGTTCGTCATGACGACCAACCACGTGCACATCCTCGAAGAGGCACTGGCCGCCCGGCCCGGCCGCGTCGACCTCGGCGTCGAGATCCCCCTTCCGGGACCGGACGCGCGACGCCGGCTCTTCCGTCGCTACGCCGCGAACCTCCCCCTGTCGGATGACGCACTGGATGCCGCCGCCGCCCGCGCCGAGGGAACCACGGGGTCGTTCGCGAAGGAGCTGATCCGCCGAACGGTCCTCCTCGCCGCGGTCCGCGGGGACGGCACCGCGGTCACCGACGCCGACCTGGAGACGGCCCTGGACGATCTGCTGTCGTCGGGTGCCGCTCTCACGCGACTGCTGCTCGGGGCGCGGACCGGTGGTGACGACGCGACCGAGCCGCCAGAGTTCCACCACGGAGCCTCGTACCACCCCTGACCCCGGGGGCATGGACCCGGGCGGCGTGCGGAGCCGGGGGGCGTGACCCCGGGGTGCGTGGACCCGGGGTGCGTGGCGCGTGGACCCGGGGTGCGTGGACCCGGACGGCCGCGCGGAGCCGTGCGGATCAGGAGATGAAGTCGAGGGCGATCCGACCGGCGTAACCGAAGCCGACGACGACCGTGAAGAGCCCGGAGACCAGCAGCAGACCCGGGTGGGCGAGACCGATGACGACGCGGCGCGTCCGCGGCACCTCGGCGAGCATGCGGTCGGGGATGCGGTGCGACGACGGGACCGCCGCCCACCCGCGCAGGCGCGCGAGGTAGCTCACGCATCGCAAAACGAGCGCGGCCCACAGGATCACGATCACGGTGGGGACGATCGTCGCGAAGATGCCCGCCGCCTCGTCCCACGCGACGTCGGGATCGGGTCCCGCGTCGGCGGTCAGCTGGACGGCGACGGCGGCACCGACCACGACCGACCCCATCCACAGCACGACCGCGCTCATCAGCCCGACGAATCGAGACGCGAAGTGTCCGAGGATCGACTCCTCGTATTCGAGGTGGGTGCGCGGCGTCTGCGAGAGCACGAGGAGGGTCGCGAGCAGCGACGGCAGGACGAGGGCCGCCGAGATCACCATGCGGAGACCGTGGGGGAGGTCGAAGATGTTGCACACGGCGAGCAGCAGGACCATCGCGCCGACCCAGATCCACCCGGCGGCGGTGGGGTGTTCACTGACGAACCGCGGATGCAAGGGCTCGAGACGCCGCCCCGACCGAGCGAGCAGTCGCTCACCCCTGACACCTGAGCTCACAGGCCTGCCCTCCCGCTGGTCCGCCGTATGGGCGTGCTGTCACTCTAACCCTGTCGACAGCCGCCGAAGAATTGCATATCTTCGATGCGAAACGCTTTCTCCTTGCGATTGATTCGAATCTGTGTTCGACTCTTTCCATGAGGTGGCAGGGCCAGCAGCTGGGCGTCGACGATACCGCCGCGCTGCCCGGCATGGAGCGGATGGACGGACTCGTCCGCTCAGTGACCACGCCGGAGTTCGCGGGAATGACCTTCCACGAGGTGCTCTGCAAGAGTGCGCTGAACCGCGTTCCCGGGGTCTCGGCGATGCCGTTCGACTGGACGGTGAACCCGTATCGGGGCTGCAATCATCAGTGCGTTTACTGCTTCGCCCGCAAGACACACGAGTACCTCGACCTCGATTACGGCAGCGACTTCGACTCGCAGATCGTCGTCAAGGTCAATGTCGCCGACGTGCTGCGCACCGAGTTGCGCCGGGGATCGTGGACCCGCGAGCCGGTCATGCTCGGAACCAACACCGACCCGTATCAGCGCGCCGAGGGCCGCTACCGCCTCATGCCCGAGATCATCGGCGCGCTCGCCGAGAACCGCACTCCGTTCTCGATCCTCACCAAGGGCACGCTTCTGCGGCGCGACCTGCCGCTTCTCTCGGACGCCGCCCGCCAGGTCAAGGTGTCCCTCGCGATGTCGATCGCCGTCTTCGACGACACCCTGCAGCGGTCGATCGAGCCCGGGACCCCCAGCGCCGAGGCGCGACTCGAGACCGTGCGCGCGGCGACCGCGGCGGGCTTCCGCGTCACGGTGTTCCTGATGCCGATCCTGCCGCACCTCACCGACTCGGTCGCCGTGCTCGACGACGCGCTCGCCCGCATCCGAGCGGCCGGTGCCGCGCGCGTGGTCTACGGAGCCCTGCACCTCCGACCCGGCGCCAAGCAATGGTTCCTCGAGTGGCTCGAACGCGAGCATCCGCACCTGGTGTCGTCGTATCGGGGTCTTTACCCCGGCGTCTCGGTCTCGGCCCCCAAGGCCTACCGCACCTGGCTCGGCAAGCGCATGCGCCCGCTCCTGCGGATGCACCGCCTCGACGGCTGGGATGAAGACGACCACCCCCGCGGACGACCGCAGCCCGGGCTGGCCGCACGCACGCCGACGACCAGCAGCCTCGGTCCGGTGCGGGGCACCGGGGGCTCGGCATCCGTGAGACCCCGTGTCGCCCCCGCGAGCGAGCCGACGCTGTTCTGAGCGCACGGGACCCCGAACGCACGAGACCCCCGCCGCGAAAAGCGACGGGGGCCTGGTGAACGGCCGGATCAGGACGTGACGTCGGCCAGCTGGCGGCCCGAGATCTCTTCGATCAGGTCGTCGCCGAGCTGTGCGGGCTCGAAGGGCGCGTCGATCTCGGCACGGTCGAGCAGCTCGGTCATCCGACGCTGACGCTGACGCGTGATGAGGGTCACGACGGTGCCGCTGCGACCGGCGCGGCCGGTGCGGCCCGAGCGGTGCAGGTACGTCTTGTACTCGTCGGGAGCGTCGGCCTGGATGACCAGATCGATGTCGTCGACGTGGATGCCACGAGCGGCGACGTCGGTGGCGACGAGCACGTTCACGCGACCCGAGGTGAGCTTCTCCAGGTTGCGGGTGCGCTTCTGCTGGTTCAGGTCACCGTGCAGGGCGACCGCGGCGATACCGGCCTCGTCGAACTGCTCCGCGAGCATCTCGGCGTAGGCACGGGTGCGGGCGAAGACGAGCGTCTTGCCGTCGCGGTCGACCAGCGACCCGAGGATCTCCGCCTTGTCACGGTGGTCGATCACGAGGACGCGGTGGTCGATCGTGCCCGAGTCCTGGTCCTCACCGGCGACCTCGTACACGGCCGGCTCGACGAGGAACTCGTCGACCAGCGCGGCGACCTCGCGGTCGAGGGTGGCCGAGAAGAGCAGCTTCTGGCTGCCGTCGGCGGTTGCGCGAAGGATCCGCTGCACCGGCTCGAGGAACCCGAGCTCGCACATGTGGTCGGCCTCGTCGAGGACGGCGATCTGCACGTCGGACAGGTCGAGCTTGCCCTGGTTGAGCAGGTCCTCGATGCGGCCGGGCGTCCCGATGACGATGTCGACGCCCTTCTTGAGCGCACCGACCTGGCGTGCCTGCGGCACGCCGCCGTAGACCTGCGTGGTGAACAGGCCCACGCTGCGCGCGATGACCTGGACGGTGCGGTCGATCTGCAGCGCGAGCTCACGGGTCGGAGCGAGGATGAGCGCCTTCGGCGCACGGCCGAACTCGCGGCGCTTGCCCGCCTGCGCGCGCAGGATGCTCTCGACGAGCGGGGCGCCGAAGGCGATGGTCTTGCCCGAGCCGGTGCGGCCTCGGGCGAGGACGTCACGGCCCTCGAGGATCGGCTTGACCGTGGCGGCCTGGATCGGGAAGGGGCTCGCCGCACCGAGACCGGCGAGCGCGCGGACGATGTTGTCGCCGAGTCCGAGGTCGGCGAAGCCGGCGTCGGTCACGGTCGCGGCGTCGACGGCCTCGGCCTGCAGACGCTCGTGGACGACGTCGACGCGCTGCTCGTGCTCGGCGGAGCGCTTGGGGGTGGCGTTCTCCCCACGCCCACTCCACCCGCCGCTGTCGCGGCGGGCGGAGCCTCCGGGCGCGTGGGCCCAATCGCTGCGGCTCGGGCCGTCGGCGCGACGCGGGCGGTCGTCGAACGAACGCTGCGGGCGGTCGCTGCGGTCGAAGGAACGCGCCGGGCGGTCGTTACGGTCGAACGAACGCGCCGGGCGGTCATCGAAGGAGCGACGCGGGCGCTCGTCACGGTCGAAGGATCGCTGAGGGCGGTCGCCGGCGTCACGGCGGGGACGCTCGTCACGATCGAAGGACCGCGCGGGACGGTCGTTCCGGTCGAAAGAGCGCGCCGGGCGGTCATCGAACGAGCGACGCGGACGCTCGTCGCGGTCGAACGAACGCGCGGGACGGTCGTTCCGGTCGAAGGAGCGGGCGGGGCGATCACCCGCGTCACGACGAGGACGCTCGTCGCGGTCGAAGGACCGCGCAGGACGGTCGTTTCGGTCGAACGAGCGAGCCGGGCGGTCGCTGCGGTCGAAGGTCCGGGCGGGACGCTCGCCGGCATCACGACGAGGACGCTCGTCACGGTCGAACGAACGCGCGGGGCGGTCGAACGAGCGGGCCGGGCGATCGCCGAAGTCACGACGCGGGCGGTCGTCGAACGAACGCGCCGGACGCTCGTCGCGGCGGCCGGCCGTGGCATCCCGATCCGAACGACCGAAGCGCTCGTCGCGAGCCGAGTGACGGATGCTGCGGGCCTCGTCGCGACCGGCACGGTCGGACGCGCTCCAGCGGCGCTTGTCGGGAGCGGCTTCAGCCTCGGGGCGGTACCCGCGGTGGTTCGGGCTCTTGCTGCCGGGCTTGGCGGGCGCCTCGGCGCCGGGGCGGCGCTTGCGGTCCTGGAACGAGGTCTTCGCGCCGTAGCGCGGCTCGAAGTTCTTCGCGGCGCGGCCGCCGGCGGGCTTCTTGTTCTTGGGCATGGGGGACTTCCTGGGTTCTGTTCGCGCGAAACAGCGGCACCGCTCGCGGCGGTGCGAAACCCGGAACGTCGTCGGCCGGGGGCCATTCACTGATGATGGTCGAGGCCGCGATCGCGTCCTGTCCATCGGCCCCTTGGACTCACAAACCCATCCGCGCATCACACGCGGTGTCCAGAGCCGACCCGCCCACGTTACAGGTCGCGCCTGGGAATGGCATCCATGTCGCCCCCATCGATCCTCGTCCCACTTATGGCCGGTGCCAGTCATCCGCACCCTCTACAACAGGGACATACACCGCCATATGTGGGACGAGGGTCACCGTGGCACCGACACGGAGAAGCGCCCGAAAGGCACGGCGCGGTGCACGAAGATGGACGCATGGCAGACACCGACGCCCACCCCATCACGGTGGCGATCGAGCGGCGCATCGACCCGACGCGCACCGCCGAAGCGACCTCCTGGATGCAGGCCGGCACCGACCTCGCGACCGCTTTCCCGGGCTTCCTCGGCTCGGGGTGGGTGCGCGCGGGCGAAGACAGCGACCTCTGGTACATGCTGTACCGCTTCCGCGACATCACCACGCTCGAGGGGTGGGAGACGTCGTCGCAGCGACAGTGGTGGCTGGACTCGGGCCGCCCCTTCGCGCGCGAGGAGCGCGTCGAGCGCCGCACCGGCATCGAGGGCTGGTTCGACGCCTCCTTCGGATCGGTCCTCCACCCGACGGATGCCACCACCTCCCCCGTGCAACAGCCCGTACCGGCGGCTCCCCCGCGCTGGAAGCAGGCCGTGACGATCTGGGTCGGCTTCTTCCCCACGAACCTGCTCGCGTCGTGGCTGCTCGGCTTCATCCCGGGGTTCGCCGAGATCCCCCTCGTCGTGCGCGTGCTGGCCACGACCCTCATGCTCACCCCCGTCATGACCTACGCGGTGCTCCCGTGGGTCACCCGACTGCTGCGGCCGTGGCTGCAGCGTCCTCCCCGCACGCGAAAGGCTTCGTCATGACCGCTGACCCGACCGGAACCCGCTTCGTCCTCCGCGGAGAGCACTCCTCCGCCGAGATCACCCAGGTGGGTGCCGCGCTCCGGGCCCTGACCGTCGGCGGCGTCGACCTCGTGCCGTCCTACCCCGACGATCAGCCGACGCCCGCGGCATCCGGTGTCGTGCTCGTCCCATGGCCGAACCGCATCCGCGACGGCCGGTACACGTTCGCGGGCGAAGAGTTGCAGCTCGCGATCAGCGAGCCGAAGTTCGGCAACGCCAGCCACGGACTGCTGCGCTTCGGCACGTACCAGCCGATCGAGCACACCGACGATCGGCTCGTCCTCGGCGCCGACGTGGTGCCGCAGACGGGTTACCCCTTCCACCTGCGCACGCGGGTCACGTACACGCTCCTGCCCGACGGGCTGCACGTCGCGCACCACATCGAGAACGTCGGCGCCAAGACCGCCCCCGTCGCCCTCGGCGTGCATCCGTACCTGCAGATCGGCGGGGTCGAGACCGCCGACCTGGTCATCCATTCGACCGGGACGACGACGCTCGTGCTCGACGAGCGCAACATCCCGATCGACGAGGTGCCGGTCGACGCCGACACCGACCTGCGTGGTGGCCGCCGCCTCGGGGACGCCTCACTCGACAACGGATACCGGGGTCTGGAGAGGGATGCCGAGGGCCGGGCCGTCCACACCCTCACGGCCCCCGACGGTCGGGTCCTGCAGTTGTGGCAGGACGCCGGATTCGGCTGGGCGCAGGTGTTCACGACCGATCGCTACCCCGGGCAGCCGCTCGCCGTGGCGATCGAGCCGATGACCGCACCCGCGAATGCCTTCGCCTCCGGAATCGATGTGCACGCATTGGCGCCGAACGGCATTCTCGTCCGCGAGTGGGGAATTCGTTTTAGCGCTTAACAAATGAATATGTCCCCCTTTTGGGGGACATATTTTTCCCTTACGACCTGGGGTATTTCTGCGAAAGACATTTCCCCTCCAGGCGAAAGAAAAGTTAGCATTCTGCTGACGGTCTCCGTCGACGCCGGGGACCGAAGGAATTCGATTCTCGGCTTTACCCGATTAGCCGACGGGGGCCGAGGGTCTCGCGGTGCTGGGGGGCTTTCGGTCCACGCCTCAGGGAAAGCACCCGAAAATGAGCCTCGCGGTCCGACCAACCGTTTCCTCCCCCTCCTTCCGCATCGTCTCCCGTGAGGCGCTGACGGCGTCGCGCACTCTGGCGCGGAGCGTGAGCGCCCTTTCGACGATGCACGTAGCGGCGTTGGTCCTGGTCGTGCTCGTGGGCGGGATCCTCGCCTCGATCATCACGACGACCGATCCGCTCTGGTGGCAGCTGCACTTCAGTCAGCTCGGCACCTTCCACGATGTGTCCGGCGCGTTCTTCAACACCACGCTGAAGGTCGGGGGCGCTCTCGTCGTCGTCTACGCCTTCCGGGTCCGCCTCGACCTTCGCCGGCTCGGTTCACGTGCGGGCCGCCGGGGAGCCGCGACCGTCGCCCTGATCTGCCTCTCCGTGATCGGCGTGAACCTCGCGCTCGTGGGCTGCGTTCCCCTCAACACCAACAAGGACCTGCACGACAAGGTCGCCGGCATGATGGTCCTCGGCTTCGCCGCACTGCTCATCACCACGCCCGTGCTGCTGCACCGTCTGCACCGGCGCCTGGCGATCTCGACAGCCCTCGTCTTCGTGTTCCTGTTCGCGGGCGCATGGCTCTTCGTCACCGCGACGATCAATCTCGCGCTGTTCGAGGTGATCGCGTTCGCCGCGATGTTCGGGTGGTCCGGCGTGTTCACGCACGCTCTCGCTCAGGCCGGCGTCCGGCCGGAGGCGACGCCCGCGGCCGCCACCGAGGCAGAACCCACCTTCCCCGCGACGTCGGCCCGCCGGGCGGCACGACGCCTGTCGTCGGCGCGTCGCCCGGTGACGCGCCTCGCGACCCTTGGCGCCGGCAGCACCGGCCACAGGCCCCTGAGCGCGTCGAAGGGACCGGACACGCGCGCGGCGGCTTCGACACGCTCAGTCACCGCGGCGCGATCCGCCGCTCGCGCGGTCGGCGCCGTCAGTGCCGGTCGCGCAGCTCGCGTCGGCTCAGCGGGTGTCCGTCCTCTGCAACGACCTCCGGCGCGGCGGGCTCAGGCGTCTCGCGCGCCGCACGCCGTGCGACGCGTCGCTCCCGCGCTCCCTCGACGAGGTTGTACAGCGTCGGCAGCACCAGCAGCGTCAAGAAGGTCGACGACACCAGCCCGCCGATCACCACGACGGCCAGCGGCTGCGAGATGAACCCCCCGTGCCCGGTGATGCCCAGCGCCATCGGTACGAGGGCGAAGATCGCGGCGAGCGCGGTCATCAGAATCGGGCGAAGACGTCGTGAGCCACCGACGATCGTGGCCTCGTAGACGCTGAGTCCCCGCGCGCGGTACTGGTTCACGAGGTCGATGAGCACGATCGCGTTGGTCACGACGATGCCGACGAGCATCAGGGCACCGATCATCCCGGCCACCCCCAGGGGCACCCCGGTCACCAGCAGCAGGAGGATCGCTCCGGTCGCGGCGAACGGCACCGACACCAGCAGTTCGAGCGGCTGGCGGAGCGACTTGAAGGTCGCCACCATGACGACGTAGACGATGAGGATCGCGGCCAGCAGGGCGAGACCCAGCTGCCCGAAGGCATCCTGCTGATCGGTGACCGCGCCACCGACCTTCGCCGTCGCCCCCTCCGGGAGCTGCACGTCGGCGAGCGCCGCGTTCACGCTCGACGAAGAGCTGCCCAGGTCATCGGTCGTCGGGGTGACGGTCACCGTCGCGGTGCGCAGGCCCCGGGCGGTCGTGATCGACGGGGGCGTCTGGCTCTGCTCGACCGTGGCGATCTCGTCGAGGCGTACGGTCCCGCCCGCGCTCGGGATCTCGAGGGCGCGCAGCGCGTCGACCGTCGCGGGCGGGTTCTCCGCGGCGACGTACACCGTCACGCCGCGGCCGTTGATCTCTACGGTGCCGGCCTGGCGCGGCTGCATCGTGTTGGACACGAGCGCACCGACCGTCCGCTCCGACAGCCCGCGTTCGGCCGCGGCCGCGCGATCGACACGTACCGAGACGAACGGCAGCGACGCGGAGAGGCTGCTCGTGACCTGCCCGATGCCGTCCTTGCCCTGCAGGCCCGCGACGACGGCGTCGTTCGCCGCCTGGAGGGACTGGCCGTCGGCGGCGGTCACGTCGACGGTGATGTCGGTGGACCCCAGGCCGCCGCCCGAGGCGGCGACCTCGATCTCGCCGGCATCCGTGATCCCCTCGAGCTCGGTGCGCACGCGCTCGCGGAGGTCGACCTGATCGACGCCCGCCTGCGAGGTGATGGAGTAGGTGATGCCCGAGCCGCCGCCCGAGAACGCGTCCCGGAGGGCCGATCCGCTGGATCCGATCGAGGTCTGCACGGTCTCGACACCGGGGGTGTCGAGGAGCACGGCCTCGACCTTCTGCGCGGCGGCGTCTTCGGCATCCAGGCTCGGAGCGGACCCGATCTTCTGGGTCACGGTGAAGGTGTTCTGGCCCGAGTCCCCGAGGAAGTCGGTCTTGAGCAGGGGCACAGCGGCGAGGGTTCCGCCGAGCACCAGCACGGCCACGGTGAGCGTGACCCAGGAGTGCTTCAGCGTCCACCGGAGGATGGGCACGTACCCCTTCTGCAGACGCGAGGGCGGCGCGTCGGGGGCCTCGGGGTCGATCGGGTTGCCCTCGGCATCCCGGATGACCTTGCCCGGCTTGAGGAACCACGACGCCAGCACCGGCACGATCGTCAGCGACACCAGCAGCGAAGCGGCCATCGCGATCGTGACGGTGAGGGAGAAGGGACGGAACAGCTCGCCGGTCACGTCGCCGACGAACGCGATCGGGAGGAACACCGCGACCGAGGTGATCGTGGATGCCGTGATCGCGGCCGCCACTTCGCGCACCGCGCGGACGATGGTGGGGATCTTCTCGGCGTCGCCGACGTAGTGCCTCTTGATGTTCTCGATCACCACGATCGAGTCGTCGACGACGCGACCGATCGCGATGGTGAGAGCACCGAGCGTCAGGATGTTCAGCGAGTAGCCGAACGCCTGGAGTCCGACGAAGGTGATCAGCACGCTCGTCGGGATCGAGATCGCCGTGACGAGGGTCGAGCGCACCGACATCAGGAAGATGAGGATGACGACGACGGCGAAGACGAGCCCGAGCAGACCCTCCTGGGCGAGCGCCTCGATCGACTGCTCCACGAAGGGGGCCTGATCGAAGACGACCGTGAAGGTGGCGCCGTCGCCGAGCGTGGACTCCAACCCCGGGAGGGCGGCGAGCACTCCGCGCGACACGTCGACGGTGTTGGCGGCCGGGAGCTTCGTGACGGCGATCGTCAGGGCGGGCTTGCCGTCGACGCGCGACAGGGTCGTGGTGGGGTCGGCCCCGAGAGCGACACTGGCGACGTCGGCGATCGTCGTGGCGCCGGCGCGGAACTGCGCGGCATCGGAGGGAACGAGGGGAAGAGCGGCGATCTCGTCGACGCTGGTGAGCTTCACGCCCGTCTGGACGGTCAGGGTCTGATCGCCCTCGGTGATCGATCCGCCCGGGAAGAGCACGCCGTTCGCGTCGAGGGCGTCGGTGATCGACTGCTGCGTGTACCCGCGCTCCGCGAGCTTGCCCGCGTCGGGGGTGATGGTGACCCGCTGGCCCGTTCCGCCGACGATCTGCGCGCCGTTGACGCCCTCCACATCTTCGAGGTCGGGGATGATGCTCGTCTGCAACGTGGACTGGACGGCCTCGGCGTCGCTGAAGCCGGTGACGGCGAGCTGGATGACCGGGAAGTCGTCGATGCTCGCCGACGCGACGGTGGTGTCGGCCGACTCGGGGAGCTGGTCCTTGATGCGCGCGATCGCGGCCAGGATCTTCTGCTGCGCCGAGGCGAGATCGGTGCCGTAGGTGAAGGACGCCGAGACGATCGACGAGTTCGTCGTGCTGGTGGCCGTCGTGGACTCGAGCCCGTCCACGCCGCGGATCGCGTTCTCGATCGGTGTCGACACGTCGGCTTCGACCACCTCGGGAGAGGCGCCGGGGTATGTCGTGACGACCGCGAGCTGCGGGAACTGGATCGAGGGGATCAGCTCCTGCTTCAGGTTCGTCAGCGCGAGCCCGCCGAAGATCGCCGCGACGATCGTGACAAGGGCGATCAGGGCGCGGTTCTTCAGGCTCAGGACGGCCAGATACGACACGAAGGACCTCTCGGGATCACGATTCGATACAAAGATGTATCGACGCCCAGTATCCCACGCACCCCCGGGGGCGAGGCCGGGTCAGAGCAGCGAGCCGATGGCCAGACCGGCGAGCGCGGCGAGCACCGAACCGACGAACGACGCCACCGCGTAGATCGTCGCCGTCCGCGTCCGCCCCTCTTCGGCGAACAGCGCAGTCGCCACCGCGACAGCGCTGAACGTCGTGTAGCCGCCCAGCAGCCCCGTCCCCACGATCCACCGCCACGCCTCGTCCGCGGGAAGACGACTCAGGATGCCGAGCACCAGCGCCCCCGAGAGGTTGACGACGAGGATGCCCCACGGGAAGCTCTCGCCCGTCCGCCGACGGATGGCGACATCGAGCAGGTACCGCGCCGCCGCACCGATTCCGCCCGCGAGGGCGACGGCGGCGAAGACGAGCGGGGTCACGCCCGTCAATCTACGCGGCGATCAGGCCTCGAGCGCTTCGACCCGGCGACGCAGCTCGGCCGCCTTCTCCGCGCCGATCTGAGCGGCCGCCAGCTGCAGGGCCGCGCTCGCGGTGAGCGTCTTCGCCACGAGGTAGGTCGGGCTCTTCTTCAGGTCGGGGATGACGTCGAGGATGATCGCCTCGGCATCCGGGTCGGTCATGAGCTTGCCGAGCTTCACTTTCGCGAGGTCGTATCGAGCGGCCATCGTGTCTCCTGATCCGGGTGCTCCGTCGTCACCCTGTCGAGATTTTTGCACATATGTACAGCTATGTCAGGATTCGGGAAGGATTCCGCGCGATCTCGCCGGTCAGCGCGAAGGCGGCACGGGCCTCCGGCGTCCAGAACGCGCCGACGTAGACGTGGAAGCCGTCGGGGGCCGTTTCCAGCCGCACCGCGGAACCCGCCTCGCGCGCCCGCGCGGCGAACGACACCGCGTCGTCGAAGAAGATGTCGCGGCCGCCCTGGAAGATCACCGTCGGCGGCAGGCCCGCCAGATCGGCGCGAATCGGGTTGAGCGCGGCATCCCGGAGCGACCGGCCGCGCGCCCACGCGACCGCACCCGCGCGCAGCCCCGGCACGCGCAGGGACGGGTCGCGTCGCACGCGGCGCGCGATCGCGGGGTTACCGAGCTCGAGGTCGAGCCAGGGCGAGAAGAGCACGAGAGCGTCGGGGCGGCGCTCGGCGCGGGATGCGAGCCCGAGGGCGACCGTCCCGCCCGCCGAGTCCCCCGCCACGAGGAGCCTCGACGAGCCCGCGCGGCGGACCAGACGCGCGTATTCGGCATCGACGAAGGCCGCGGTCTCCTCGGCGTCATGCTCCGGAGCGAGCGGATAGTTCACCACGGTGATCGCCGCTCCCGTGCTCCGCGCGAGGCGTTCGATGATCCACCAGTGCTCGGCGACGAGCGGGTTCACGAGTCCCCCACCCGGCAGGTACATCAGCTCGACGCCCGGCGTGCGCGTCGCCGGTTCGTAGCGGACGACGGGGAGCCCGCCGGGTCTCGTCACGACGACGCGGCCCGAGCGGCGCAGCCGCGCCGGCGGATCGACGGGGCGGCGGTCGGGTGACAGCGTCGAGAGGTAGTCGTCTCGGGCGAGCGCCCGGCGGATGCTCGTGGCGTTGATCCACATCGCCGCCGCCGTGAGCTTCATCGCCATCGACACGGGCTCAGCCCTCCGCGGCCGTGTCGGCGAGCGCGTTCGTCGTGACGAGTCGCACGACGGCGGGCAGCCCCGCCGCGATCTTGCGCCCCACCAGCGGCCCGAACACCGCGGCGAGGGGCCCGGTGATCTCCACCGCGTGCGTCACCGACAGCCCGTGGGGGGTCTCGCGCATCCGGTGGGGGAACGACAGCACCGCGCCCGGCAGACCGATACGGAAGTTCATCGCGACCCCGGGCTGCAGCTCGGTGAAGGTGAACCGTTGCGCGGGCGTCCCGTGGTTGACGACGCGCCCGGTCGCGCCGACGCGCGGCGGCGTCGCGAAGGTCGCCTCGCACAGATCGGGATCGTCGATCGCCCAGTCCTCGGGGGTCGTCCATCTCTTCCACACGGCCTCCGCGGTGGCGGTGGTCAGGTGGGTGTACTCGCGGCGCCAGGTCATCGGGCGGCTCCCGTCTGCTCGTGATCGGTCGAAGAAGAGGCGAGGATGTTGCGCGCCTGGAGGGCGGCTCGTTCACCGGCGCGGACGGCACCATCCATGAACCCGGTCCACCGCTCCGCGGTCTCGGTTCCCGCCCAGAGGATAGGACCGACGGGAGCACCGACCGCGGCGGCATAGGGCACCACGGCCCCCGGCCCCGGGGCGGCCGTGGGTCCTCCGCCGACCCACGGCTCGGCCCCCCAGCGCTGGTCGATGTAGCCGACGGCATCCAGAGCCCGCGGGCCGAAGAGATCGGCGAGCGACGACAGCGCGCGCGCCCGCCGCTCGGGCTCGGGAAGCTCGTCCCACTCGCGGGCGTAGACGCCGCCGATGAATCCGAGCAGCACGCCGGGACCGTCGGAGCGCGCGGGGCTCGCGTCGAAGGTGATGAACACCGGTCCGGTGTCGGAGAGCCCCTGGCCCGACAGATCGCTGTCGCGCCAGAACGGACGCTCGTAGATCGCGTACGCCTTCGACAGCACTCCGGCGGGCCAGCGCTGCGCCATCTGCGTATGAACGGGCGGCAGGGCGGGCGAGAAGTCGATCCGCCCGCGCTGCGACGGAGGGACGGCAACCACGACGGTGCGCGCCGTGACACGTTCGTCGGCGGTCGAGACGCGCACACCCTCGTCGGTGACCTCGATCGACCGCACCGGCGCGCTCAGCCGGAGGGCCGGACCGAGCTGCGCGGCGAGGCGCACCGCGATCTCGTGCGACCCCTCGACGAAGTGCTCCTCCTGCGCGCCGCCCTCGGTGTCGAGCATCGACGACAGTCCGCCGGCCTGGTGGATGTAGTGCAGGGCGTGCAGGAAAGAGAGTTCGTCGGGCTCGCACCCCCACGTCGTCCGGCCCGCGATGGCGATGAGGTCGCGGGCCGCCGCCGAGGCGCGCGAGCGGCGCAGCCACGACCCCAGGCTCTCGGCATCCCACTCCGTCGCGTGCGCGGCCGCGGCCGGGTCACCGCACGGAACGGTCCGCGCCAGGCGGTCGAGGGTGAGCTGGATGCGGCCGACGTCGAGGAGGTTCGCCCCCACGGGCGGCACGGTGCCCCGGTAGCGCCGGTGCTCGCCGCGCCAGCGGATCACGTTGCGACCGGCGGAGTAGGTCGGATAGCGCGAGACCCCCACCTCCTCGGCCAGCGCGAGGATGCGGTCCTGGCCCGGGCCCACGAAGGTACCGCCGAGGTCGACGTGGACGCCGTCGACCTCGGCCGACGACACGCGTCCCCCGACGCGGGAGGCGGCTTCGAACACCGCCACGGTCGACCCGAACTGGCGCAGGCGATGGGCAGCGGTCAGGCCCGAGAGACCCGCACCGACGACGATCACGTCGACGTCGGCGCGAGGGGCGCGATCCGCGACGTTCGAGGAAGCGGTCATAGGCTTGCTCCGTTTCTGGTGTGGCACCGACCGGCGCGGTCGGCGAGGAGGGCAGCGTGAGCGAGACGACGAGTCGATCGATGCGAGCCCGCGGCCGCGCGCGACGCGAGCTGCTGCTGGACGCGACGCTCCGCATCATCGCGGAGGGCGGGATCGCGGCCGTCACGCACCGCGCGGTGGCCGCGGCGGCGGGGGTGCCGCACTCGTCGACGACGTACTTCTTCGACTCCCTCGACGACATGATCGGCGAGGCCGTCGCGCACGCGATGGCCGCCGAGATGGATCGTCTGCAGCAGTTCCGCTCGCTGCTGGAGACCGGCGGGAACCACCCGGGCGCGGCGATCGACGAGTTCGTCGAGATCGTGCGCAACCAGTCGCAGGAGAACACGGTCGCGCAGTTCGAGATCTACCTGTTCGCCTCGCGCCACCCGGCCCTCCGGGAGCACGTCGAACGCATCCTCGACGAGACGCGGGCGTTGGCGGCGGCGGTCCTGCGCAGCAACGGCGTGACCGACCCGCACGCCGCCGCCGCGGTCGTCGCCCTGATCGACGGTTTCGCCCTGCATCGCATCGCCCGTTCTGAGGAGGTCCAGTTCCAGTCGCTGGCGCACGCTCTGCGTGCCGCCATCGTCGGGTTCGTGACCCTTGCCACGACGTCGTCGCTGAGCGAGGATCGCTCGGGCGACTAATTGGCACAAATGTACATGTTTAGACGGAGCCAGTTGCACGGTCCGCGCTGAATTCACACGACGGATACAGAAAACGGTACTTCTGTGCAATAAAGTAACCCGATAGTCGATCCCATCGCCGTGATCGACAGAAGGGTTCCTCGATGATCCGTCCCCGCCCCCAGGACCACCTCCTCCGCTGGGGTGCCCGCGCTCTGGGCTCGATGCCGCCCGCGGTCCTCCGCTCGGTGAACGGCAGCCCCGTCGTCATCGACGGCAACACCCTTCACCCCGCGGTGCAGACCTCGCTCCGGGTGATGAACGACTCCCCCGGGGCCCACTTCGAACGCCTTCCCCTCGACGAGGCGCGCGGCCACATCGAGCTCGAGGCGTGGACGTTCGCCGGCACCACCCGCCTCGCGCAACGCGAGGACATCACGATCCCGACGCGCGGGGGCGGCGTTCCCGGACGCGTCTACCGGGCCCGGCTCGACCGACCGTCCCCCGGCACGATCGTGTACTTCCACGGCGGCGGGTGGGTGCTCGGCTCGGTCGACAGCGCGGATGCCACCTGCCGCACGCTCGCGAAGAGCACCGGAATGACGGTGGTCTCGGTCGGGTACCGCCTGGCTCCCGAAAACCCGTTCCCCGAGGGGCTCGAGGACTGCATCGACGCCTTCCGGTGGGTGCGCGACACCGCTGCGCGTCACGGCGGGACGGCGGCGACCGTCGGGGTCGGAGGGGAGAGCGCCGGCGGCAACGTGGCGGCGGTCACCTCGATCGTCACACGCGATGACGACGAGGGCGCGCCCGCGTTCCAGATCCTGTTCTGCCCCGTCACCGACCTCTCGCGCAAACACCGCTCGTACGAGCTGTTCGCCGACGGCTTCTTCCTCACCGAGGCGCAGATGGACTGGTACGCCGCCCACTACCTCCGAGGCGGCGGACGAGCCGACGATCCGCTCGTGTCGCCTCTCCTCGCCGAAGACCTCGGCGGCCTCGCCCCGGCCTACGTCGCCGTCTCGGGCTTCGACGTGCTGCGCGACGAGGGCATCGCGTACGCCCAGCGCCTCGAGGAGGCCGGGGTCGACACGACCCTCGTGAACCACACGGGTCAGATCCACGGCTTCTTCAACGCCTGCGGAGCGCTGAAGGACGCCCGGGATGCCGTGAGCGCCGCGGGCACGTGGGCTCTGTCGCGCGTCTCGGCGCACGCCGAGGGCGCACGCCGGTGACCGCCGAGGAGCAGACCGCTCCGGTCGCCGCCTACGCCGAACCCACCCGCCCGGTGCACGCGGGCTGGATCGCCGCGTTCGCCGGAGCATGGCTCGGCCTGTGGATGGCTCAGCTCGTGCCCGTCCAGGTGCTCCTCCCCCTGCAGATCGCGGCGCAGCACGCCTCGGACGAGTGGCTCACCTCTCTCGTCTCCTACGGCCTCGTCAGCGCCGTCGCCGGAGCGTTCGTCGTGGTCGCCTATCCGATCGTCGGAGCGCTCAGCGATCGCACGCGATCGCGCTTCGGGAGGCGGCGACCGTGGATCCTCGGCGGGTCGCTGACGGCCGCTGCCGGTCTCGCGCTCCTCGGCATCCAGACCGAGACCGTCGGCACGATCGTGATGTGGACCGTCGTCATGCTCGGGTTCTGCATGGCCTCGGCGGCTCTCACCGCCGTGATGGCCGATCAGGTGCCCGAGGGCCAACGCGGACTGGTGTCGGGGTGGATCTCGGCGCCGAACGCCCTCGGCATCCTGCTCGGCATCGTGCTGGTGACCGCGGTGTTCACGACCATTCCGTCGGGTTACCTCGCGCTCGCGGTCTGCGCCGTGGTCCTCGCCGTGCCGTTCGTCGTCGTGCTGCGCGATGCACCGTTGAGCGCGTCGGATGCCGCCCGGCTCGGGCCGCTCACGGCGCGGTCGGTGCTGGCATCCATCTGGGTGGATCCGCGCCTGCACCCGGACTTCGCCTGGACCGTGACGAGTCGCGTGCTCATCAACCTCGGCAACGCGATCGCGACCACGATGCTGCTGTACTTCTTCACCTTCGCGCTCGGCGTCGCCGACCCCACCGGGTTCCTCGTGTTCACGACGGTGATCTACATGGTGGTCACGATCGGGGCGTCCATCGCTCTCGGCAAGCTCAGCGACGTGCTGGGGCGACGGCGGGTGTTCGTCCTGGCATCCGGGACCGCGCAGGCGGTCGCCGCCCTCCTGCTCGCCGTCGCCCCGGCCGAGAGCACGGCGATCGTGGGAGCCGTGCTTCTCGGGCTCGGGCAGGGCTGCTTCTTCGCGGTCGACCAGGCTCTCGCGACGCAGGTGCTCCCCTCGGCCGAGACGCGCGGCAAGGACGTCGGCATCATGAACATCGCCATGGCCGGACCGCAGGCGTTCGGGCCCCTTCTCGGGGCCGGGGCCGTGGTGCTCTTCGGGGGCTTCCCGGGGCTGTTCATCGCCAGCGGCGTGACCGGGCTCCTCGGGGCCGTCGCCGTCATGCGGGTGCGGTCGGTGCGCTGAGGCTCGGGGCGCGCGGAGGGCGCTGTGCGCCGAGTCCTCACCCGTACAGCAGGCGGATGATCCGCTGCACGAGCGCGTCCACCCGGGGCGTGCGCCGCATCGTCGTGAGGGTGAGGAGTCGGAAGCGCTGACGCGTGATCGCCTTCGCGTAGGCGAACTCGCGCAGACCGTCGGCCCCGTGGATCCGCCCGAAGCCGGAGTCGCCGACACCGCCGAACGGCAGCGACGGCACCGCGGCGAACGAGATGACCGAGTTGATCGCGATCATGCCTCCGCGCAGGCGCTCGGCCAGTGCGCGCCCCCGTCGCCGCGAGAACACCGCACCGGACAGCCCGTACCGCACGGCGTTCGCCTTCGCGACGGCTTCGTCCATGGATGCCACGCGGTTGACGACGAGCGTCGGGCCGAACGTCTCTTCGCGCACCGCCGACGACGACTCGGGGACGTCGACCAGGAGGACCGGCGCGAGCGTCTGCCCGGTCTCGACGAGAGCGCCCTCACGGAGGACGCCGCCGGATGCGAGCGCATCGGCGATGTGCTCGCGCACGACATCGGCCTGACGGGGCATCGTGAGCGGACCCAACCGCGCCGCGTCGTCGGTGCCCGCGCGCAGCTCGCGCACGCGCTCCGAGATGGCGTGCACGACGCGGTCGTAGACGAGCGTGTGCGCGTAGACGCGCTCGATGCCGATGCAGGTCTGACCGGCGTTCGAGTACGCGCCCCACACCGCCGCATCGGCCGCGGCCTCGATGTCGGCATCCGCGTCCACGAGCAGGGCGTCTTTGCCGCCCGCCTCGATCACGACCGGGGTGAGGGTCTCGGCGCACGCGGCCATGACCCGCTTGCCGGTCGCGGTCGAACCGGTGAAGGCGACCTTGTCGACGCCCGCCCGGCACAGCGCCGCACCCGTGTCACCGAAGCCGGTCACGATCTCGAAGACCTCGGGCGCGCCCCCGGCCCGCACGAAAGAGCGGCGCAGCCAGTCGCCCACCGCGGGGGTGTACTCGCTCGGCTTGAACACGACCGCGTTGCCCGCGGCGAGCGCGTACGCGAGGGAGCCCATCGGAGTGAACACCGGGTAGTTCCAGGGTCCGATCACCCCGACCACGCCGTACGGGAGATACCCGAGGCTCGCGGACTGATTCAGCATGAGCAGGCCCGCGCGCACGCGGCGGCGGCGGAGGGTGCGTTCGGCATGCCCGGCCGCCCACGAGAGGTGATCGAGGGCGAGCATGATCTCGAGCCGCGCGTCGCCGACGGGCTTGCCGGTCTCGGCGCGCACGACGGCGATCAGCTCGTCGAGGTGCGCGACGATGTCGCGCCGCCACGCGTCGAGGACGCGGCGCCTGCCGCGGAACCCCTGGATCCGCCATCCGCGCGCGCCTTGACGAGCGCGGGCCACGGCCGCACCGACGTCGTCGCCGTCGTGCACGGGGAACGTCCCGACGACACGACCGTCGAGCGGACTCAGGGAGTCGAACGTCATCTCACGCCTCGTGCTTCTGGCCGTAGCCGGTGGCGACCGCCGCGGCGACCACGTCGGCCTGCTGCTCCGGGCTCAGTTCCGCGGGGTCGCCCGCGGCGCGGGCGCGCAGGTAGATGTCGCACGCCCACTCCAGCAGTGCGGTGTGGGCGACGGCGTCGGCGAGGTCGCGCCCGGTCGTGACCGCGCCGTGGTGCGCGAGGATCACGGCGTTCGCGCTCGAGAGCGCGTCGCCCGTGGTCTCGGCGAGCTCCGGCGAGCCGAACACCGAGAACGGGACGACCTCGATCTCGCCGCCGAGGGTGAGCTGCTGGTAGTGCACGCAGGGCAGACGGTCCGAAACGAGCGACACGGCGATGGCAGCCGGAGCGTGCGTGTGCACGACGGCGCCCACCGCGTCGTCGGCGTAGGCGGCGAAGTGCAGGTCGAGCTCCGAGCTGGGCGCGAGGTGGCCGAGCACGAGGTGCCGGTCCTCCCCGACGATCACGACGTCATCGGCCACCGCCTCGGCGAAGACCACACCGGTCGCGGTGATCGCGATCCCGTCGTCGACGCGCACACTGACGTTTCCCGCCGTTCCCTTCACCAGCCCGTCGGCGGCGAGCGCGCGGCACACGGCCGCGACGCGCTCGCGGGCGTCGTCCGCGGGTGCCGCCGCGGACTGTGCCGCGTCAGGCTGTGCCCCGGTGGGCTGCGCTGCGGCGGGCTGTGCTGCGGCGGGCTGCGCCGCGTCAGGGGTCGGGGCCGCGTCGGCCGCGCCCGTGCGTGCGTCCGTCACCGGGGCACCGTCGCCAGAAGAGCGTCGATGGATGCCGCGTCATAGGTGCCGAACGAGGTTCCGACCCCGGCCACCACCTGCGCGGCCGTGGCCGAGCCGAACCGCGCCGCGTCGGCGGAGGACCGTCCCTGCAGCTTCGCGAACACGAAGCCGGCGGAGAACGCGTCGCCGCCCCCGCTCGTGTCGACCGGCTCGGCTGGGACGATCGGGATCTCGCGGAGCTCCCCGCCCTCGACGAGCACGATGTCTCGGCCCCCGTCGGTGATCGCGACCACGCGCGCGCCCGCTGCGGCCAGGGCGTGCGCGGCCGCGTGCAGGTCGGCGGCCTCGGTCCAGCCGAGCGCCTGCTCGGCGTTGGGGAGCACGTAGTCGGTGTGCGAGAGAAGAGGCTCGATCAGCGCGTAGAAGGCCTGCTCGCCGCCGATGAGGAAGTCCAGCGAGGTCGTGGCACCGTGGTCGCGCGCGTAGTCGAGGATCTCGATGACGTTCTCGGGACCGAGCAGCTCGGGCGCGCCGACGTGGACGTGGTCGGCCGCGGCGAGCGCGTCCCACGGCACGACGTCGGCCGCGAGGGCGTTCGCGCCGACCACGTGGAGGGCGGGGCGCGACCCGTCCGAGCGGATCGGGAGCACCGAAGCCGAGGTGGGGAGGTCGCCCACGCGGAGGTTGCCGACGTCGATCCCCTCGTCAGCGAGGAGCTGGGCCAGCACCCGCCCGGTCACGTCATCGCCGACAGAGCCGCTCGTGACGACGCGGGCGCCGAGCTTCGCGAGGACCAGCGCGGTCCCACCCGCGGGGCCGGCCGCCGACATGACGATCTCATCGACGAGGAGGGACCCCTGTCCCTCGGGGATCTCGTCGACGGGTTGCACGATCGTGTCGAGCACGTGTGCGCCGAGCGTGACGATCTGAGGGGCGGCGGTCATCATCGAGCCTCCGGGTCGGGTCACCGCACGGACGGCCCGCGCGGAGTAAGTGGCACATTTGTACCATTTTCTCTCCGCGCGGACAAGCAGCCCGAGGTCACGCGCACCGCAGACGAGTGCGCCGCGCCGCTCAGCGCGACCGAAGACGCCCGCGCCCGAGAACCACGCCGGCCCATGCCGCCGCGGTCCCCACGAGCACGGTCGCGGCGCCCCACCACAGCTGGGCGAGGTCGGCGGACTCGACGGCGAGCGCGCTGTAGGTCGTGAAGCCGCCGAGGACCCCGGTGCCGAGGAACAGTTGCGCTCGCTGCGCGCGCGAGGACTCCGGCATCCGGGCTCGGAAACCGAACACGACGCCGATCGCGAACGCCCCGACCACGTTGATGAGGGGAACGAGAGCGGGCCCGAGGTCGTCCCCCAGGGCGAGGGTGAGCCCGGCGCGCGCGGCGGTGCCGATCGCGCCGCCCACCGCGACGAGGACGACATCGCGCCACATGCTCACCGCGCCACCCTACGCCGCTCTCCCGCACCGGCGCCGGAGCGCGCGCCCGCCCGAAGCCCCGTCGAGTGTCCAAAACACGCCGTAACCGGTCATCGCATTGCGGCGTGTCTTGGACACTCAACGCCCGGGAACGCGGCGAGGGAGCGCGGCACGGGGGCAGGGCGCGAGGGCGGGAGACGGGGCGCGCGCAACCCCCGCGACGCGCCGGCCCCGGACGGAGCAGAATCCGGGCGTCCACTCAACGGAAGGCGGAGTCATGCCCAGATCGAGACCCGCGGCCGTCGTCGCCGCGGCGCTGAGCGTCCTCTTGCTCGCGGGCTGCGGCATCCGGATCCCTACCGACCCGCAGGGCACCCTCGACCGCGTCGAGGGGGGAGTCCTGCACGCCGGCATCTCCCCCAACGGCGACTTCGTGCGCATCGACGGCGACCTGCCGAGCGGGAGCGAGGTCGACGCCCTCACCGACTTCGCCGCCTCGATGGATGCCGAGGTCGACTGGACCGTCGGCTCCGAGGAGGCGCTCGTCCGCGGCCTCGAGAACGGCGATCTCGACGTCGTCGCCGGCGGCGTGACCGACGAGACCCCGTGGACGGAGCGGGCCGGGATGACGCGTCCCTACGGTGAGGTCACCCTCGACGACGGGTCGGCCGCGAAGCTCGTCATGCTCGTCCCGCTCGGCGAGAACGCCTTCGTCTCGCGGCTCGAGACCTTCTTGACCGACGAAGCCGCCACCGAGGGGGTCGGGGGATGATCGCGCGCTTCGGCCATACCGAGCTCCCCGAGCGGCAGGCCCGGGTCCTGCGCCGCGCGATCCACCTCGAGTGGATCACGCTCGCGTTCCTGGCGGTGACCGCCACCCTCGTCTTCCTCGTCCTCGGCAACTCGCAGGCGATGAAGGCGGCCTGGACCGAGGACCTGCTCTCGTTCATCCCCCCGATCGCGTTCCTCATCGCCGTGCGTCTGGCGCGGCGCCGACCCACCGTCCGTCACCCCTACGGCTTCCATCGCTCGGTCGCGATCGGCCACCTCGTCGCCGCTGTCGCCCTGACCGCGATGGGCCTCTTCCTCATCGTCGACTCCGGCATCGGCCTGCTCACCGCAGAGCACCCCACGATCGGCACCGTGAACCTTTTCGGTGTCACGATCTGGCTCGGCTGGTTGATGGTCGCGGTGATGGCGGTCACGGGCATCCCGCCGGTCATCGTCGGCCGGATGAAGCTCGGGCTCGCTCGCGAGCTGCACGACAAGGTGCTCTACGCCGACGCCGACATGAACAAGGCCGACTGGATGACCTCCGTCGGCACCATCGTGGGTGTCCTGGGGATCGGCGTGGGCCTGTGGTGGATGGATGCCGCGGCGGCGATCTTCATCGCCGGGAGCATCGTCCACGACGGCATCAGCAACCTGCGCGCCGCCGTCGTCGACCTGATGGACGCGCGCGCGACGACCTTCGACGACGCCCACCCGCACCCTCTCGTGGACCGGGTGGACCAATACCTCGCGGGGCTCCCGTGGGTACGGGAGGCCGGTAGCCGCGTGCGAGACGAGGGGCACGTGTTCCACATCGAGGCGTTCGTCGTCCCCCGTCGCCGGAAGGTCGCGCTCGCCGACGTCGACAGTGCCCGGCAGGGATGCGTCGCCCTCGACTGGAAGATCCAGGACGTCGTGGTGGTGCCCGTCCCGGCGCTCCCCGACATCGTCGACGCGATCACCGTCGACGCGGTCACTCCCCGAGGATCAACCGCCTGATCGCGGCATCCTTGGACCCGCCGAGCTCCATCGTGCGCCCCTTGCGGTACAGCGAGAAGACGCGGGGGTCGATGTAGCTCGACCGCGCCACCGCGGGCGTGTTGCCGAGCGCCTCGGCGGTCGCACGAACCGCAGCGACCTCGGCCTTCTTGCGTTCGTTCTTGCCACCCGTGGCCCCGACTTTCGCGAGCGACTCCGCCGCGAGGATCGTGCCGCGCAGCGTGCGGAAGTCCTTCGCGCTGAACGGTCCGCCGGTGAGGGAGCGGACATAGGCGTTGACATCGCCGGGGGTGAGCGGCACGCGCCGCCGCCCCCGCTTGTAGCTGAGGAGAGCGGCGCGCGAGCGGCCGAGCGCGAGTTCTTCGACGAGGGATGCCAGTTCCGCATCGTGAACGCGAAGGTCGGCGCGCTTGCCGCTCTTCGCGGGGAACGAGAGCCGGATGAGGTCGCCCTCGACCGTGGCATCCCTGCGTTGGAGAGTGGTCAGGCCGCGGCTGCCGTTCGTGACGAAGTACCGCGCGTTCCCCACGCGCGGAGCGACGAGGTCGAGGAAGCGGAACGACACCGCCAGCACCCGCTCCCGGTCGATGTCGCTCCGGCGCAGCGATTGCGTCACCCGGGCCCGGGCTCGCGGCAGCGCCTCGGCGAGCTGCAGCGCACGGGCGAACTTGCCCTTGTCCTGCCGCTTCGACCAGTCGGCGTGATAGGTGTACTGGCGCCTCCCGGCCTCGTCGGTTCCCACGGCCTGGATGTGCGCGTTGGGCTGTGTCGCGATCCACACCTCCCGCCAGGCCGGCGGGATGACGAGGCTCCGCGCGCGTTCGGCTTCGCGCTCAGGCACCGGGGCACCCGTATGGTCCACGAAGCGATAGCCCGACCCCGAGCGCACGCGGCGGAACCCGGGGTCCTCGTAGGGCCGGACGCGGATGAGCCGCGGCATCGGGTCAGTGGTTGCGGAGCATGTCGATCAGCTCCGCCTTCTTCTTGCCCGAGTAGCCCGTGATGCCGAGCTCTTTCGCGCGCTTCTTCAGCTCGTCGACCGTCCGGTCCTCGTAGTTCTCGGCGTGTCCGCCCTTCTCGCCGACCTTGCCGCGACCCTGGGCCGCGGCCGCGTTCGAGATGCGCGCAGCCTTCTCTTTCGAGTCGCCCTGCTTGCGCAGTTCCTCGTAGAGTTCCGGGTCTTTCAGACTGTTGGATCCTCGCCCCTGGGGCATGATCGTCTCCTTCCGTCGGACCACCGACGCTACGACCACCGCGAGGCGGACCTCCTCGGGGTTGACACCGCGCCCGCGATCGCCCGCGCCCTCCCCTTCCCCCGCGCGAGCCCGGCTAACAGCGTTTTCCCAGGCGCGTCAACCCCCTCCCGATCCGCTGACCGAGTGACACGGTTGAAGAACCACTCGCCAGGGTGCCGCGTCGTGACGCGGTGAACAGCAAGGAGCCCCCCATGAACATCTTCCTCATTATCATCATCGTGGCCGCGATCGTCATCGCCATCGTGAGCGGGATGAGCCAGGCCGCGAGCTTCCTCCTGTGGGTCGCGATCATCGTCGGCCTCATCGCCCTCATCGTGCTGTTGTTCCGCCTGATCAGCGGACGCAAGCCCGTTTGACCCCCTGAGAGGTCGACGCGTTTCGGGTGCGCGTCACCTCCCCTCCGGCGGTTCTCCCGCCCCGGATGCCACGTGCTCATCGAGCGCGTGGCATCCGTCGTTCCGGGGGTCGGAGCGAAGCGATCGGCGGGGACGAGCGGAGGACGAGGGACCGGCGGAGGACGGTCCGGGGCCGAGCCTCCTCCCGTCGTCACATCTCCTTCCCTCACCCCGCCCCGGGCACGACGCGCGCCGATCACACCCGGCGCTTGACGAAAACGCGATATATCTCGATACTGTTCTCGAACGCGATATATCGCGAGAGAGGAGCCCGCCATGGAGAAATGGATCGTCCACCCCGGCGAGACGCGCGTCATCGACCTCGAAGACGTGCGCGAGCTGAAGATCGGCCTCGTCGGCGGCCAGATCGACGTGATCGCCCACGACGAGCCCGGCGCGCGGATCGAGGTGCACGGCGTCACGGTCAAAGACCTTCGCATCGAGATGACCGACGGCCGCCTCGAGATCGACCACCCGCAGCTGCGCTGGGACAACTTCCTCGAGGTGTTCCGCAACTTCGGCGCCGGCGGCCCCAAGGCCGAAGTGAGCGTGGCCGTGCCGCGCTCGGTCGCCCTCACCCTCGGCGTCGTGAGCGCGAGCGCCCTCGTCTCGGGTCTGCGCACCGATGCCCGGCTCAACACCGTGTCCGGCGACATCATCGTCGACGGCCTGGTCGGCGACGTGAGCGCGAACGCGGTCTCGGGCGACGTGCAGGTGCGTGAGCTCGAGGGGGCACTCAGCGCCAACAGCGTCTCCGGCGACGTCACCGTCACCGGCGCCGTGACGAAGGCGTCGATCGATACGGTCTCGGGAGCGATGCTCGTGGACTCCACCGGCCCCGTGCAGTCGATCGCGCTCAACTCCGTCAACGGCGCGGCCACCATCCGCCTCGACCGCGGCCTTCCCGCCAACTACGTCTCCCGCTCGGTGAGCGGGCGCGTGCAGATCGACGGACACGTCCGCTCGGGCTCGGGCCCCACCAACTACACGGGTTCGACCGGCACCCTCGCCGGGTCGTTCGTCGACGTGCGCGCCAACACGGTCTCGGGAGAGATCACGGTGCTGCGCCGCGGCATCTCGGGACTCCGCCCCGAGGAACTCGCCGGAGAGGAGGAGTGGTGATGAGCCCGGTCTTCTCGCACGGCGGTCTGCGCCTGTACATCCTGAGCCTCCTCGACGAGGCCCCGCGCCACGGATACGACCTCATGCAGGCCCTGTCCGACCGCACGGGAGGCACCTACTCCCCCTCGGCCGGAACGATCTACCCGCGCCTTGCGAAGCTCGAGGACGAGGGCCTCGTCACGAAGACCGTCGACGGACGCAAGACCGTCTACGAGATCACGGATGCCGGACGCGCCGAGGTCGCGGCCCGCACGGGCGACCTCGAGGGCATCCAGGCGGACCTGGCCGACAGCGTGCGCCTCATCGCCGACGAGGTGCGTGGGAGCGTCCGGGATGCCATGCGCAGCCTCCGCGCCGATCTCGCCGCCGCGTCCCGTGAGGAACGCGAGCAGGCTGAGACGACCCCCGTCGACGACGCGCGCTCCCGGACGCGCGAGCAGCTGCACCGCGCGGATGCCGCGATCACCGAGTTCCGCGGACGCGTCCGTTCGGAGTTGCGGTCGCACGTGGCCCGCGGCGGCGAGCTCACGGCATCCGGAGTCGACGAGATCGAAGCGGCGCTGCGTCACGCGTCCGAGTCGGTCGCGCGCGCGATGCAGGGCTGACGCCTCACTCCCAGGGCAGATCCTCGTGGGCGCCGACCGGCTCTCCCAGCGGAACGACCAGCACCGGACGGTGCTGCCGGTGAGAGAGCCGGGCGGCGACCGAACCCGTCAGGAACTCGCGGAGCGACTCGCCCAGTCCGCGCTTGCGGGTACCGACGACGAGCAACGACGCACCCACCTCGTCGGCGAGCTGGATCAGCGACAGCGCGGGATCGCCGATCAGCTGCCGCACCGACCACGTCACGGGATTTCCCGCGAGGGCGAGCGCCGCATCCTTCTCGACCTCGGCCAGCGCAGCCCGCGCCACCTCGCCCGCGACGTCGAGGGTCGCCGAGTTCACGTACCCGTCCGGATCCTCGAAGGCGACGAACCGCGTGGTGTCGACGTGCGCCACGATCAGTTCGACGCCCGCCAGTGCGGCGTACCGCGCGGCTTCGTGCACGACGCGGGGCGATTGCCCCGGCACGACTCCCGCGATGACGGCTCCGGATGCCACCGCCGACGGCTCGTGGTCGCTCATTCCGTTCTCCCCTCGTCGCCGGTGAACCCCCGCGCGGACCGCCGACGGTCGGGGTCGAGGGGCACCGTGATATCCTGGGTGTTACTCTTACCGGCTCGGTCCGGAACCGCAATACGCATGGCCCTGAGCACGGCCTGCGATGTCGATCGTGAGGGGGTCTCGCATGGGGCGTGGCCGTCAGAAGGCGAAGCACACCAAGATCGCCCGTGAGCTGAAGTACGACACCTACTCGGTGAACTACGCAGCGCTCGAGCGCGAACTGGGCGCACCCGAACCGGGTGAAGACGCGTACGTCGACAAGTGGGCGGACGAGTACTCCGACGAGTACGAAGACGAGAAGGCGTAGGGCCTCAGCGCCCTGCACAGGCTGCGTCCGCGGCTGTCACCAGGCGGTGCCGTGACGGCGCTCCCAGGCTTCTTCGATCGTCTCTCCGCGTGAGACGACGATTCCCGCGGGGATCACGCACGCGATGACGACACCGAGCACGATCAAACCGGCCGTCCATCCGCCGGTCAGCTCGTGGGTGACGCCGATGGCGAGCGGCATGAGCGCGGCGATCCCGTAGCCGACGCTCTGCACGAACCCGCTCAGCGCGACCGCGGTGTCGTGCGACCGCGTCCGCAGACCGAAGAGCACGAGCGCCATCGGGAACAGCAGGGGCGGGATGCCGATGAGCACCACCCACAGCGTCGTCGCGGCCGCGGGCGCGAAGAGCAGCCCCGCGACACCGGCGAGCCCGCCCACTACGGCGACGACGTAGAACGGGGCGACGCTCCGCGCGCGCACCACCAGCAGCGGGACCACGAGCGACACCGGCAGACCCATGAACGAGAACAGGGCGAGCAGCCCGCCGGCCTCGGTGGCATCCACCCCGGCCACGCCCATCACCAGCGGTGGCAGCCACGCGAAGAGACCGTAGGCGACGGAGGAGTTCACGGCGAACGTCGCCGCCAGCGCCCACGTCTGCGGCACGCGGACCACACGTGACAGCACCAGAGTCTTCGGCTGCTCGATCACGTCCGCCCGGGCCGCCCGGGCACGCAGGCTCATCGCGACCCACGGCACCACCGCGGCGACGGCGACCGCCGCCCAGAGCGCGAACGAGCCGCGCCACCCGATGCTCTCGGCCAGCGGGACCGCCACGAGCGGCGGCATGAAGGTGGCGACCGCCATGGTGGTCGTGTAGATCGTCGTCATGAGGCCGATGCGGGTGGGGAAGTATTTCTTCACCACCGCGGGCAGCAGCACATTGGCGACGCCGACCGCCGCGAAGATCCCGGCGGTCGCGGCGAGCAGGGTCATCGCATCGACGGCGATCGCGCGCATCCCGAGCATGGCCGCCGCGACGACCGCGGCGAGGAGCACCAGGCGTTCGAGACCCACGCGTCGCTCGATCGCGGGCGTCACGAAGCCCGAGATCGCGAAGGCGACCGGCGGAGCCATGCCGATGAGGCCGACGACGGCGGCCGGGAGGGGGAAGTCGCGCTCGATGACGATCAAAAGCGGCGACAGCGACGCGACGGCGATGCGCAGAGTCAGCGCGAGCAGGACGATTGCTGCCGCGGCGAGCGCGACGATCCCCGCGCGGCGCGGAGTCAAGACTCCTGGCTACCCTCGACCCAGGCCAGGTACTCCTCCGACACGGTGCCGGTGACGTAACGACCGTCGAAGCAGCTCATGTCGAGGTCGACCAGATCGGTGCCCTCCATGATCGCCGCCTTCAGGTCGTCGACCTCCTGGTAGACGAGGTAGTCGCAGCCCAGCTCCTCGGCGATCTCCGGGATCGTCCGGCCGTGCGCGACGAGCTCGTGGCGGGATGGCATGTTGATGCCGTACACGTGCGGGAAGCGCACGGGAGGAGCGGCCGAGGCGAACGTGACGCTCTTGGCTCCGGCATCCCGAGCCATCTGGATGATCTCGCGGCTCGTCGTGCCGCGCACGATCGAGTCGTCGACCAGCAGCACGTTCTTGCCCTGGAACTCGGTGGACATGGCGTTGAGCTTCTGGCGCACGCTCTTCTTGCGCACCGCCTGCCCGGGCATGATGAACGTCCGGCCGACGTAGCGGTTCTTGTAGAAGCCCTCGCGGTACTCGATACCGAGCTTGCGGGCCACCTGCATCGCCGCCGGTCGCGCCGAATCGGGGATCGGCATGACCACGTCGATGGATCCGGCGGGGGTGTACTTCGCGACGGTGTCGGCGAGGCGCTCGCCCATGCGCAGGCGCGTCTCGTACACCGAGACGCCGTTCATGACCGAGTCGGGACGCGCGAGGTAGACGTACTCGAACGAGCACGGCGCGAGCATCGTCTTCTCGGCGCACTGCTGGGCGTGCAGCGTGCCGTCGAGGCTGATGAAGACGGCCTCGCCGGGTTCGACGTCGCGGACGACTTCGAAGCCGGCGTTCTCGAGCACGAGCGACTCGGATGCCACGATGTACTCGTCGCGGGTCTCGCCGCCGGGCACCTCGGGCGCGGGACGCTTGCCGAGGATGAGCGGGCGGATGCCGAACGGGTCGCGGAAGGCGAGCAGACCGTATCCGGCGATGAGGGCGATCGAGGCGTAGGACCCCTCGACGCGCTCGTGCACGCGACCGACCGCGCGGAAGACCTGAGCGGGGTCGAGGTCGGGTCCGGTGATCTCGGACTGCAGCTCCGAGCCGAGGATGTTCACGAGCAGCTCGGTGTCGCTGCTGGTGTTCAGGTGACGACGGTCCTTGCTGAACAGCTCGCGCGTGAGTTCGCGGGTGTTCGTCAGGTTGCCGTTGTGGACGAGCACGATGCCGTACGGCGCGTTGACGTAGAAGGGCTGCGCCTCTTCCTCGTTGGAGGCGGTGCCCTTCGTCGCGTAGCGCACGTGGCCCAGCCCGATGTCGCCGAGGAGGGCGCGCATGTCGCGGGTGCGGAACGCCTCGCGCACCTGCCCGCGGGCCTTGTGGATGTGGAAGACGCCGCTGGACTCGGCCGTGGCCATGCCCGTGGAGTCCTGTCCCCGGTGCTGGAGGAGGAGGAGCGCGTCGTAGATCTCCTGGTTGACCGGGCCCTGCCCGGCCATGCCGACGATGCCGCACATGTGGTGTTACTTCGCTCCGTTCGCCGGGTGACCGGCATCCGCGTACGAGCCGACCAGGCGCACGGCGCCCCCGTCGACGCCCTTCGCGCCCTGTTCGTACTCGCCGTCGGGGCGCTGGTCGTCGCGGACGACACCGACCTGCCACGTGGCGATGCCGTCGGCCGTGAGCGCCGCGATCGCGACATCCGCGACCTCCGGCGAGACGACGGCGAGGAAGCCGATGCCGAGGTTCCAGGTGCCCTCGGTCGCGGTCAGCTCGAGGCCGCCGATGTCAGCGAGCACGCGGAACACCGGCGAGGGGCTCCACGTCGACCGGTCGAGGTCGACCCACGTGTTCTGGGGCAGCACGCGCGCGAGGTTCGCCGCGATGCCGCCGCCCGTGACGTGGCTGAGCGAGTGGATGCCGGAACCGACCGCCGCGTCGTCGAGAAGACGCAGCAGCGGTGAGGTGTACAGGCGCGTGGGCTCGAGGAGCGCCTCGCCCCACGTGCCGCCGAGGTCGGCGGAAGCCGAGCCGTACGCGATGCCCGCGCCGGTGATGATGTGGCGGACGAGCGAGTAGCCGTTGGAGTGCAGACCGCTCGAGGCGAGCGCGAGCACGACGTCTCCGTTGCGCACGCGATCCGCGCCCAGCACGCGGTCGGCCTCGACCACGCCGGTCGCCGCTCCCGCGACGTCGTAGTCGTCGATGCCGAGCAGGCCGGGGTGCTCCGCGGTCTCGCCGCCGACGAGCGCGGTGCCCGTGGCCGCGCACCCGCGCGCGATACCCGCGACGATGTCGGCGATGCGCTGCGGCACGACCTTGCCGCACGCGATGTAGTCGGTCATGAAGAGCGGACGCGCGCCCACCACGACGATGTCGTCGACGACCATGCCGACGAGGTCTTCGCCGATGGTGTCGTGCTTGTCGATCGCCTGCGCGATCGCGACCTTCGTCCCGACGCCGTCGGTGCTCGTCGCGAGCAGGGGCTTGGCGTAGTCGCGGAGGGCCGAGGCGTCGAAGAGGCCGGCGAAACCGCCCACGCCACCGAGCACTTCGGGCCCGTGCGTGCGGCGCACGGCCGACTTCATCAGTTCGACGGCGAGGTCTCCGGCGGCAGTGTCGACGCCGGCAGCGGAATAGGGGTTCTCGTGGGGAGCGGAAGCCACCGGACCAGACTACCCGGGGCGGCTGTGTGCGGGCGTCGCGCTCGGCGGGGCGAGGGT
>NZ_LDRU01000083.1 GCF_001476285.1 Microbacterium testaceum | reverse complement strand
CGGGAGGGGTGACCGACATGGGTGCTCCGGATTCGTCGGGGTGGTACCGCGGGCGGGCGTGCGTGATCGCGCCCGCCCGCGGAGTCGTCAGCCGGCCAGCGTGCTCTGCAGGTCGGTGATCATCTGGTTCCACGTCGAGACGGGCTCGGCGCCGGAGATGATCTGGGCCTCAGCGGCGTTCCAGAGGTCCCACACCGAACCCATCTCGGGGATCGAGGGCATCGGGACGCCGTTCTGCGCCGACGAGAGGAAGCCGGCGATGATCGGGTCGGATGCCACCTCCTGACCGAGCGAGGTGTATGCGGGGATGCGCGGGTCGGCCTCGTAGAGCGCGCGCTGCGCGTCCTCGGTGCCGAGGTAGTTCACGAGGAACTCGGTCGCGAGCAGGGAGTTCTTGCTCTGGGCGCTCAGGTAGAAGCCCTGTACGCCCACGAAGGGGGCCGCGGTCTCGCCGCCCGCGCTGGGGATCGGGTTCACCGCGACATCGATGCCCTCGAACGAGCTGATCGCCCAGGGTCCTTGAACGGTGTACGGAGCCTTACCGCTCGCGAACAGCTCGTTGTTGATGTCGTAGTCGATCGTGGTCGAGAGATACCCGGTCTGTCCGTTGGTCGACAGCCACTGGGCGAATCTCTCACCCGGCGCCCCTCCCATGCCCACCTCGGACGTGTACGAGCCGCTGGCATCCTGAACGAACACGGGGGCGCCGAACGAGGTCTGGAGTCCGTACATCGTGTACCCGTCGCCGGTCTCGCCGGCGGTGTTGATGACGAACGGGCGCTCCGCCCCGGATGCCAGACCTCGCTGGATCATGTCGTCCCACGTTGCGGGTGCCTCCGTCCCCACCAGGGCGGTGTTCTGGACCAGGGCGACCGTCTCGAGCGAATACGGCAGGGCGTAGAGCTGCCCGTCGTAGGTCATGGCCTCGAGAGCGACGGGCTCGAACTTCGAGGCGGTCTCGCCGAGGTCGATCGTGTCGACGACGCCGGCGGCGACGAGGGCACCGAGCCAGTCGTGCGCGCCCACGGTGATGTCGGGCCCTTCGCCGGTGGGCACCTGGGCGATGAAGTCGTTGCGCAGGTCCTCGAAGTTCTTCTGCACGAGACGCACGGTCGCGCCCGTCTCCTCCTCGAAGGCCTTCGCAGCGTCGCCGATGGCCTGCTCGCGCTCGGCGTCGGTCCAGACGACGATCTCGGGCCCGTCGCCGCCCTGGGCGGTGTCGTCGCCGGAGCCGCCGCCGGAGCAGCCGGTCAGGGCGAGGGCCGAGACGGCGAGGATCGCCGCTGAGCCGAGGATCGCGCGCCGGGGTGCTGTCATGCGCATGGGAGGTCCCTTTCTGTGCGACCGCAGCCATTGCGGTCGGGTCGGGCGACCGCGATCGTCGCGGTCGGGTCGTGCGGGGTCGCTGTCCTCGCGGCCCTCATCACCCGGACGCATCGGTGCGGCCGGGTGTCGTGCGGGGTCGGGTGCCGGCCCGTCAGACCTCCTCACGTGCGGTGCGGACGACGGCGACGCCGCCCGCGGGAACCGTCAGCGCACCGCCGGTGGAGGCGCCCGTGAGGAGCTCGGTGCCGTCGAGGAAGAGGTCGACGGCGTCGTCGCGATGATTGACGACGAAGGTGAAGTCGTGGTCGTCGGAGCGTCGGACGACCACCTCGCATCCGGCCGGGAGGAGGGATGCCGAGACCCCGGCGTCGGCATAGGCGGCAGCCATGACCTGGGCGAGGCTGTCGGCATCCAGGCTCGTCGACACGTACCAGCCGGTTCCCGCGCCGTACGCGTGGCGGGTGAGGGCGGCGCGCCCGGCGGCCGGACCGTCGATGTAGCGGGCCATGATCTCGGCACCGTCGACGAGGAGGTCCTCCGCCCACGCGCGAGCCGTGAGGGCAGCGCCGTCGGCTCGTTCGAGCGTCGTCGTCTCGCCTTCGCGCAACGGCAGGAACTCCTCCACACGCACACCGAGCACCTCGGCAAGGGGAGCGAGGTAGCCGCCGGGATGCACGGCGTCGTTCTCGTCGACGATGCCCGAGAAGAAGGACACCACCAGCGTGCCGCCGCCGCGTACGTAGGCGGCGAGGTTGTCGGCATCCGCGGTCGACAGCAGGTACTGAGCCGGGACGACGACCAGGCGGTAGCCCGACAGGTCGTGTCCGGGCAGCGCGAAGTCGACGGTGATCCCGTCGCGCCAGAGCTGCTCGTAGTACGCGCGCACCTGCGCCTGGTGGGTGACGTCGACCGAGGGACGCCACTCGAGGTCCTGCGCCCAGAACGACTCGAAGTCCCACAGCACCGCGGCCTCGGCCTGCACGCGCGCCCCGCGCACCTCGCCCAGACGGCCGAGCACGTCGCCGAGATCGACGACTTCGCGCCAGACGCGGGAGGCGGTGCCCGCGTGGGGGAGCATCGCCGAGTGGAACTTCTCGGCGCCGGAGCGCGAGGCTCGCCACTGGAAGAAGAGGATCGCGTCGGCACCGCGGGCGAGATGCGTGAGTGAGTTGCGGGCCATCTCACCCGGGCGTTTGGCGACGTTGCGCGGCTGCCAGTTCACGGCCGAGGTGGAGTGCTCCATGAGGATCCACGGGGCGCCCCCGCCGACCGAGCGCGAGAGGTCGGCGGCGATCGCGAGCCCCACGTGCCCTTCGGGGTCGGCGGCCCACAGGTAGTGGTCGTCGGAGACGATGTCGACCTCTCTGCCCCATGCCCACAGGTCGGTGGTCCAGCTCTGATTCGCCATGAAGTTGGTCGTGACGGGTTGCGCGGCCTGCTCGCGGATGGCATCCCGTTCGACGCGGAAGCAGGCGCGCAGCTGGTGGTCGGTGAATCGGGCGAAGTCGAGGCGCTGCGCGGGGTTGACGACGCTCGGAGCGTCGGCGGGGGCGCCCACGTGCTCCCAGTCGCCGTAGTGCTGGCCCCAGAAAGCGGTGCCCCACGCCGCGTTGAGGCCGTCGAGCGAGCCGTACCGTTCGCGCAGCCAGTCGCGGAAGGCGGCGACCGAGGCGGGGGAGTAGTCCTCGCCGACGGGCACGCCGTACTCGTTGTGCACGTGCCACATGACCACAGCGGGGTGCGCGGCGTAGCGCGCGGCGAGTGCGCCGGCGATACGGGCGATCGCCGCGCGGTAGGCGGGGGAGGAGGGGGATGCCATGCCCCGCGAGCCGAAGCCCATCGTGCGGCCGTCGCGGGTCACCACGCGTGCCTCTGGGTGGGCGTGGAAGAACCAGGCGGGCGGCGACGCGGTGGGCGTGCCGAGATCGACGTGGATGCCGTTGTCGTTCAACAGGTCGAGGAGGTCGTCGAGCCAGGCGAAGTCGAAGACGCCCTCGCTGCGCTCGATGAGGGCCCACGAGAAGATCCCGACGCTCACGAGATTGACGCCGGCTTCGCGCATGAGGCGCACGTCCTCGTCCCAGACCTCGCGGGGCCACTGCTCGGGGTTGAAGTCACCGCCGTACGCGATGCCGTCGAGAGCGGGCCAGGGGGTAACGCGGGTCATGACACTCCATCGGATCTTCGTGCGGCCCTGACTGGGACCGGTCACAGCCTCCGTTGCCTCGGCCGCGCAATGCAACCTCGTCCCCTCCTTCGTTATCGAACTGTGACCGGTCCCAGTCGGCCCGCGTGGCACGACCGGAGACGCACGCGTGGACAGATAGCATTCCGGCATGGAACCGACCCCGACGGCTCGTCGTAAGCCGACGATTCGCGATGTCGCGGCCGCCGCCGGGGTCTCTCGCGGCACCGTGTCACGCGTCATCAACGGCGGCCACTGGGTGTCGCCGGATGCCCGCATCGCCGTCGAAGAGGCGATCGAGCGCACCGGGTACACCGCCAACCACGCGGCGCGAAGCCTTGCGACGGGTCGGTCCGGATCGCTCGCCTTCCTCATGACCGAGCCGCAGCACCTGCTGTTCGACGACCCCACCTTCGCGCTCCTCCTGCGCGGCGCCGCCGCGGCGCTGTCGGAGCGGGGGATGACCCTCGTCCTCCTCATCGCCGGTACACCGGCCGAGCGCGCCACCGTCGAGCACTACGTCCGCGCGGGCCACGTCGACGGAGTGCTGCTCATCTCGTCGCACGAGGCCGATCCGCTCCTGGACTCGTTGCTCGAGGCCGGAATCCCGACCGTCTCGTGCGGCGTCCCTCTCGGCCATCGCGCCGAGGTGCTGAGCGTCTCGGTCGATGAGAGCGGTTCGGCGCGGGAGATGACCGCCTACCTGCGCTCCCGCGGGCACCGCCGCATCGCCATGATCGCCGGACCCGACGACACCCCCGGCGGCCGCTTCCGGTTGGTCGGCTTCCGCGACGAGATGGGCTCCGACTTCGACCCGGCCCTCGTCGAGAGGGGCGACTACTCGTCGGACTCCGGGGCCGCCGCGATGGCACGCCTGCTCGAGAAGGCCCCTGACATCGACGCCGTCTTCGCCGCGTCCGACTCGATGGCGGCGGGCGCGGTGCAGACGCTCCGGCGTGCCGGACGTCGCGTGCCCGAGGACGTCGCTGTGGCAGGTTTCGACGACTCCGGCCTGGCGGCCACGCACGAGCCCGCGCTCACCACGATGCGCCAGCCCTGGGAGCAGCTCAGCGAGCGCATGGTGACCCTGCTGCTGGATGCCATCGCCGGACGGCCCGCCGCCCCGGTCGTCCTCGCGACCACTCTCGTCCCGCGCGACTCCGCGTGAGCGGCCCGTCGTCACGCGACCGCCGGGGTCGAGCGCGCCCCCGTAGAATCCTGGGGTGACTTCCGGCCGATCCTTCTACATCACGACGCCGATCTATTACCCGAGCGACGTCCCCCACATCGGCCACGGCTATACGACCGTGGCTGTGGACACGCTCGCGCGCTGGCACCGCCAGGCCGGTGACGACACCTGGATGCTGACCGGCACCGACGAGCACGGCCAGAAGATGATGCGTGCCGCGGCCGCGAACAACCACACCCCGCAGGAGTGGGTCGACAAGCTCGTGGGCGAGTCGTGGTTCCCCCTGCTGAAGACGCTCGACGTCGCCAACGACGACTTCATCCGCACGAGCCAGCCGCGCCACGAGGAGCGCGTGGCCAAGTTCGTGCAGGCGCTCTACGACCGGGGGTACATCTACGCCGGCGAGTTCGAGGCGCTGTACTGCGTCGGGTGCGAGGAGTTCAAGACCGAGGCCGAGATCGTCGACGGCGAGGGCCCCTTCGAGGGACTCAAGGTCTGCGCGATCCACTCGAAGCCGCTCGAACTGCTGCAGGAGAAGAACTACTTCTTCAAGCTCAGCGAGTTCCAGGAGCCCCTGCTCGAGCTCTACAAGACGGTGCCCGACTTCGTGCGCCCGGAGTCGGCGCGCAACGAGGTCGTATCGTTCGTGAAGAACGGCCTGAAAGACCTGTCGATCTCGCGGTCGACCTTCGACTGGGGCATCCAGGTGCCGTGGGACGACTCCCACGTCATCTACGTGTGGGTCGACGCTCTGCTGAACTACGCCACGGCGATCGGCTACGGCACCGACCCCGAGGAGTTCGCGCGCCGCTGGCCCGCCTTCCACGTGGTCGGCAAAGACATCCTGCGCTTCCACGCCGTCATCTGGCCCGCGATGCTGATGGCAGCAGGCCTCGAGGTGCCCCGCGGCGTCTTCGCGCACGGCTGGCTGCTCGTCGGCGGCGAGAAGATGTCGAAGTCCAAGCTCACCGGCATCGCCCCGACGGAGATCACCGACGTCTTCGGCTCCGACGCCTACCGGTTCTACTTCCTCTCCGCGATCGCGTTCGGTCAGGACGGGTCGTTCTCGTGGGAAGACCTCTCGGCCCGTTACCAGGCCGAACTCGCCAACGGCTTCGGCAACTTGGCATCCCGCACGATCGCGATGATCGAGCGGTACTTCGAGGGGATCGTGCCGCCCTCGGGCGCGCTCACCGAGATCGATCGCGCGATCCAGCAGACGGTGGCGGATGCCGCGACGAACGCGGACGCGGCCATCGAGAAGTTCCGTATCGACGAGGCGATCGCCGCGATCTGGACGATCGTCGACGCGCTCAACGGGTACATCACCGACAACGAGCCATGGGCTCTGGCGAAGGACCCCGAGAAGCGCGAGCGCCTCGGCACGGTGCTGTACACGGCCGCCGAGGGACTCCGCGCGCTCGCCGTGCTGCTGTCGCCGGTCATGCCGATCGCGACCGAGAAGCTGTGGATCGCGCTGGGTGCCGCCGAGAGCATCGGCCGTCTGCACGAGCAGCCGCTGCGCGATGCCGGTCAGTGGGGCGTGCTGCGTCCCGGATCGTCGGTGAACGGGCTCTCGCCGCTGTTCCCGCGCGTCGAGCAGGCATGAGCACCCCCGTCGAGCGGCCCCGCGGCACCATTGAGGGCGGCGACCCGAGCCAGTACGTGCGGGAGCGTTCGACGGACGGCCGTCGCGACGTGAGCTACCCGCCCGCGCCCGAGCCGCTCGGCGTGCCCGTCTACGACAACCACACGCACCTCGAGATCGAGGACGGCGAGACAGGACTGTCGCTCGACGAGCAGCTCGAGCGTGCCCTGGCCGTGGGAGTGCACGGCGTCGTCCAGGCCGGCGGCGACGTCGACTCGTCGCGCTGGTCGGCATGGGCGGCCGACACGCACCCTCGGGTGCTGGCCGCCGTGGCGATCCACCCGAACGAGGCTCCCGTCTACGAGCGCGCGGGTGAGCTGGATTCCGCGATCGCGGTCATCGACGAGCTCGCCGCCGCTCCCCGGGTGCGGGCGATCGGTGAGACGGGCCTCGACTTCTTCCGAACCGACGCCGATGGCATCCCGGCTCAGATCCGCTCGTTCGAGGCGCACATCGCGCTCGCGAAGAAGCACGGGATCGCCATGCAGATCCACGATCGCGACGCCCACGACGCCGTGCTCGAGACCCTCGAGCGCGTCGGCGCACCCGAGAAGACCGTGTTCCACTGCTTCTCCGGTGATGCCGAGATGGCGCGGATCGCCGCCGACCGCGGCTACTACCTCTCGTTCGCCGGCAACGTGACCTTCAAGAACGCGCAGAACCTGCGCGATGCTCTCGCGGTGACGCCGCTCGAGCGCATCCTCGTCGAGACCGACGCGCCGTTCCTGACGCCCGCGCCCTACCGTGGCCGCCCGAACGCGCCGTACCTCATCCCGGTCACGCTCCGCTTCCTCGCGGCCGAGCGGGGGATGGATGCCGACGAGCTCGGTGCCCAGGTCGCCGCGAACACCCTCGAGGTGTACGGACCGTTCTGACCCCGGCACCGCGAAGGCCGGCACCCCGCGGGGAGCCGGCCTTCGTCATTCGGGTCGAGATCAGCGCTTCTCGTCGTCGAGACGGGCTTCTTCGGCGCGCTCCAGGCGATCCTTCTCCTTCTGGGCTGCCTCGCGCTCTTCGCGGATCTCTTCGTGCGACTTCGAGTTGTTGGTCATGTTCCGGTCCTCTCAGGCGGTTTTCTTCGGTTTGCGGACGAAAAGGGTCTCGGTCTGCTCGAGTTCCATGCCCTTGGTCTCGGGGATCTTCCACAGGACGAAGACGAACGACAGGGCGGCGAAGAACGCGTACCCGCCGTAGGTGATCGCGAGTGACCAGTCGGCCAGCTGCGGGAAGGTCCACGACACGAGGAAGTTGGCGAGCCACTGCGCACCGGCGGCGACGCCGAGCGCCTTTCCGCGGATGCGGCTGGGGAAGATCTCGCCGAGGAGCACCCACACCAGCGGGCCCCACGAGGCGCCGAAGCCGACGACGAACAGGTTCGCCGCGACGAGGGCGACCGGCGCCCAGATGCCCGGGAGCGAGACGTCCTGGCCCGAGCCGGTGGCGAACGAGAACGCCAGCGCCATCGCACCGAGCGACAGCGTCATCAGGGCCGAGCCGACGAGCAGCAGGGGCTTGCGACCGACCCGGTCCACCAGCCAGATGGCGATGAGGGTCACGAGCACGTTCGTGACCGAGGTGATCACGCCGATGAGCAGCGAGTCACCCTCGTCGAAGCCCACCGCCCGCCAGAGGCTCGTGGAGTAGTAGAAGATCACGTTGATGCCGACGAACTGCTGGAACACCGACAGGATGATGCCGATCCAGACGATCGGCTGAAGGCCCAGCGCCTTGCCGGCGATCGATGCGCCCTTGTTCTTGCGGTCGGTCTCGATCGCGCTGGTCAGTTCGTTGATGGTCTTGTCGAGGTCGGCCGGCGGCACCAGGCGCGCGAAGATCGCGCGGGCCTCGTCGGCGCGGCCGCGTGCGAGGAGGAAGCGCGGAGACTCGGGCATCGTGAACGCCAGAAGACCGTAGACGGCGGCGGGGACGACGCCGACGAGGAACATCCACCGCCAGGCCTCGAGCCCCCACCAGAGCTGGTTGTCGGCCGTGCCGCCCGCGGCACCCACGAGGAGGGCGTTGCTGAGCAGGGCGGCGAAGATGCCGAGGGTGATCGCGAGCTGCTGCAGCGATGCGAGGCTGCCGCGGATCTGCCGGGGCGCGACCTCGGCGATGTAGGCGGGTGCGACCACCGAGGCGATGCCGATGCCGAGACCGCCGATGACGCGCCAGATCGTGAGGTCCAGGACGCTGAACGTCAGTGCCGATCCGATCGACGACGCCAGGAAGAGCACGGCGCCGACCATCATGACCTTGAGGCGACCGAAGCGGTCCGACAGGGCACCGGCGGCGATCGCGCCGATCGCGCACCCGATGAGGGCGATCGCGACGACGAAGCCGGTGAGGGTCGGCACCTTCGTGTACTCGGTCTCGATCGACTGGACCGCGCCGTTGATGACGGAGGAGTCGAAGCCGAAGAGGAACCCGCCCACCGCGGCGGCGACCGAGAGCACGATGGCTCTTCGACCGAAGGGGCTCCGCATGGTGAAAGCGTTGGCGGGTATCGACTGCGTCTGACTCACCCGCTCAACGTACTCCTGTCACCCGGCGGGTGGCGGGAGGCTGACTACAGTGGAACAATGCCCGTTTCCCTCCTCGGTGCCGCCGAGATCCGCCGACTCGCCACCGAGCTCGACGTCACCCCGACCAAGAAGCTCGGGCAGAACTTCGTGGTCGACGCGAACACGGTGCGCAAGATCGTCCAGGTCGCCGGGGTCTCGGCATCCGACCGTGTCGTCGAGATCGGGCCGGGTCTCGGTTCGCTCACACTCGCGATCCTTGAGACGGGCGCCTCGGTGGTCGCGGTCGAGATCGACCACCGGCTCGCGGAGCGGCTGCCCGTCACGGCCGCGGCCCATGACGTCCCCGCCGACCGTCTCACGGTGATCGATGCCGATGCTCTCCGCGTCGACGACCTCCCGGGCGAGCCGAGCGTGCTGGTGGCGAACCTGCCGTACAACGTCTCGGTGCCCGTGCTGCTGCACTTCCTCGAGACGTTCCCGTACCTGCGCAGCGGTGTCGTCATGGTCCAGGCCGAGGTGGGGGAGCGCCTCGCCGCCCCTCCCGGCTCCAAGGTCTACGGCGCCCCGAGCGTCAAGGCCGCCTGGTACGGCGCGTGGCGGCTGGCGGGCACGGTCTCGCGTCAGGTGTTCTGGCCCGTCCCGAACGTCGACAGCGTGCTGGTCGCTTTCGAGCGGGATGCCGAACCCCGCGGCACCGAGGAGCACCGGCGACGCACGTTCCAGATCGTGGATGCCGCGTTCCAGCAGCGGCGCAAGATGCTCCGCCAGGCGCTGTCCGGCGTTCTCGGTGGAACCGCGGCCGAGGCCTCGCTCCAGCTCGAGCGGGCCGACGTCGACCCCACTCTCCGCGGCGAGCAGCTCACGGTCGACGACTACGCGCGTATCGCCGCCCTCTGACACACCCGCGGCGCCTGGACGCCCCCAAGCCTTCGCCGCCGTCCCGCGGTGCCGCCGTCCCGCCGTCCCGCGGTGCTGGTTCATCTGCATGATCGATGGGGCGCGTGAAGCCTCCTGAGGCGACTGGGCGTCGCGCGAAGCGATCGCTCCTGCATCCTGACCAAGGCAGCCGCGCCGCGCCCCGGGCGCAACGAAACCGGGCGAAATTCTCACCGTGTTCATCGCGCGTTCCTGAAACATGCCTGTAACATTCCAGGGCAAGCCGGGAGCATCACGCCGGTCACGAGGTCGTACCCGACGACCCGAGAGGAACGAGATGCGTTACGCCGAGTACCCCCGAGCCGAGAGGGTGCTGCTGCACCTGAGCGACACCCACCTGCGCGCCGGCGGAGCGCCGCTGTACGACCGGGTCGACTCCGAGGCGTACCTCGCCCGGGCGGTCGCCGCGATCGAGGCATCCGGGGTCCGTCCCGATGCCCTGGTGTTCACCGGAGACCTGGCCGACTTCGGCGAGGGCGACGCCTACGACCGCGTCCGCACGCTCGTCGAACCGCTCGCGGAGCGTCTCGACACGCGCGTGGTCTGGGTCATGGGAAACCACGACGATCGCGCCACCTTCCGCTCTCACCTGCTCCCCGACGACGACGCGGCGCCGACCGCTCCCGTCGATCGCGTCGACGAGTTCGACGGGCTGCGCATCATCACGCTCGACACGTCGGTCCCGGGCTTCCACCACGGCGAGGTGACGCCCGCCCAGCTCGAGTGGCTCGCCGACGTCCTCGCGACGCCCGCGCCGCTGGGCACGATCCTCGCTCTCCACCACCCGCCCGTGCCGAGTGTGCTCGATCTGGCCGCGTCGGTCGAACTGCGCGACCAGCGCAGCCTCGCGGCCGTGCTGCGGGGAACCGATGTCCGAGCGATCCTGGCCGGGCACCTGCACTACTCGACCTTCGCGACGTTCGCGGGCATCCCGGTCTCGGTCGCCTCCGCCACCTGCTACACGCAGGACCTCATGGTCCCCGTGGGCGGCACGCGCCCGCAGGACGGTGCGCAGGGCTTCAACCTCGTGCACATCTACGACGAGACGATCGTCCACTCGGTGGTGCCGCTCGGCGGTGCCGAGGAGCTGCAGTACGTCGATGCCGCCGAGTCGCAGGAACGCCTGCGCGCGGCGGGCATCGAGGTCCCGGCGAACCGCGGACTCAGTGGGCGGGTGTCGCCGCCGACGACGCCGTTGCCGGTTCTGCGCTGACGCTCGTCTTCTCCCACGGCGCCGCGATCGGGAAGTAACGCTCGAGGCACGCGCGGAGCGCGGGCACCCGCACCTCCTCGGGGATCTCGGGCACGCTTCCGTCGTTGAGGCAGAACATGTCGGTGTCGCGGCGCGAGACGAGTCGCTCCATCGTGCGCAGGGAATCGAGCTGCGTCGTCTGGACGTAGCGCGTGCGCGGCTCGGTCGTGACGACCGCCCGGCCCGTGGCCAGCGCGTAGTAGTGGTAGAGGCTGTTCGTGACCGAGATGTCGGTGGCCGAACGGAAACGACTCGCGGCCGTCCGGGCGTAGTCCTCGGCGAACTCCTGCTCGAGCTCGAACGCCACGGAGCGCCGCAGCGGCGTCGCGCAGTGCTCGAGGTCGAGCGTGATCACTCGGCCGAAGCGCTCCTTCAGGAGGGCGCGGTTCACGCGCAGACCGTTGTCGTGGCCCGAGCGGTCGATCTGCGGGGCACCGCTTCCGATCCGGATGCCGCTCTCGACGAAGCGGCTCACGCCACCCCCGCTGAAGAACAGTTCCGGGGTCACGGGGCGACCGAAGAACATGTCGTCGTTGCTGTAGAGGAAGTGCTCCGCGAGACCGGGGATGCGGTGCAGCTGCGCCTCGACGGCGTGCGAGTTGTGCGTCGGAAGCACGGAGGGGTCCGCGAAGAACTCCTCGCTGCGCACGATCGTGACCTTGGGGTGGTCCGCGAGCCACTCCGGGGTCGGGGAGTCGGTCGCGATGAAGATGCGGCGCACCCAGGGCGCGTACATGTGCACGCTGCGCAACGCGTACCGCAGTTCGTCGACCTGGCGATAGCGGGCGGCGTTGTCGTCGCCGTCGCCCACGACGTAGCCCTGCATGCGCGCGGCGCGCTGCCGCTGGAACTCGCTCGACGAACCGTCGACCCACGAGAACACCATGTCGATGTCGCCGACGAACTCTTTCGGGTGCGGGTCGAACATGCCCGCAACGGTCTGCCACCGGCGGCCGTAGCGCTCGACCTCGACGAGGTCGAGGTCGGCGCGGGCGAACCGGCGACGGGTGAGGGCACTGGGGCGCGGGGCCTCGATGGTCTTCTCGCCGAACCGCCAGAACTCCAGCCGCGGAGCGAGGGCCGCGCCGTAACGGTACGAGCCCTCGGTCGAGGTGCGCGGACGGAAGACGGCGTAGGCCTCGATCGAACCGGGGGAGGGGGCGACGCTGTGAGAGGGGACCGGGTCCTCGCCGCGCGCCTTGAGGTAGATCGGGCCCAGCTCGGGGTCGCGCAGAGCGGCGAGAGCGGCATCCGCGTCGACCGTGTCGACGACGAGCTTCGGCCGCCGGTTGGCGTCGCGAACGAGCATCACCGAGACGCCGGCGGCTTCGACGGCCTCGGCGACGGTCAGCAGGTCGTCGCGCTCGGCATCCGAGGGGGTGGACGCGTCGTCGATGACGTGCAGGATGCCGTCCAGCATCCGGATGTCGGACCGGGAGAGGAGTGCCCGCCAGGGATCCGTATCGATCGGAAGGGGAACGATCGAGCGCATATGCGGCCTCCTCGGGGTCGATGGTGGATCCGTACACCGTAGATACTCGGCGTTACGGGAGCGTTTCGGCATCGGGGCCGAAGCAGGGGGATGGGCGCGCTACTGTCGAAGAGTGACTGATCCCGCTCGATTCGGCCCGGACGTACCCGACCTTCACCGGCCTTACAGCGCGCGGGAAGCGCGATATTCCAGTGTCGCATACCGCCAAGTCGGTCGGAGCGGCCTCTTCCTCCCCCCGATCTCGCTCGGATTGTGGTGGAACTTCGGCGACAACGTCCCGTTCGACCGCCAGCGCGAGGTGCTCCGCCACGCGTTCGATCGCGGGATCACGCACTTCGATCTCGCGAACAACTACGGCCCACCCTACGGCTCGGCCGAGACGAACTTCGGCCGCATGATGCGCGAAGACTTCGGCAGGTATCGCGACGAGCTCATCATCTCGTCGAAGGCGGGCTACGACATGTGGCCCGGGCCCTACGGCAACTGGGGATCGCGCAAGTACCTCCTGGCCAGCGCCGAGCAGTCGCTGACGCGCATGAGCGTCGACTACGTCGACATCTTCTACTCGCACCGCGTCGACCCGGTCACCCCCATCGAAGAGACGATCGGCGCCCTCGACACGCTCGTCCGGCAGGGCAAGGCGCTCTACGTCGGCATCTCGTCGTACAGCGCCGAGCGCACCGCCGAGGCCGCCGCCGTGGCCCGATCGCTCGGCACGCCGCTGGTGATCCACCAGCCGTCGTACTCGATCCTCAATCGCTGGGTCGAGGACGGGCTCACCTCCACGCTCCGGCAGGAGGGCATGGGGGCGATCGCCTTCACGCCCCTGGCGCAGGGACTCCTCACCGACAAGTACCTCGGCGACGGCCAGGCCGACCGTTCCCAGAAGCGTTCTTCCCTGCCCGACCGCATGCTGACGGATGCCGCTCTCTCGGCGCTGCGCAGCCTGGACGTCATCGCGAAGGAGCGCGGGCAGACCCTGGCGCAGATGGCGCTTCAGTGGGTGCTGCGCGATGAGACCGTGGCATCCGCCCTCATCGGCGCCTCGCGGACGCAGCAGCTCGACGAGAACCTCGCCGCGCTCGACGGACCGGCGTTCGACACCGAGGAGCTGGAGCGCATCGACGCGCTGTCCGAGGCCGCCGATGTCGACCTCTGGCGGGCGTCGTCGTCATCATGAGCTCCGCTGAATCGGTCCGCGTTCGCGCACCGGGCAAGATCAACGTCTTCCTCGAGGTCGGCGACGTCAAGGACGACGGCTATCACGATGTGGCCACGGCGTACCAGGCCGTCTCGCTCTACGAGGAGATGACCGCCACCGCGGCCGACGACATCACGCTCGAGGTGTCCGCGCGGGGTCCCGTCGACATCGACGGGGTGCCCACCGACGACCGCAATCTGGCGGTGCGGGCGGCGCGTCTGCTGGCCGAGACCGCGGGCATCGACCGTGGGGTGCACCTCTCGATCGTCAAGGCCGTGCCCGTGGCCGGCGGAATGGGGGGCGGCTCCGCAGACGCGGCGGCGGCGCTCGTCGCGTGCGACGCTCTGTGGGGGCTCGGGATGCCGACCTCGGAGCTGGTGCGCCTCGCGGCCCAGCTCGGAGCCGACGTACCGTTCGCCCTGCTCGGCGGGACGGCGGTCGGAACCGGGCGCGGCGACGAGCTCAGCCCCGCCCTGGCCCGTGGCCGTTTCGACTGGGTCCTGGTGCCGAACGAGATCGGCATGTCGACCCCCGTCGTCTACGGCGAGCTCGACGCTCATCGCGAGCGCCATGCCGTCGACATCGGACCGGCACCCCGGGTACCGGCGGTGGCGCCCGAGGTCCTGCACGCGCTGCGCCAGGGCGACGCCGAGATGCTGGCCGCTTCGCTGCGCAACGACCTGCAGGCGCCCGCCCTCCATCTCCGCCCCGACCTCGCGCGCGTGCTCGAGCGCGGCGAGAGCTCCGGAGCCCTCGCCGGCCTCGTGTCCGGGTCGGGGCCGACCCTCGCTTTCCTCGCGGCCGACGAGGAGTCGGCGATCGATCTGCAGGTCACGTTGAGCGCCGCCGGACTCGTTGCCCTCCACGTCCACGGACCGGTCGGCGGCGCCCGCGTGCTCTGAGCGGCTCGCACCCTAGACCAGCCCGTCACACGGGGCAATGTTCGTTTTGCGCAGCATCCACTTGGTTAGCCTCTCGGAAGGTGGCTGGTCCACCGCTGGGCGCCGTGCCCGCGGGACGCCACGAGAGGGGTTCGTCATGAAGGCAGTGCTCGACGGCGTCGTGATCGCTGAAGCCGACCGCGACGACGTGGTGTCGATCGAGGGCAACTGGTACTTCCCGCCGCGCGCCGTGCGCGAGGGCGCCCTGAACGAGAGCCCCACCCCCTACACCTGCCCGTGGAAGGGCGAGGTGCAGTACTGGAACGTCTCGCTCGACGGAGCGGAGCTCGCCGACGGCGCCTGGTCGTACCCCGACCTCCGCCCCGGTGCGGTGGAGCGTGTGGGCACGGACTTCGCCGGGTACGTGGCCTTCGACCGCAAGGTCGTGGTCTCCGACTGAGGTCGGGCACAGCATGATCGAGTTTTCGACCGTCTCGAAGGTCTTCCCCGACGGCACACGCGCCGTCGACGACTTCAGCCTCGTCATCCCCTCGCGGAAGACGACCGTCTTCGTGGGATCGTCCGGCTGCGGAAAGACCACTCTGCTCCGGATGATCAACCGGATGGTCGAGCCCTCCGCGGGCACGATCTCGATCGACGGCGACGACATCGGCGGCAAGCCCGCGGTCCACCTGCGCCGGAGTATCGGCTACGTCATGCAGAACTCGGGCCTGCTTCCGCACTTCACCGTCGCCGACAACATCGCCACCGTGCCCGTGCTGCAGGGGCAGAGCCGCAAGACCGCTCGCGCCCGCGCGCTCGAGCTGATGAAGACCGTCGGCCTGGACACGGCGATGGCCGACCGATACCCCAGCCAACTGTCGGGCGGCCAGCAGCAGCGCGTGGGCGTCGCCCGCGGGCTCGCGGCCGACCCGAACATCCTCCTCATGGACGAGCCGTTCGGCGCCGTCGACCCGATCGTGCGCGACGAACTGCAGCAGGAGCTCCTGCGCCTCCAGAGCGAGATCGGCAAGACCATCGTCTTCGTCACGCACGACATCGACGAGGCCTTCCTGCTCGGCGATCAGGTCGTGATCCTCGAGAAGGGCGCGCACATCGCGCAGGTCGGCTCGCCCAGCGAGATCGTCGAGAACCCGGCATCCGACTTCGTGGCGAGCTTCATCGGCGCCGTCAAAGGCAAGCGTGCCCTGCACCTCAAGCAGACGCCACGCGGGACCGTCGTCGTCGACGCCGAGGGGCGGACCCAGGGCGCTCTTGTGGAGGATTCCCGCCCGTGAACTGGGTAGGCAACAATCTCGAGCTGATCGGGGAGCTGGCTCTGGTGCACCTGCGCCAGAGTCTCATCGCGCTGATCGCGGGCTTCATCGTCAGCATCCCCCTGGGGTGGTTCGCGTGGCGGTATCGCCTGGTGCGGAGCAGTGTGATCACGATCACGGGCCTGCTCTACACGATCCCCTCGCTCGCCCTTCTGATCCTCGTCCCGGTCGTCACCGGCTGGTACAGCATCGTCAGCGAGAACAACCTGATCGTCGCGCTCGCGGTCTACGCCGTGGCGATCCTCGTGCGCGCGGTCGCCGACGGACTCGACTCGGTGGACGCCGGAGTGCGCCAGGCCTCGACGGCGATCGGCTACGGCTCGTTCCGGCGGTTCTGGGCGGTCGAGTTCCCGCTGGCCGGGCCGGTGGTTCTCGCGGGCCTCCGCGTCACGTCGGCCAGCACGATCGCTCTGGCGACGGTCGGCATCCTCGTCGGCATCCAGAACCTCGGATACCTGTTCACCAACGGCCTGCAGCGCCGCATCATCCCCGAGGTGTTCGCGGGGGTCATCGCGGTCGTCGTCCTCGCCCTCGTGATCGACCTGCTCCTGGTCTTCGCCGGGCGGCTCCTCATGCCGTGGACGCGCGGGACCCGGACCGTGTCGCGCATCTCCAACCGGACGTTGGTGAAGGCGTGAACCTCATCGGCGAGGCGTTCGCCTGGATCTTCTCGGGCGATCAGAGCCCGTTCGACCCGCTCGGCCTGGCCCTGGGCGTGCAGCTCCTCTACACGTTCATCTCCGTGGTCATCGCGGGACTCATCGCCATTCCCCTGGGGTGGTTCATCGGGCACACGGGCAAGGGGCGCGAGACCGCCGTCGCGATCTCCGGAGCCGCTCGAGCGATCCCGTCCTTCGGTCTGCTCATCCTGCTGACCCTGCTCCTCGGGGTGCTGCACAAGCCCGAGGCGGCCGTCATCTCGTTCGTCATCCTGGCGATCCCGTCGCTCCTCGCCGGCGCCTACACGGGCCTCGAGGCGATCGACCGTCGCGTGATCGACGCGGGGCGGTCGATGGGCATGACCGAGATGCAGATCTTCTGGCGCATCGAGGTCCCCCTGGGCTTGCCGCTGCTGGTCGGCGGCATCCGCGCGGCGACCCTGCAGGTCCTGGCGACGGTCACGATCGCCGCCTACATCGGCCTCGGGGGTCTCGGGCAGTACATCATCGCCGCGATCCCGCTGCGGCGTTTCGACATGCTCATCGGCGGCGCCATCCTCGTCGCTGTGCTCGCGCTCGTCATCGACGGGCTCTTCGCCCTCCTCCAGCACCTCGTCGTGCCCCGCGGCATCCGTGTCGCCGGTGCCGCGCAGCCGCAGCGGCGCTCCGCCCGCCGTCGTCGCGCCGAGGCCCTCGCCGTGGGGGCGCCCGCCGCACCCCCGGCGACTTCCTGACCCACCCGAATCCCGAATCACCAGAAAAGAGAGCACCCATGTTCACAGCACGAACCCGGAAGGGGCTCGGCCTCGTCGCCGGCCTCGCGGTCGCTTCCCTCGCCTTCGCCGGTTGCAGCGGTGGGTCGAGCGACCCGCTCAGCAACGGCGGCGGTGACGCTTCGGCGTCGTCCGACACCATCGTCGTCGGCTCGCAGGCGTACTACTCGAACGAGATCATCGCCGAGATCTACGCGCAGGCCCTCGAGAACGCCGGCAAGACCGTCACGCGCCAGTTCCAGATCGGTCAGCGCGACGCGTACATCCCGCTGCTCGAGGACGGCACGGTCTCGGTGTTCCCCGAGTACACCGGCAACCTCCTGCAGTTCTTCGAGGCGGACACCACCGCCCGCACGTCCGAGGACGTGTACAAGGCGCTGCCCGCCGCCCTTCCCGAGGGCCTCGAGGTGCTCGACCAGTCGTCGGCCACCGACCAGGACTCGTACACGGTCACGAAGGCCTTCGCCGACGCGAACGGCCTCACCTCGATCGCCGATCTCGCGAAGGTCACGTCGGGCCTCACCCTCGGCGGCAACGCCGAGCTCGCCGAGCGCCCGTACGGCCCGACCGGTCTGCAGTCGACCTACGGCGTGAGCGTCCAGTTCTCGGCCACGGGCGAGACCACGGTCGACGACCTCGTCGCCGGCACGATCCAGGTCGCGAACGTCTACACGGCCGACCCGCGCATCAAGACCGACAACCTCGTCACGCTGACCGACCCCAAGGGTCTGTTCCTGGCGTCGAACGTCGTGCCGGTCGTCAACTCGAACGTCGCGTCCGAGGTCTCCGACGTGCTGAACAAGGTCAGCGCGAAGCTCACGCCCGAGGGCCTCGTCGAGCTGAACGTGGAGTCGACGGTCGACCAGAAGTCGTCCGCCGACATCGCGAAGGAATGGCTCTCGGCCAACGGCCTCTGAGTCACGCACCTTCGACGGGGTCGTCCGGTTCGCCGGGCGGCCCCGTCGTCGTTTCCGAATGCCGGGAGCACCACGCGCGCCCGAGGCCGGGCACCGCGTAGCCTGGGACGGATATGGCACATCTGCTCGGGGGCGAAGCCCTGCACCTGGAATACCCGACCAAGGTCGTCTTCGACTCCGTCTCGCTCGGCGTGAACGAGGGCGATCGCATCGGCATCGTCGGTCGTAACGGCGACGGCAAGTCGAGCCTGCTCGGCATGCTCGCCGGCATCCGCGAGCCCGACGGCGGGCGTGTCACCGTGCGCGGCGGAGTGACCGTGGGCGTGCTCGACCAGCAGGACACGCTCGACGACGACGACACGATCGGCCACGCGGTCGTCGGTGACCGCCCCGAGCACGAGTGGGCGGGCGACGCCCGCACGCGCGACGTGATCGCCGGCCTCCTCGGCGACCTGCCGTGGGACTCGCGTCTGGGCGATCTCTCCGGCGGTCAGCGCCGCCGCGTCGCTCTGGCGAAGCTGCTCTCGGGCGACTGGGACGTGCTGTTCCTCGACGAGCCGACCAACCACCTCGACGTCGAGGCCATCACCTGGCTCGCCGGGCACCTCAAGAAGCGCTGGGCGCCCTCGGCGGGCGGCCTGCTCGTCGTGACGCACGACAGGTGGTTCCTCGACGAGATCTGCAACACGACGTGGGAGGTGCACGACCGCATCGTCGAGCCCTTCGAGGGCGGATACGCGGCGTACATCCTGCAGCGTGTCGAGCGCGACCGCCAGGCGGCATCCATCGAACAGCGTCGTCAGAATCTCGCGCGCAAAGAGCTCGCGTGGCTGCGCCGCGGCGCCCCGGCCCGCACGTCGAAGCCGAAGTTCCGCATCGACGCTGCGAACGAGCTCATCGCCGACGTTCCCGAGATCCGCGACAAGGTCGCGCTGCAGTCGCTCGCGGTCGCACGCCTGGGCAAGGACGTCGTGGATCTGCTCGACGCGGGGGTGTCCTACGGCGACAAGACCGTCCTGAAGGACGTCGAGTGGCGCATCGCGCCGGGGGAGCGCACCGGCATCCTGGGCGTCAACGGTGCGGGGAAGTCGACGCTGCTGAACCTCGTGACCGGGACGCTCGAACCCACGTCGGGGCGGGTCAAGCGCGGCAAGACCGTCAAGGTCGCCACGCTGACCCAGCGGTTGGACGAACTCGACCCGCACCTGAACGACCCGGTGCGCGTGGTCATCTCGAATCTCCGCACCACGTACGCCTTCGGCACCGGATCGAAGACCCAGGAGCTGACGCCGGGTCAGCTGCTGGAGCGTCTCGGGTTCTCGAGCGCCCAGCTCTCGACGCCGGTGAAGGATCTCTCGGGCGGACAGAAGCGCCGTCTGCAGCTGCTGCTCGTCATCCTCGACCAGCCCAACGTGCTGATCCTCGACGAGCCGACGAACGACCTCGACACCGACATGCTCGCGGCCATGGAAGACCTGCTCGACTCGTGGTCGGGCACCCTCATCGTCGTCTCGCACGACCGGTATTTCCTCGAGCGGGTCACCGACCAGCAGTACGCGATCCTCGACGCCAAGCTGCGCCACCTCCCCGGTGGAGTGGACGAGTACCTGAGGCTCCGGGCGCTCCAGGATGCCGAGCCCTCGCGCTCGACGGCGGCCGAGGCAACGGCATCCACGGGTCTGCAGGGTGCCGATCTTCGCGCCGCGCAGAAGGAGGCGTCGGCCACGGAGCGCAAGATCGAGAAGCTGCAGCAGCAGATCGACCGGGCCAAGGCGGCGCTCGCCGAGCACGATCAGGGTGACTACGTCGGTCTCGGCAAAGAGATGCAGCGCATCTCGGGTCTCGAGGCCGAGCGCGACGAGCTCGAGATGCGGTGGTTCGAGCTCACCGAGGCGATCGGCTGACCCGCGACGCGGAGGACGCGCGTCAGTGCACCAGCGTCTCGAGGACGATGATGAACACTCCGAGCACGGCGGTCGACAGGGCTCCTACGAGACGAACCACGAGCCGGGACCCGCGGCGGCGGTAGGCGTTGTAGCCGAGGACCGCGAGCACGATCGTCGTGGCCAGGGCGGTCCAGTCGGAGGCGTCGTCGACCGAGGCGTTCGAGATCCCGCCCCATACGAGGCACAGTGCGGCGGGCAGCGACGCGTAGAGCATTCCGGCGGCGTGCCGCATCGCTTCGCGCGTCGAGTGGCGCAGGCCGTGCGTACCGTGCTCGGTTAGCGTGTGAGCGAAGACGTGGGCGATGTAGAAGACCAGCAGGGGGAAGACCGATGCCCCGAGCAGTTCCCAGGGTGAGTCGGCGTGGTCGTCGGCGATCGTGATGAACGACGCGTAGACGATGAGGCCGTAGATGGCGGCGGGGGAGCGGAAGCGCACGTCGAGCCAGGCTTTGAACCCATCCCACGCGGTGCGGGTCTCAGCGGTATCGGTCACGCGTCGAATCCCATGCTCAGCTTGCGCAGCAGGGTGGCCAACCGGTCGCGATCGCTGCGCGACAGGCCGTCGAGAAGCAGCGCTTCGGCGTCGACCAAGCGGGTGATCGCGGCATCGACACGTACACGCCCGTCGTCGGTCAGGGTCACGAGGATGCTCCGTCCATCGCCGGGGTCGGATTCGCGCCGCACGAACCGGCGGGCGACGAGCCGGTCGATGCGGTTGGTCATCGTGCCGCTCGAGACGAGCGTCTGCTGCAGGAGCTGCTTCGGGCTGAGCTGGTACGGCTCGCCCGCGCGCCGCAGCGCCGAGAGGACATCCCACTCCCACGACTCGATGTCGCTGCGGCGGAAGGCTTCCTTCCGCGCGATGTCGAGGTGACGCGAGAGGCGCGCGACGCGCGAGAGCACCTCGAGAGGCGAGAAGTCGAGGTCGGGGCGCTGACGCATCCAGGCGTCGACGATGCGGTCGACCTCGTCGCTGTCCCCGTTCGTGCTCACGGTCTCATTATGGCGAGAGCGTGCGCCGCGCCGACACGCGGCTGGCAGGTCTGGCAGACTTGACCGGTGCCCGCGGGCACGGTCCGCCGTGGTGTAACGGCAGCACGACAGCCTTTGGAGCTGTTAGGTCTAGGTTCGAATCCTGGCGGCGGAGCATGACCTCAACGACCGAGCTCGCCGTCGTCGTCCTCGCTGCGGGCCAGGGTACGCGCATGCGATCCCGCCTTCCGAAGGTGCTGCACCCCGTCGGCGGGCGCCCGCTGGTCGGGCACGTGCTCGACACGGCGGCATCCCTCGACCCCGCACGGATCGTCGTCGTCGTCCGCCACGAACGCGAGCAGGTCGCCGCGACCGTCGCCGAGCTCGCCCCGGGCGTCGTGGTGGTCGACCAGGACGAGGTTCCCGGCACCGGCCGCGCGGTCGAGGCGGCCCTCGGGGTGCTCGACGGCTTCGACGGCGATGTGCTCGTGCTCAGCGCCGACGTGCCGCTGCTCGAGACCGGCACGCTCACCGAGCTGCTCGCCACCCACCGCTCGGGTGGCACCGCCGTCACGCTCCTCAGCGCCCGCGTCGACGAGCCCTACGGCTACGGCCGCATCCTGCGCGACGAGACCGACGGAGTGCGCCGGATCGTCGAGCAGAAGGACGCGACGGCCGACGAAGCCGCGGTCACCGAGATCAACGTCGGCGTCTACGTCTTCCAGGCGTCGCCGCTGCGTACCCAGCTCGCGCTGGTCGGGACCGACAACGCCCAGGGCGAGAAGTACCTCACCGACGTGGTCGGGCTGCTCCGGGATGCTCAGCTCGGGGTCGCGGCATCCGTCACCTCCGATGCCGCCGCGGCGCTCGGGGTGAACGACCGTGTCCAGCTGTCGGAGGCGGGGCGCACGCTCAACGCCCGCACCGTCCGGCGTTGGCAGCTCGAGGGCGTCACGGTCGTCGACCCCGCCACCACGTGGATCGACGTGACCGCGACCCTGGCGCCGGACGTCACGATCCTGCCCAACACGCACGTGCGCGGGGCCACCGTCATCGCATCGGGGGCGACGATCGGCCCCGACACCACGCTCACCGACTGCGAGGTGGGCGAGGATGCCACCATCACCCGCACCGACGGCACCCTCGCCGTCGTCGAGGCGGGAGCGACCGTCGGCCCCTTCGCCTACCTGCGCGCGAACGCCCGGGTCGGCGTGAACGGCAAGGTCGGCACGTTCGTGGAGGTGAAGAACTCGTCGATCGGCGAGGGCAGCAAGGTGCCGCACCTGTCGTACATCGGTGACACCGACATCGGTCGCGGCGTCAACCTCGGTGCCGGCGCGATCACCGCGAACTACGACGACCTCACCAAGCACCGCACGGTCATCGGCGACGAGGTGCACAGCGGCTCGCACAACGTGTTCGTCGCGCCGGTTACGATTGGAGACGGCGCCAAGACGGGTGCCGGCGCGGTCATCCGCAAGGACGTCCCGCCCGGCGCTTTGGCACTCAGCGTGTCACCCCAGCGCAACATCGAGGGGTGGGTCGAGAAGAACCGACCGGGCACCGCAGCGGCCGATGTGGCCGCGCGAGCTCGGGCTGAACAGGAAGCGGCCGATGGCTCGTAAGAAGAATCGTGTAGACCTCGACCGCGACAACGGCATCGCCCCCGGGCTCGTCGCCAAGACCAAGAAGCGCCTCGTCGTCGCCTCGGGCCGCTCGCACCCCGAGTTGGCGAAGCAGGTGGCCGAACACCTCGGCACGGAGCTCGCCCCCACCGAGCACCGCACCTTCGCGTCGGGTGAGATCTACACCCGCTTCGAGGTGTCGATCCGCGGCTGCGACGTCTTCGTCGTGCAGTCGTTCGGGCCGCCGGTCAACGAGTGGCTCATGGAGCTGCTGATCATGCTCGACGCCCTCAAGCGCGCGTCGGCCAAGCGCATCACCGTCGTCGCGCCGTACTACCCGTACTCGCGGCAGGACAAGAAGGGCCGCGGCCGCGAGCCCATCAGCGCCCGTCTCGTCGCCGACCTGCTCAAGACCGCCGGCGCCGACCGCATCATGAGCGTCGACCTCCACGCCGCGCAGATCCAGGGCTTCTTCGACGGCCCCGTCGACCACCTCTTCGCCAAGCCGGTGCTGCTCGAGCACTTCGAGCAGGGGCTCACGGGTGAGGATCGCGAGACCCTCACCGTCGTGTCGCCCGACATGGGCCGCGTCCGCGTGGCGGACACGTGGTCCGACAGCCTCGGCGCGCCCCTGGCGATCATCCACAAGCGTCGCGACCCGAAGGTCGCCAACCAGGTCTCGGTGCACGAGATCGTCGGCGACGTGAAGGGGCGCACGTGCCTCCTCGTCGACGACATGATCGACACCGGCGGCACGATCCAGAAGGCCGCACAGGCCCTCAAGGCCAACGGCGCGCGCAAGGTCATCGTCGCCGCCACGCACGCGATCTTCAGCGATCCCGCGAGCGAGCGCCTGCAGGATCCCGCGATCGACGAGGTGGTCGTCACCGACACCGTGCCGCTGCCCGCGGAGCGCCGCTTCCCCGGTCTCACGGTGCTGCCGATCGCGCCGCTGCTCGCGCGCGCGATCCACGAGGTCTTCGAGGACGGCTCGGTCACGAGCATGTTCGGCGGCGACGCGTAAGCGTTCCTCCGTCGCTCAGCCGTCTCCCTCCGGGAGGCGGCTGAGTCCGTTTTCCCTCGCGGGCTGTACCGTCAGGCGGAGTCCGGGACCGACACGCCGATTCCGGATGCCGTGACCCGGCGTGTCGTCCGAAATCTCCGCGCGACGGTACGGGGTTCTCCACCCACTCCGCCGCGGGGTTTCTCATAGGTTGCACAAAGTATTGAACCGAGGCGCCGCCAAGGTCGTGTTCCTACGGTGAGCACGAACGCGCCGCGAGGCACGACAGAAGGAGGACCCTCATGATCCGTACCACCGCCGTACCCCGTCCCGTCCGCATCGGCACCGCCCTCCTGGGCGTCGCCGGCATCGTCACCCTGGCCGGCTGCTCGGGTGGCGCGACCACTGACGCCGCTGCCCCCGCCGAATCGGCTCCCGCGGCGACCGCGGCTCCGACCGCGAGCGCGACCACCGACAGCTCGACGACCGACAGCTCGACGACCTCGAGCACGTATAAGGACGGCACCTACGAGGCGACGGGCCAGTACGCCACGCCCGAGAGCGTCGAGACCGTCGACGTCACCCTCACGATCGCCGACGACACGATCACCGCCGTCGAGGTGACCGGCGACCCGCAGGCCGCGGAGTCCAAGCGCTACCAGAGCGAGTTCATCGGCGGCATCCAGGCCGAGGTCGTGGGCAAGAAGATCGACGACATCTCGGTGAGCAAGGTCGCCGGGTCGTCGCTCACCAGCGGCGGCTTCAACAAGGCGGTCGACACCATCAAGACCGAGGCCAAGGCCTAACCGTCATGACCATCCCGACCGCGACGGGTTCGACCTGGACCTTCGACGCGATCGGCACGTCGTGGGCGATCGAGACGGCGGCGCCACTGCCCCCGGTCGCCCGCGACGCGGTGTCGGCCGTCATCGAGCGCTTCGACCGGGAGTGGTCGCGGTTCCGCGACGACTCGCTCGTCTCCGCTCTCGCGGAAGGACGCACGGCATCCGTCTCCGCCCCCGACGACGCGGATGCCATGCTCTCGCTGTATGACGAGCTCGACACCGCGACGGCCGGCGCCGTCAATCCGCTCATCGGCGACGCGCTCGCGCGCCTGGGTTACGACGCGCGGCTGACGCTCGCCCCGTGGGGAGAACCGCAGCCGGCCCCGGCGTGGCGCGACACCCTCTCGTGGAGCGACGGGCGGCTCGCCGTCGCGCGGCCCGCCACGATCGACGTGGGCGCGCTCGGCAAGGGCCGTCTCGTCGACCTCGTGCTCGACGCGGTGCGCGCGCACGTCGACGGTGACATCGTCGTCGACGCATCCGGAGACCTCGCCGTTCGCGGCGAGCCGATCCGCGTCGCCCTCGAGCACCCGTACGACCCGACCCTCGCGATCGGCGTGATCACCGTCGCCGACGGCGCCCTGTGCGCGTCAGCGATCAACCGGCGGACATGGGGTGACAACCTTCACCACGTCCTCGACGCCCGCACGGGTGCTCCCGTCCGGGCCTACGCGGCGACCTGGGCGGCAGCCGACACCGCCATGCGCGCCGACGCCCTCGCCACGGCGCTGTTCTTCGACGGGGGACCCGAACTCGCGGCATCCTGGAACGCGCACTGGGTGCGCATGCACACCGACGGTCGCGTGGAGTGGTCGCCCGGTTTCACCGGCGAGATCTTCTCGTGACCTCCTCGCCACAGCTTCCGAAGGGAACACCATGAGCGCCACGCTCACCGCGGGCTCGACCCGCGTGCTCGGACTCATCGGCCGGGTGTCGATGTACCGCCTCGTCCTGTCGTCGCTCGGCCTGCTGGCCGTCTACGCCCTCGTGCTCTCGTTCGCCGGACAGATCGGGCCCCAGCCGCTCGAGATCGTCGCGAGCGCCGTGGTGCTCGCCGTCGCGTGCGGCGCGACTGACCTCGTTGCGCAGGGCATACTCCGGATGCCGCGCCGCCTCGAGTCCTCGCTGATCACCGCCGCGATCCTGCTGTTCGTCCTCCGGCCGAGCCTCGAGCCGCTCGCGCTGGCCGGTTTCGCCCTCGCCGGGGTCGTGGCATCCGCATCGAAGTACCTCCTCGTCTGGCGCGGTCGTCACGTCTTCAACCCGGCAGCCACGGGGGCGGCGGTGCTGACCATCGTGAGCATCTGGGCACCGGATCTCGGTGGCTCGGCCTGGTGGGTCGGAACCCCGCTGATGGCGATCGGCGTGCTGGTGCTCGGCGTGCTGCTGCTCGTGCGCACCGACAAGCTCCCCATCGTGGTGACGTTCTGGCTCGTGGCGATGGCGGTCGCGTTCGTGCGCACCAGCATCCAGTTCCAGACGGCGGGCTTCCCGGTCGACGTGCCGGGGCTGCTCCTGCAGGTCGCGTTCTCGTCGCCGTTCCTGTTCCTCGGTGCGTTCATGCTGTCGGAGCCGCTCACCCTGCCGCCGCGCCGCCTGCAGCAGTACGCCGTCGCGATCGTCGTGGGCGTCCTGGCCGGCTGGCCGATCGCCGTCGGGGCGATCACGCTCGGACAGGAGCGCGCTCTGCTGATCGGCAACCTCGTGGCGTTCGCGTTCTGCCTGCGCGCGGCGGTGCGTCTCCGCGTCGAACGCCGCCGCGACCTGACCCCGACCGTCCGCGAACTGACCTTCCACGCGGCGCGTCCCTTCGCGTTCTCGCCGGGTCAGTACCTCGAGCTCGACGTCCCGCACCGTCGGCCCGACGCGCGCGGCACGCGACGGGAGTTCTCGATCGTGTCCGCCCCGGAAGACCTGCCCGAGGTGCGCATCGCTTACAAGGACGGCTCGCAGTCCTCGTACAAGAAGGCACTCGCGGCCGTCGAGCCGGGCTCGACTCTCGCGGTCACGGGCGTGTGGGGGGACTTCGTCCTTCCCTCTCGACCGACCGCGCCCGTGCTCCTGGTCGCCGCGGGGATCGGCGTGACGCCGTTCGTCTCGCAGCTGCGGCACCTCCAGGCCACCGGGCAGCGGCGCGACGCCGTGCTCGTCTACGTGGTGTCCGACCCGAGCGAACTCGCTTTCCAGGACGAGATCGCGGCGAGCGGCGTCCCGGTCGTCGTCTTCTCGCGTGAGGAACCGCGGGAGCTCCCCGCGGGATGGTCGTGGGCGGGGCCCGACCGGGTCGACGCCGACGCCCTGCTGCGCACGGTTCCCGACATCGCGCAGCGCGTGGCCTACGTGTCGGGTCCGCCGCGGCTCATCTCGGACCTCGCGCCGGCGCTCGCCAAGGCCAAATCGCTCACGACCGACGCCTTCGCGGGGTACTGACCCGCGGACGGACGCAGACGGGGGCGCGCCCCGCAAGCGGCCGGGAGGGGCATGCTCGACCCGATAGCGTCGCGACATGCTCCTCCTGGCTTTCGCCGCGCTGCTGCTCGTCGTCTTCGCGGTGGCGCGTGCCCGCCAGCGGGCCCAGCTGCGCGAGGGGACCCTGCTCGTCGCCGCGGTCGTCTTCGCCGCGCTGGGCGTGCTGCAGCTGCTCGTGCAGACGGATCCGGATGCCGCGCGCGCGGCGATCCTCTTCGTCGCCGTGGCGGTGCCCGTGGTCGTGGCGGTGCTCGCGGTGTTCCTCATCACCAACGGCATCACCATGCTGCGACTCGAGGGGCGGAGTCTGGCGAACCTGTTGTCGCTGATCGCCGGGATCGGTCTCGTGGCCTTCCCGTTCGTCCTGCTCGCGCTCCTGGCGTGGGGAGGACTGGGTGGCTTCCTCGTGGCGGCTCTGGTGGTCCTTGTCGCGGGGTACGCGGCGGCCGCGTTCGTCGCGTTCCTCGTGTCGTCTCTGCTGTACGCCGCGCTGCCCGTCCCGCGCACCCCGACCGCGATCGTCGTCCTGGGCTCCGGGCTGATCGACGGGCGGGTGCCGCCGTTGCTCCGGGGCCGCCTCGATCGCGCGATCGTCGCGTGGCAGCGGGCGGGCCGGGCCGGGGGAGTCGCGCCCTTCGTCATCCCGTCCGGCGGACAGGGGCCCGATGAGCCGCGTGCGGAGGCCGAGGCCATGGCGGACTATCTGCGCGAGCACGGCATTCCCGCAAACCTCGTCCATCCCGAGACGCGCTCTCTGAACACGCGGGAGAACCTCGCCTTCTCGCGTGCGATCGTCGAGGAGATCGGCGCGACGAAGCCGCTGCTGGTCGTCACGAGCGACTACCACGTCCTGCGTGCGGGACTCCTGGCGCGTCGGGAGTTGCCCGGAGCGCGCGTGGTGGGCGCTCGCACGGCGGCGTACTTCGTGCCGAGTGCGTTCCTCCGCGAGTACGTCGCTCTGCTGAACCGGCAGAGGTGGATGCACGTCGTCTTCGCTACGGTGTTCGGCGTCGCGCTGGTGAGCGTCTACGCCGTCGTCTTCCTCAGGTGAACCCCGCCTCGCCGTCAGGCGTCGGCGGGCGGGCCCGGATCGGCGGGCTTTGCGGGAAGGCGAACCTCGAATGTCGTGTCTCCGGGCGTGCTCTGCACGCTGATCGTGCCGCGGTGCGCTTCGACGATCGCCCGGGCGATCGACAGCCCCAGTCCCGTGCCACCGGTCTTCCGATCGCGAGAGCGGTCGGCGCGGGCGAAGCGTTCGAACAGCTGGGCCGCGACCGCGGGGTCGACACCGGGACCGTTGTCGTGCACGCGCAGCACGGCGTCGTCGCCCTCGCGGCTCACCGAGACGGCCACCTCGCTCCCGGCGGGGGTGTGCGTGCGTGCATTGGCGAGCAGGTTGGCCACGACCTGGTGGAGGCGAGAGGCGTCGCCGGCGAGCTCGACGGGCTCGTCTCCGACGTCGATGGTCCACGAGTGATCGGGTCCTGCCGGACGCGCGTCCCCGACCGCCTCGACCGCGAGACGCGTGAGGTCGACCGTGCCGAAGACGAGTTCCTGGCCCTCATCGAGCCGCGCGAGCAGCAGGAGATCCTCGACCAGCGTCGTCATGCGGATCGACTGAGCGAGGATCCGCTCGAGCGACTGCTCGGTCGTCTCGACGGCCATCGCGGTGCGCTGACGCGACTCGTCGTCGTGGGCCTGGCGCATGGCGCGCAGCGAGAGCTCCGAGAACCCGCGGATCGATGCCAACGGCGTGCGCAGCTCGTGACTGGCATCCGCGACGAATCGGCGCATCAGTTCTTCATTGCGTTGACGCGCCGAGAGCGAGGCGTCGACGCGGTCGAGGAGGGTGTTGAGAGCCGCCCCGACCTGCCCGATCTCGGTGTGATCGTCGACCTGCTCGGCGGGCACGCGCTCGGTGATCGAGACGTCGCCCTGGTCCATGCGGATCGAGGCGACGCGCGTCGCCGTCTCGGACACCGCCTTGAGGGGCCGGAGTCCCAGGCGGATCACGAGGGCGATGACGGCGGCGAGGAGCAGCAGTCCACCGGTCGTGACGAGGGCGACCGTCGTGAGGATGGCGCCGATCGTGCCGGTGACCTGCGACAGGGGAAGCCCGACGAGGAAGACCTCGCTGCTGTCGGGCGAGCCGTACGGGCGCACCAGGTACTCGCCGAGGTTGGGGAGGTCCACCGTGCGCGCGTTCGGGTTCGACGATGCCAGGCTCTCGACGATCTGCGAGAGCTCGTCCGCCGTCAGCGCGCGGGAATTGCCGTTGTCGACGACAGCGCCGGTCGTCCCGCCGAGACGGGTCTTCATGACCATGAGGGTGCCGTTGTCGAACGGACCCGAGTCGAGCACGTCCTCGGCCGTGCTCTGCAACGAGATCCGGGGCTGCGCGACGGAGGCGACGTCGGTCACCTGGGCATCGAGGTTGTTCAGCAGCACCTGGCTGAGGATCGCGCTGGTGGACACCCCGATCATGATGAGGATGAACGCGACCATACCGATGACCGCCGTCATCAGGCGTGCCTGCAGGCTCCACGGCCGACCGAGCCGCCGAGAGCGGGCGGGCGGGGGAGACACCGGTGGCTCCGGCCGCGGGGGAGTCGTCACTGCGGCGCTTTGATCATGTAGCCGACGCCGCGGACCGTGTGGATGAGCGGCTCGTGACCCGCGTCGATCTTCTTGCGCAGGTACGAGATGTACAGCTCGACGACGCTCGAGCGGCCGCCGAAGTCGTAGTTCCACACCCGGTCGAGGATCTGCGCCTTCGACACGACACGGCGCTGGTTCCGCATGAGGAACCGCAGGAGCTCGAACTCGGTCGCCGTCAGCTCGATCTCCTGACCCGCGCGCACGACCTCGTGGCTGTCCTCGTTGAGCGACAGGTCGCCCACGCGCAGGATGGGCTCCGCGTCGCGCGTCAGAGCGGTACCGGCGCGGCGCATCAGGCCACGCAGACGCGCCACGACCTCCTCGAGGCTGAAGGGCTTCGTGACGTAGTCGTCACCACCCGCGGTGAGACCGGCGACGCGGTCCGCGACGGCGTCCTTCGCGGTCAGGAAGAGGACCGGCACGTCGTTGCCGGAGTGACGCAGTCGCTGCAGGACCGCCATGCCGTCGAGGTCGGGCATCATGATGTCGAGCACCATGGCATCCGGAGCGAAGTCACGCGCGGCCTGCAGGGCGTCGAAGCCGGAGCCCGCGGTGCGGACGTCCCACCCCTCCATGCGCAGAGCCATCGAGAGGAGGTCGGTGAGCATCTGCTCGTCGTCGACGACGAGGACGCGCAGGGCGCTCCCGTCGGGGCGGGTGAAGGCGGGAGCGGTGGCGGTCACGGTCATGGAACTCATTGTGCGCTCGTATCTATGAGCTTTCTATGGCGTGGCTTATGGGAATCCTGAGAGCGAGCTGCGCGCCAGCCGACAACGACCATCAGGACGACGCCGATCGTCGCTCCCGAGGTGTTCGCGATCACGTCACGCACGTCGGCGACGCGGGTGGGGAGGAACAGCAGCTGCGTCGTCTCGATCGCGGAGCTGATGAGCAATCCTGCCGCGATTCCGTGCCACCACCGTCCGCCCCACAGCAGCACGAGCACACCGAGGGGGACGAACATCACCACGTTGGCGGTGAACTCGATCCCGTTGAAGGTGATCCACGCGGTCGGCGGCCAGCCGCGGGCGGCGCGGAGGATCGCGTGCAGGATGCCGCCGACGTTCTCGTCGTAGATCGTCGGGCGCAGCGTCATCCACCAGACTCCCGAGGCGTACAACGCCGAAGCGGCGACGAGCAGAGCCCGCCGCCGCTTCGTGGACTGCATCGTCAGTGAGTGTCCTCTGCCTCGATCTCGGTGCGGTCGCCCGACCAGAGGGTATGGAACGTGCCCTCCTTGTCGACGCGACGGTAGGTGTGCGCACCGAAGAAGTCGCGCTGGCCCTGGATGAGCGCCGCGGGCAGACGCTCGGCGCGCAGGCCGTCGTAGTACGCCAACGACGAGCTGAACGCCGGAGCGGGGATGCCGCTCGCCGCGGACAGGGCGACGATGTGGCGCCAGGCGTCCTGGGCGCGACCGAGAGCCTCGACGAAGTACGGGGCTGTCAGCAGCACGGGAAGGGTCGACTCGGCGTCGTACGCCTCGGCGATGCGGTTGAGGAACTGCGCGCGGATGATGCAGCCGCCGCGCCAGATCTTCGACACCGCGCCCAGGTCGATGTTCCAGTCGTACTGGGCCGCGCCGGCTCGGATCTCGTCGAAGCCCTGGCTGTAGGCGACGATCTTCGAGGCGTACAGCGCGAGGCGCACCTGCTCGATGAACGCGTCGGCATCCTCGCCCGAGAGCAGGTCGGTGCCGGAGGGGCCGGGGAGCTCGCGCGAGACCTCGCGCTGCTCGGGGTGGCTCGACAGCGACCGCGCGAACGTGGCCTCCGCGATACCCGAGACGGGGACGCCCAGGTCGAGGGCCGTCTGCACGGTCCACGCGCCGGTGCCCTTGGCGCCGGCCTGGTCGAGGATGACGTCGACGAGGGGCTTGCCTGTCTCGGCATCCGTCTGACGCAGGACCTCGGCGGTGATCTCGATGAGGTACGACTCCAGTTCGCCGCGGTTCCACTCGGCGAACACGTCGGCGATCTCGGCGGGGGTCTTGCCGGTCGCGCGGCGGATGAGGTCGTAGGCCTCGGCGATGAGCTGCATGTCGGCGTACTCGATGCCGTTGTGCACCATCTTCACGAAGTGGCCGGCGCCGTCGTGGCCCACGTGGGTGACGCACGCCTCGCCCTCGGCGACCGCGGCGATGGAGGTGAGGATCGGGCCGAGCGTCTGCCACGACTCGTCCGAGCCGCCGGGCATGAGCGAGGGGCCGAGGAGGGCACCCTCCTCACCGCCCGAGACACCCATGCCGACGTAGTTGATTCCCGTCTCGCGGACGGCCTTCTCGCGGCGGATCGTGTCGGTGAACAGGGCGTTGCCGCCGTCGACGATGATGTCGCCGGGCTCGAACACCTTGACCAGCTCGTCGATGACGAAGTCGGTGGGGCGGCCGGCCTTGACCATGATGATCGCGGTGCGCGGCTTCGACAGCGACGCGGCGAAGTCCTC
>NZ_LDRU01000082.1 GCF_001476285.1 Microbacterium testaceum | reverse complement strand
CCTGGTCTCGAGCGCGACCGCCTGGGGCGCGAGCGGGTCGGGCCCCAGGCGGTCGCGCTCGAGACCAGGAAACCGTCGTCCGTGGCCGCGGCAGGAAGAGCCTGCGGACGCGAGCCGTTGGACGACACCGCGTACGTCACCGCGACCGCACCCACCGCGACCACGGCCGCAGCGCCCGCGCCGATCAGCGAGCGGCGAAGGACGCGCAGGCGAGCCTGGCGCGCCTTGACCTGCTGCGCCTTCTCACGCACCGCCTCACGGCGATCGCGTTCGGCGGGCACATTCGGCGACTGGTCGTTGGACATGGAACCTCTCGGGCACGGCGGTGCCGCAACAAATCTGGGGATCGCTCGGGTTGGGGCGAACGAGCATCGATGCTAGCCAGGCTGGCTGAGAAAAGCCCAGACGCATGGCATACTGACCCTGCGCCCAACGTCGAGCGCGCGGGGTCGCCCCCGCTCATTCCATTCACTACGGATCGTCCGGCACGTACCTGCCGGTGAAGGAGAAGAGAACATGGCGTCCGTCACATTTGACAACGCAACCCGTCTGTACCCCGGTGGCACCCGTGCCGCCGTCGACAAGCTCAACCTCGAGGTGGGAGACGGCGAGTTCCTCGTCCTTGTCGGCCCCTCCGGTTGCGGTAAGTCCACGTCGCTCCGCATGCTGGCCGGCCTCGAAGAGGTCAACTCGGGCCGCATCCTCATCGGCGACCGCGACGTCACCGACGTCCCCCCGAAGGACCGTGACATCGCCATGGTCTTCCAGAACTACGCGCTGTACCCCCACATGACGGTCGCCGAGAACATGGGCTTCGCGCTCAAGATCGCAGGCGTCGGCAAGGAAGAGCGCGCCGCGCGCGTCCTCGAGGCCGCCAAGCTCCTCGACCTCGAGCAGTACCTGACCCGCAAGCCGAAGGCCCTCTCGGGTGGTCAGCGTCAGCGTGTCGCCATGGGCCGCGCGATCGTCCGTCAGCCCCAGGTGTTCCTCATGGACGAGCCGCTGTCGAACCTCGACGCCAAGCTCCGTGTCCAGACGCGTACGCAGATCGCGTCGCTGCAGCGCCGCCTCGGCGTCACCACGGTCTACGTCACGCACGACCAGACCGAGGCGCTCACCATGGGCGACCGCATCGCCGTGCTCAAGGACGGCCTGCTCCAGCAGGTCGGCACCCCGCGCGACCTGTACGAGAAGCCGAAGAACGTCTTCGTCGCCGGCTTCATCGGCTCGCCCGCGATGAACCTGTTCTCGGTCGACCTCGCCGAAGGCGGCGTCCGCTTCGGTGACCTGGTCGTCCCCGTCGAGGCCGACGTCATCGGCAAGGCGCACGGCTCGGAGGTCACCATCGGTGTCCGCCCCGAAGACATCCAGGTCGCTCCGGCCGACGGCCGCGGCCTGTCGGTCGTCGTCGACCTCGTCGAGGAGCTCGGCGCGGACGGCTACCTCTACGGCCACACCGACATCAACGGCAAGCGCACCGACCTGGTCGCCCGTGTCGACGGCCGCCGTCACCCGAACGCCGGCGAGACCGTCGTCCTGGCTCCGGTCCCCGGACACGTGCACGTGTTCGACGCCACCTCGGGCGACCGCCTGACCGACAAGGCCATCGCCTCGGCCTGATCGACGCGCCGCACCTGTTTTCCCCGGAGACACCGTGTCCGAATCCCTCCGCATCACCGCCAGCGCCGTCGACCCGGGACTCCTGCAGCTCCCCTGGTCGACTGGTCTCGCCGACTGGCCGAGCAACCACATCGTCGCGCTCCCCAAGGGCATCTCCCGCCACCTCGTGCGTTTCGCGAACCTGTCCGGACGCGTGGTCGCGATCAAAGAGACCACCGAAGAGATGGCGCGCCGCGAGTACGACATGCTCGGCAACCTCGACCGCCTCGACGCCCCGTGCGTCGATCGGATCGCGGTCATCGCGGGACGCACCGACGCCTCGGGTCGTCCTCTTCCCGCGGCGCTCGTCACCGCGCACCTGCGCTTCTCGCTCCCCTACCGCGCCCTGTTCACGCAGGTGCTGCGCCCCCACACGGCGACGCGCCTCGTCGACGCCCTGGCCGTCCTCCTGGTGCGTCTGCACAACGTCGGGTTCTACTGGGGTGACGTGTCGCTGTCGAACACCCTCTTCCGCCGCGACGCCGGCGAGTTCGCCGCCTACCTCGTCGACGCCGAGACCGGCGAGCTCCACGGCAACCGCTTGAGCCCGGGACAGCGCGCGCACGACCTCGACATCGCGCGAACGAACATCGCCGGCGAGATCATGGATCTCGAAGCGGGCGGTCGTCTGGAGGGCGGACTGGATGCCGTCGCCATCGCCGACGGTCTCGTCTCGTCGTACCACTCGCTGTGGGGCGCCCTGACCGACAAGGAGTCGTTCGCCGTCGACGAGTCGTGGCGCATCACCGAGCGCGTGCACCGTCTGAACGCCCTCGGCTTCGACATCGGCGAGATGTCGATGAGCACGACGCCCGACGGCACCCGCGTGTCCATCCAGCCGAAGGTCGTCGACGCCGGTCATCACCAGCGACGACTGCTCCGCCTGACCGGACTCGACGTCGAAGAGAACCAGGCCCGGCGCCTGCTCAACGACCTCGACGAGTTCCGCGCCCGCGTGTCACGACTGGGGTCGGACGAAGAGATGGTCGCCCACGAGTGGCTCACGCGTGTCTTCGAGCCGATCGTCATGGCGATCCCCTTCGATCTGCGCGCCAAGCTCGAGCCCGCCGAGGTCTTCCACCAGGTTCTCGAGCACCGCTGGTACATGTCGCAGGCGCGCGGCCGGTCCGTGCCGCTCGCCGAGGTCGTGTCGTCGTACATCGACGACGTCCTGCGCCACCGCCGCGACGAGGCCACCGTCATGGGCCCGCCGACCGACACGATGTCACTGCCCACGGTGTCCGACGCCGACGCTCCCGCGACGGGCGAGGTGCCGACGACCGACACCGACGTCGTGGACTGGCGCGACCTGGTCTGACGCCGCCGCTCCTCGACGCGGAAGGCCGTGGCATCCGGAGACGATCCGGGATGCCACGGCCTTCCGCGTAAGAGCCGGGTTTCAGTAACCGACGGTGAAACGCTCGCGCGTGTGCTTCGGGTTCTCGATCTCGTCGAGGACCGCGACCGCGAAGTCGGCGCCGCCGATGAAGGAGTTGCCGTCGCCGTCGACGACGAGGACGTCGCCGCCGTCGCGGTACGCGCCCGTCCGCTCGCCCGGAGCCCACGAGCCGAAGCCGCCCGCGGGGTGGATGTAGAACCAGTCGCGACCCGTGTCGTCGGCCTGCAGGTCTTCGAGGATGCCGATGGCCTCGCGGGCCTCGGGCTTGTACTCCTCGGCGAAGCCGTCGGTGTCGATCAGGCGCGGGCCGCCCTCGGCAACGAGCGAGCCACCGGCGCCGCCGACGACACCCACCCGGACATTGTCGGGAAGAGCCGCGACGAGCTGGGCGATGGCCGGGCGGAGCTTGCCCTCCATGTCGCCGCGCGGAGCCACGGCGGACACGACCACGTCGACGCCCTCGAGCTGGGCGACCAGGCCGGGAACGTCGAGGACCGTGCCTTCGAGGTAGGTCACGCCCTCCACGCGATCGGTCGGGACCGACCGGGCGATCGAGACGGCGGTGTGTCCGCGGCGGGCGGCCTCGGCGACGATGTGGCTACCGGCGTAGCCGGTTCCTCCGATGACGGCGATACGGGTCATGAGCGTTCCTTCCTCGACGGGATCAGTGCGCGGCGCGAAGCGTCGACACCTGGTACAGAGCCACGGATGCCGCGATACCGGCGTTCAGCGACTCGGTTGCGGCGGAGATCGGGATCGACACGACCTGGTCGCAGGTCTCGGTCACCAGGCGCGAGAGGCCCTTGCCCTCGGAGCCCACGACGATGACCACGGGACGATCCGCGAGCTCGAGCGCGGGCAGCGAGACCTCGCCGTCGCCGGCGAGACCGAGCACGAACACGCCCTGCTTCTTGAACTCTTTCAGCGTCGCGGTGAGGTTGGCCGCGAGCGCCACCGGGATGCGCGCCGCGGCTCCGGCACTGGTTTTCCACGCCGCGGAGTTGACGCTCGCCGAACGGCGCTGCGGAAGGATCAGCCCCTGGCCGCCGAACGCGCCGGTCGAGCGGATGATCGCCCCGAGGTTGCGCGGGTCGGTGACGCCGTCGAGGGCGACGAGCAGCGGGACCTCGCCGCGATCGATGATCTCTTCGAGCAGGTCTTGCGGGTGCGCGTACGTGTAGGGCGGCACCTTCAGGGCGACACCCTGGTGGACGCCGTCGAAACCGGCCATCCGGTCGAGCTCGGGGCGGGTGACCTCGAGGACCGGGATACCGCGGTTCGTCGCGATCGAGAGCATCTCTTTGACGCGGTCGTCCATCTCGACCCGCTGTGCGATGTAGAACGCCGTCGCGGGGATCCTGGCGCGCAGCGCCTCGAGCACCGAGTTGCGGCCGGTGACGGTCTCGGTGTCGTCGGACGCCTTCGGGCTCTTCCGGTTCGCGTTACCGCCGACGCCGCGGACGGCGGGCTTGGCCTTGCCGCCGGCGGCGGCGTAACGCTCCTGGGCGGCCTTGCGCTTGCCGGCGGGGTGCCACGCGCGGTCTTCGGCCTTGGGGGTGGGACCCCGACCCTCGAGCGCCTTGCGGGAGTGCCCGCCGGTGCCCTTCAGAGGGCCCTTCTTCTTGCCGGGGTTGCGTGCGCCCGGGCGTCCTGGCTTAGCCATCGATACTCCAGTGGGTTCCGGCTGGAGTGTCCTCCAGCGTGATTCCTGCGGCGGCGATCGCGTCACGGATGCGATCCGCGGCCGCCCAATCCTTGTCCGCGCGCGCTTGCGCGCGCTGCGTGATCATCGTCTGGACGAGGGTGTCCAGAGCGGCGGTCTCCGCTCCCCCGCCGGTGCCACCCCACTGAGAAGAGTGAGGGTTGATCCCCAGGACGAGCGTCATCTGCATGACGTCCATGACATCCTGCTTCGCCTCATCGTACTTGCCGGCGTCGAGCAGCGCATTTCCGGACCGGATGCTCGAGTGGATGGCCGCCAGGGCCCGGGGCACCGAGAGGTCGTCGTCCATGGCGTCGGAGAACTCGGTGGGCAGCCCCTCCTTCCCCTCGGGCCACCCGGGCTCAACGACTCGTCGGGCCCGGTCGAGGAACGTCCGGATCCGGCCGAGGGCAGCCTCGGCCTCAGCCCACGATGTGTCGCTCAGATCGAGGTTGGAGCGGTAGTGCGCCGCGGCGAGCGCGTATCGCACCACCAGCGGGTCGTGCGCGTCGAGCACGTCGGACGCGAGGGTGAAGTTGCCGAGCGACTTCGACATCTTCTGCCCGTCGACGGTCACGAGACCGTTGTGCACCCAGTAGCGCGCGAACGCGTCGCCCGCCGCCGTCGACTGGGCGATCTCGTTCTCGTGATGGGGGAAACGCAGATCGAGTCCGCCGCCGTGGATGTCGAACTCGGGGCCGAGGTACCGGCGCGACATCGCGGAGCACTCGATGTGCCAGCCCGGCCGGCCCGCACCCCACGGCGATGCCCACGTCGCCGACGCGGGCTCACCCGGCTTCGCGCCCTTCCACAGGGCGAAGTCGTGCGGGTCGCGCTTTCCCCGGGGGTCGGCGTCGGACGCGGGCTCCATGGCATCCAGGCTCTGACGCGTGAGCTCGCCGTAGGTCGGCCAGGAGCGCACGTCGAAGTAGACATCCCCCTCGGCGGCGTAGGCGTGACCGCGCTCGATGAGCTCGGCGATCAGTTCCTGCATCTGCGTGACCGACGCCGTCGCGCGCGGCTCGTAGGTCGGCGGGAGGATGCCGATGGCGGCGTACGCGCGGGAGAACTCGAGTTCCATCCGGTACGCGAGCGCCCACCACGGCTCGGTGTCGGTGGCGTTCGCGAGCACCTTGTCGTCGATGTCGGTGACGTTGCGGACGAAGGTCACCCGGCCGAAGCGGTGAGCGAGCCAGCGGCGGAGGAGGTCGAAGGCGAGAGCGGCGCGCACGTGCCCGATGTGCGGACCGGATTGAACGGTCGGTCCGCAGACGTAGAGGGTGACGTTCGACGGGTCGAGAGGCGTGAAGTCACGCAGGGCCTGAGCCTTCGTGTCGTAGAGCCGAACAGTCACCGCCCCAGCCTACCGGCCGCCTGTCTCCGCGACCCGAGTCTCCGACGCGCGACGCGTGCCGCGGGCGCCCCCGGAGGGCACCCGCGGCACGCGTCGGCCAGGGCGATCAGCGGCTCAATCGGCTCGCCGTGATCCGCGGCACGAGGAGGGCGGCGACGGCACCGACCAGGGCGGGGATCGCGAAGGCGTAGAAGTTCCACTCCACCGGGACCTGCGCGGCCAGCACCGCGGCGCCGAGCGGCGGACCGACGATCGCGCCAATGCGCCCGATCGACAGGGCCCAGGCGATCCCGTTGGCGCGCAGCTCCGTCGGATAGCGGGTGACCATGAGGGCGTTGCTCATGATCTGCGAGCCGATGAAACCGAACCCGCTGATGAACATGAGCACGTACATCAGCCAGAGCGGCGGGGCGAAGGCCATCAGGACGAGGCCGAGGGTGCCGGTGAGGAACGCGATGACGACCATCGCCTTGGCCCCGATGATGTCGGCGATCCGTCCGCCCACGATCACACCGACGATCACGCCGAGCCACATCGCCGCCGTGAGATAGAGCGCATTGCCGATGGCGTAGTCAGCGGCCTGGAGGATGGTCGGCAGCCACGCGCTGATGCCGAACACCAGCAGAAGACCGCAGAACGACACGATCCAGAACAGCACGGTGGCGGGCGCCACGCCCCGGGCGAAGAGCGCACCGAGACCCAGCCAGCGTCCCGGGTGGCTTTCGACCTGGGCGCTCGGGTCGGGCAGGCCGAAGGCCGTCGCCAGCTCCCGCGCCTCGTCGCGGCGCCCGGTGCGCCAGAGGAACGCGGGGCTCTCGGGGAGCCGCCGCAGGAGTGGCAGGAGGATGAGCGCCGGGACGACGCCGATGACGTAAAGCCAGCGGTAGCTCTGCTGCTGCAGGAGCGCGGCCAGGAGGGGTGCGCACAGTGCTCCGAGACCGTAGCCGGCCATCGTGAGACCGATGTTGCGGCCGATGCGCCCCGGCTTGCTGATGTCCGCGGTGTACGCGTTCACCGTCGGCAGGACGACACCCAGGCCGAGCCCGACGACCAGGCGTCCGACGCCGAAGAGCACGGGCTCGCCCGCGACGGCGCAGATGAGCATGCCGACGGTGAACAGGACCACGGCCACACCGATGAGGCGGACCTGTCCGACACGTTGCACGATGGCCCCCGCTACGGCGGCTCCGACGAGCATGCCGACGCTGATGATCGCGCCGATCAGCCCGGCTGCGGGGAGGGTGAGCCCGAAGCCCGGGTCCTTCATGATCAGGGGGACGGAGGCACCCCAGACAGCGAGGTCGAAACCCTCGAGGGTGCAGATGAGCGTCGCGATCGCGAGGGCGCGACCGCTGCTGAGGAGCGGCCGCGACGCTCGTGTCGCGGCCGCGCGGGCGGTGGATGTGGTCATGGTGGCTCCTCGTCGTTGAGAGAACATCGGGTACTGCGGAAGGCGCGGGCGAAGGTCGTCAGCGCATGAGGGTGGTGTGATCGACCCCCTCACCGGGGGCGAGCACGATGTCGAAGCGGGTGCGGGCCCACTTCCGACCGCCCACGTCACGACCGTCGGGGGTCGGTTCGTCGGCGGCGTGGTGCGACCAGTCGTAGATCAGACTGTCGCGGACGCCGAACACGGAGTCCGCGTCGAGCAACTCGTCCCCACGAACGAAGATATGGGTGACCAGGGTGCGATACCCCGGCGCCGTCACCAGGAAGTGCAGGTGCGCTGCACGGTAGGGGCTGCGGCCGGTCGCTCGCAGCAGCTCCCCCACGGGGCCGTCGTCGGGGATGGGGTAGGGCGTGGGGAACAGGCCCCAGAAGCGGTAGTCGCCCTCGGAGTCGCTGAAGAGGTGCGCACGCCCGTACACCTCGAAGTCGTCGTGCTGGACGTCGTAGAGTCCGTCCTCGTCCGCTTCCCATACCTCGATGCGAGCCCCGGGGATCGGCGTTCCCTCGACGTCGCGCACGGATCCCTGCACCCACGCCGGCTCGCCCGGCGCACCCCCGGAGAGGTCGCCCCCGAGCGGGATCTGCGGCGAGTCGTTGAGGAAGAACGGTCCGAAGACCGTCGCTTCGGTGGCATCCCCCACCGCCTCGTTGTTGACGGTGACGGTCTGCATCGACACGCCCAGCACGTCGGAGAGGAGGACGAACTCCTGTCGCGTCGGACTCGTGATGCGGCCGACACGCGTGAGGAAGTCGATCGCGACGTTCCATTCCTGCTCCGTGAGTCGCACCCGGCGCACGTAGTCGTGCAGGGTGTCGACCAGCTCTTCCATGAGGAGTTTCAGCCGCGCGTCGGAGGTGCCCGCGAACGAGGCCCGAACCCGCTCGACCAGCGCGTCTTCGCGGGCGGTCTGCTCATCGCTCTCGACGGTCATGCCGTCACCTCCTCGAGGGGTGCGCCCGCCCACGCCGCGCGCAGGAGGGTCGTCAGGTCATTCAGGCCCACCGGGCGAGGGGTGCTCGGCGGGATCGACGGCAGCGCGAGTTCCGCGGCTTCGGCGATGTCGCCCTCGCGCATGCCCAGGTCACGCAGTCCGGCCGGGATGCCGAGCTCGGCGCGCAGTGCCAGGAGCCCCGGTCCCGCGGGCACACCGCCGAGCGCCCGCGACACACGACCGGCGGCATCGGGAGCCGCGGGGGCGACGAAAGCCGTGACGTACGGCAGGACGATCGCGTGCATCTCGGCGTGCGAGAGGTTGTAGGCGCCACCGAGCGTGTGGCAGATCTTGTGATGGATGCCGCTGCCGGCCGAAGCGAACGCGACGGCGGCGAGGTACGCACCGTAGAGAGTCTGCTCGCGCGCCCCGAGATCATCGGGATCGGCGGACAGTCGACGCAGTCCGGGGACGAGCGCACGGATTCCCTCGGTGCCGAGCGCGCGGTTGATCGGGTCGGCCCGGGGAGCCCAGAAACCGTCGACCGCGTGCGCGAGAGCGTTCATGCCGCTGGCGGTGGCGAGGCCCGCCGGCAATGAACGCGACAGCGCCGCGTCGTAGATGATCGCGCGCGGGAGCACGCGAGGGTCGGATCCGGTGACCTTGCGGCCGTCCTCCGTCTGACCCCACACATCAGTGGCCTCCGAGCCGGCGAAGGTCGTCGGGACGGCCACCAGCGGCAGCGCGGTGTCGCGGGCGACGACCTTCCCCAGGCCCGTCGCCGACCCGCCGCCGACGGTGAGGACGAGGTCGGCGTCGACCTCGCGCGCGAGCCGGACGGCGGCCTCGGCGTTCTCGACCGGGACGTGCTGCACGACCTCGTCGATCCGGGCGGCGACGGGCACGCGCTCGAGGATCCGGGCGACGACCTCCGGAGCGGCAGCGTCGGCGACCAGCAGCACACGCTGCCCACCGAGATCCCCGACCGCCGTCGCGACGTTGTCGGCGGCGGCATCCGTGCCGAACAGCACCCTCTGCCCGAGAGTGCGGTGGTCGAAACTCAACGCCATCTCGAGATCACTCCCCCGCCCCGAGCCGGAACAGGCTCAGCGCGTTCGTGCGGCCGATCTTGCGGCGGTCGGCGTCGGAGATGGATGCCGTGTCGAACCACTCCGCGGCATGATCGATGTTCTCGAACGGCCAGTCCGTGGCGAACAGGATGCGGTCGGCACCGATCTCCAGGACGGCATCGATGAGGCTCTGCGTGCGGAAGTTGCCCGACGTGGTGATCCAGAAGTTCTCGGAGAAGTAGTCGACGAACTTCCGCTGCGCGGGATAGGTGTGCGGCGCCTCGACCCACTTGTTGCGGTGGTCGATGCGGTAGAGCATCGCGGGGATCCCCTCCCCCATGTGCCCGATCACGATCTTCAGGCCGGGGTGCTCGTCGAAGAGCCCACTCGCCATGAGGCGGAGTGCGTGCACGGCCGTCTCCTGCGCGAAGCCCCACGTCGGCCCGAGCAGCCACGGGTGACCGTCGTAGATCCGGGCGTCCTGAGGGAGCGGATTGCGGGGGTGGAGGTAGAACGGCACGTCGAGCCGCTCGACCTCGGCCCAGAACGCGCGGTACTGAGGAAGGTCGTAGTAGAGCGGGTCGTGTCCGTCTCCGTGCTGCTCGTCCTGCGAGAACCCGTTCACGAGGGCTCCGACGAATCCGAGCTCTTCCACGCACCGACGTAGCTCCGCGGTCGCGGCATCCGGATCCTGAAGAGGAAGTGCCGCGAACGCGCGGAAACGATCGGGCCTCTTGGCGACCTCTTCGGCGAGCACGTCGTTGGCGATCCGCGCGTACTCCACCGCGCGGTCGCGCTGCGGGATCGCCTGGATCGCGGGAGCGTTGAGGGAGAGCACGCATGTCTCGATGCCGTGCGCGTCCATTTGGTCGAGACGCTGCCCGTGGATGTCGAGCAGACGGTCCTGAAGGATCCTCCAGTAGTCGCCGGGCACGAAGCCCGCCGAGTCCTGCAGGGTCTGGGGAATGGCGAAATGCTCCTCGAGAGCGATCTTTCCGTTCATCGGGCGAGCACTGCTTCCTTCTCGGTGGTGGTGACGGCGCTGAGCAGAGTGGCGAGCAGCGAGCGCAGTTCCTCAGGGGTGGATGCCACACCGTAGGTGTAGCGATCGGGTCGCACGACGGCGGCGACCAGGCCGCTGCTTCGGAAGTAGCGGGTGTAGACGCCGCCCGTGTCGGAGAACCGCGCACGTTGGAACATGGACGTGATCGCGAAATCGGCGACCTCGCCGCCGACGGCCGCGAAAGCGGCGCGCACCTCGTCGTCCAGCGCCGACAACGCCGCGGGCTCCGACACCACGATGAGCCAGTCGGCGGGGGCGAGGTCGTCGAACAGCCCGGTCCCCTCCGGCGTCGACACCAGTCCCTGCGGGAACAGGCTTCCATCGCTCGCGATGAGCCCGCCGCGCAGCGCGGGGTAGATCAGCTTGTCCGGCTTCTGGTTGGCCTGCCGGGCCGCGAGCATCCGTCGATCACGCTCGGCCGCTCGGAGAGGGTCACGTTCGGTCTGCACGCGTCCGAGTTCCACGGCGCGCTCGGTGATGAAACGCACGTGCGGCTCACGCTCGGCCTGATAGGTGTCGAGCAGCTCGTCGGGCGCTCCGTCGATGACCATCCCGAGCTTGAACGCGAGGTTTCGAGCGTCCCGGATGCCGGAGACCATGCCCTGCGCGAGGAACGGGGGCATCTGGTGCGCGGCATCGCCGGCCAGGAACACGCGGCCCGCGCGCCAGCTGTGCGCGATGAGCGACATGAACGTGTAGTTCGCGGTCCGGATGAGCTCGGCGTGGTGCGGCTGGAGGTAGGCCGCGACCTTTGCCCACACGAAGCCGGGTTCGGTGACCTCCTCGCGAGTCTGACCGGGCTCAAGGCGGAACGAGAAGCGATGGTGCCCGGGACCGATGTTGACGATGGCGATCGGCCCGTCGGGGTCGCACACCTGCCGGAAGGTCGGCAGCGTCTCCACCTCCCCGTGCAGGGCGAAGTCGCACACGAGCCAGTTCTCGAAGAACCCGTAGTCGTCCCAGGTCGATCCGATGTGCGATCGGACGAAGCCGTTGCCGCCGTCGGCGCCGACGACGAACCGCCCCGCGACCTGAAGCGACGATCCGTCGCCGCGGACCGCCGCGACCTCGACGTGGTCGTCGGCGTCGCGGATCGCGGTGACGGTCGCACCGCGCACGATCTCGACGTTCGGCATCGACGCGAGGAGTTCGACGAGGGTCTTCTCCACGTGGGGCTGGTACATCATGTATTGCGCAGGCCAGCCGCTGCGACCCGGGTTGTCGTACTCGATGTCGAGCAGGACCTCGCCTGCGGCGTTGGTCCAGACGTAGCCCGACTGCACGTTCGTCCCGGGCAGCATCTTCTCGGCGACGCCCAGCTTCTGGAACGTCCGCATCGTCTCGTCGTCGAACGCTGCGGCACGCGGAAGGTTGTAGAGGCTCTCGTACCGCTCCAGCACAGTGACCGTCCGGCCCTGCTGTCCGAGCAGCGCCGCCAGCGTCATGCCCGTCGGACCGCACCCCACGATCACCACATCGTTCATCGTCATCGGATCTCCTTCGAACCGTTTCACTATCGTGAACGCGTTCACCATAGTGAAGCTGACGGTACCACGTCCCCCGCTACGATCGGAAGATGTCCGACCCGATCGACGCCGACGACGACGCAGCCCCGCAGCGTCAGGGGATCCAGTCCGTCGAGCTCGCGATGCAGGTGGTGCGAGCGCTGGAAGAAGGTCGCGGCCCCCGCACTCTCTCGCAACTGGCGCAGGCATGCGGGATGAGCACGAGCAAGGTGCACCGGTACCTGGTGAGCCTCATCCGCTCGGGGCTCGTGTCGCAGTCCCAACGCACCGGCCTGTACGACTTCGGCCCGGCCGCGCGACGCGTCGGCATCGAAGCCCTGCGCCGCGTCGACGAGGTCGCCCTGGCAACCGAGTACCTCCCCTCCCTCCGCGACCGCACCACGCACTCGGTCAACCTCGCCGTCTGGGGAGACAACGGGCCGGTGCTCGTGCACTGGGAGTACGGCGAACACGCGCTGCCCATGAACATCCGCATCGGCTCGACGCTGCCGCTCCTGGACTCCTCGGTGGGCCAGGTGTTCCTCGCCTACCTCCCCGAGGCCATGACGCGCTCGGCGATCGTCGACGCGGCCTCCGCCGGCGAGAGCGCTGTCGCGGCCATGACACACGCCGAGCGCATTCGCGCGGCCGTCCGCGAGCGACGCGCGTCCGTGACCTCGGGCAGCGTCATGGCGGGACTCGCCGCCGTGGCGGCCCCGGTCTTCGCCGAAGGGTCGCTGCCCCTCGCCGTCTCCGTCGCTCTGCCGGCGCGCCTGGCCGACGACGAAACGGTGGCCGCCATCGAACGCGAACTGCACGTCACCACGGCGGAGATCACCGCGGCGCTGGGCGCCACCACCGACGGACACATTCCCGTCACACGCCGCGGCTAACCTCGCAGCATGGACCTCGACATCCGCCTCGACGACCTCTCCGGCACACCGACGCGAGAGCTGGTGACGGCACATGTCGCCGGGATGCTCGCGAACACTCCGCCTGAGAGCTGCCACGCCCTGGATGCTGACGCGCTCATGGGCAAGGAAGCACTGCTGTGGTCAGCATGGGTCGACGGAGAACTCGCCGGCATCGGCGCCCTGTCGCCGTTCGGCGCCGAGGAGGGAGAACTGAAGTCCATGCGCGTGACCGACGCGTTCCTCGGGAAGGGCATCGGCCGCGCGATCCTGCGCCACATCGTGGCTGAGGCGCGGGCGCGTGGCATCCGGAGCCTGTGGCTCGAGACCGGCAGCGGCGACGACTTCGCGGCCGCGCGCGGCCTCTACGCGAGCGAGGGCTTCGTCGAGTGCCCGCCCTTCGGCGACTACCGACCCGACCCGCTGTCGACCTTCATGACGCGCGAGGTCTAGAGCGGAAGCACCAGCGCGGTCGCGAAGGCGGCGACTCCCTCGGTGCGTCCGGTGAAGCCGAGCCTGTCGGTCGTGGTGGCGCTGACCGAGACCGGCGCCCCGCCGAGAGCGCGTGAGAGCACATCCTCCGCCTCGACCCGGCGCGCGGCGAAACGCGGGCGGTTGGCCTGCACCTGGACGGAGACATTCCCGACGCGCCAGCCGGCGTCTTCGATCAGCCGCACCGTGTGCGAGAGGAAGGCCTCGGCGTGCGCACCCGAGAACTCGGGCCGATCGGTGCCGAAGTGGGTGCCGATATCGCCGAGGCCCGCGGCCGAAAGCAGAGCGTCGACGATCGCGTGAGCGACGGCGTCACCGTCGGAGTGCCCGGACAGCCCCTGCTCGCCGGGCCACTCGAGACCAGCAAGCCAGAGCGTTCCCTCGCCGCCGAAGCCGTGGACGTCGGTCCCGATACCGATGCGCGGCGCGGCCGGGCGTCGCGACGCGACGAGAGCTCGCGCGCGGTCGAGATCGGGGGCGGTGGTGATCTTGAAGGAGTCCGCGTGGCCCGCGACCGTCACGACGTCATGGCCGGCAGCCGCGACGAGGGCGGCGTCGTCGGTGTGGTCAGCGTCGGCTGACGCGACCGCTGCCTCGAGCACGTCGCGTCGGAAGCCCTGGGGCGTCTGGGCGGCGGCGAGCTCGGAACGATCCACCGCGGCGAGAATGACCCCGTTCTCATCGACGCGCTTGATCGTGTCGACGACGGGGACGGCCGGGATGACGGCCGGTGCGCCACCCTCGAGCGCGTCGATCACGCGTTCGAACACCGAGACCGGGGTCAGCGCGCGCGCGGCGTCGTGCACGAGCACGAGGTCCACGTCCGCATCGAGCGCCGAGAGGCCCGCGGCCACGGATTCCTGTCGGGTGCGACCGCCCACGACGACGCGGACGGCGTCTCCGCCATCACCGTCTCCAGGATCGCCGGACACGGCCTGAACGTCGGCGCGGGCGGCATCCTGAAACCCGTCGGGCACGACGACCACGACCTGGGCGCGCGGTGCCGCCAGAACCCCCCGGAGGGAGTGACGCAGGATCGAGTCGCGATCGAGAGGCACGAAGGCCTTCGGCGCTCCCCCCTGGAGACGGGTGCCGGAGCCGGCGGCGACGACGATGACCGCGAGACGAGGGGAAGGCGAGGGGATCACTCCCCTACGCTAGCGCGGGCATCGCCCGCCGCTCGGAAGGAACGACGGGCGATGGAACGTCTCAGGACGCGAGGACCTCGTCGAGCACGACGCTCGCGCGGTCTTCGTCGGTCTTCTCGGCCAGAGCCAGCTCGGACACGAGGATCTGGCGAGCCTTCGCCAGCATGCGCTTCTCGCCCGCGGAGAGCCCGCGGTCCTGGTCGCGGCGCCACAGGTCGCGGACGACCTCGCTCACCTTGATGACGTCGCCCGAGGCCAACTTCTCGAGGTTCGCCTTGTAGCGGCGAGACCAGTTGGTGGGCTCTTCGGTGAACGGTGCGCGCAGCACGTCGAAGACGCGATCGAGACCCTCTTTACCGATGACGTCGCGAACGCCGACCAGGTCGACGTTGTCAGCCGGGACCTCGATCACGAGGTCGCCTTGCGTGACGTTCAGCTTCAGATACTTCTTCGTCTCGCCCTTGATGACGCGTTCTTTGACCTCGATGATCGTGGCCGCGCCATGGTGCGGGTAAACGACGGTCTCGCCAACCTCAAAAAGCATGGAGTTATGTCCTTTCGGCAACATCCAGGATACCACAGGCACTCATACGCTAAGGTTCCGCCCTCCTGACCCGCTTCCGCTCCGCGCGCGCCCTCGCGCGTGCGACGCGACGCGCGAAGGGGTACCGCGTTCGCACCCGAACCGACCGCGGTGCGCCGACCCCGTAGGATGAAGGTGTGCCGTCTGTCGTCCTGGGAGGATCCGTGAAATCGCGCCTGATCGCGTCCATCGCCGTAGGTGCCGCCGTCGTGCTGGGCACGACGGGTTGCAACATCCTTGCGCCCCAGGCGACGACGATCGACTACTCCGCCTCTGACGGAGTCAACGTCCCCGCCGCTTCGGGCCCCCTCGACGTCCGCAACGCTCTGATCGTCGCCGACGAGAGCGGCGAGGTCGGCAACTTCGTCGCCGCCGTCGTCAACTCCACGACCGAGCCGCAGACGCTGCGCCTCGAGGTCGGCGAGGGCTCCTCGGCCGTTCGCGCCTCGGTCAAGGTCCCCGCCAGCAGCACCCTCAGCCTGGGCGACCTCACGAATGGTGTGGAGCCGCTCCGTCTCGACGGTATCGAGGCCGTCCCCGGATCGACCGTCCCGGTCTACTTCCAGTCCGGCGACGGCGAAGGGGCGCTCATGCAGGTCCCCGTCCTCGACGGCGCGCTGCAGTACCTGAAGACTCTCGCGCCCACCCCGCAGGCCACCGTCTGGAACACCCCGACGCCGACGCCCAGCGCGACACCGAGCCCCACGCCGTCCTCCTGACGGAATGATGAAGGCGCCGACGGATTCCCGTCGGCGCCTTCGTCATTCCCGCCTCAGGCCTCGAATCGGTAGCCGAGCCCTCGGACGGTGACGAGCATCGTCGGCTCGCTCGGGCTCTGCTCGATGCGCGAGCGGATGCGCTTGATGTGAACGTCGAGCGTCTTGGTGTCGCCGAAGTAGTCGGTGCCCCAGACCCGGTCGATGAGCTGACCGCGAGTCAGCACGCGGCCGGCGTTGCGCATGAGGACCTCGAGCAGCTCGAACTCCTTCAGGGGCATGTTGATCTCCGCTCCATCCACCGCCACGGTGTGTCGATCGATGTCCAGGGTGACGCGTCCTCCGCTGAGGATCCGGTCGTCGAGGTCGGCGTCATCCGGGGTCCGACGTCGCAGGACGGCGCGCATGCGGGCCAGCAGCTCCCGCGTCGAGTAGGGCTTCGTCACGTAGTCGTCGGCACCGAGCTCGAGCCCCACGACGATATCGACCTCGGAGTCCTTGGCCGTCAGCATGATGATCGGCACGTGCGACGACAGCCGGATCTGTCGGCAGACCTCGGTGCCCGGCATGCCGGGCAGCATCAGGTCGAGCAGCACGATGTCAGCACCGCGGTCGTGGAACGCCGTCAGGGCGAGAGCGCCGTCCTCGGCGATCTCGACCTCGTACCCCTCCCGCCGCAGCAGATAGGCCAGCGGGTCGGCGAGGTCCGGCTCGTCCTCGACGATCAGAACGCGGGTCATACGGTGTCTCCGTTCATGGGGGCGGGACGTGCAGCAGCGGCCTTGCGGCCCTTGCGTCCCGACTTGGGGCGGGGTTGCTCGAGGTCGGGCGCCTCGGACATCGGCAGTCGGATGGTGAACGTCGAGCCGCGGTCGGGGCGCGACCACAGTCGCACCTCGCCTCCGTGGCGCTGGACGGCGTGCTTGACGATCGACAGACCGAGCCCGGTTCCACCTGTGCGGCGGGATCGCGCCTGGTCGGCCCGGTAGAAGCGCTCGAATACGCGGTGCTGATCGGCTTCGGGGATGCCGATCCCGCGGTCGGTGACGGCGATCTCGACGACCGTGCCGTCGAGCTTCACCCCGACGCCCACCTTGGAGCCGCCGGGCGAATACGCGATCGCGTTCGCGACGAGGTTGCCCAGCGCCTCGGTGAGGATCTGCGGCTCGCCGCGCACCCACAGCCCTTTGGTCCCTCCGCGCACGACCGTCACCTGGGCCGAGTCCGCGGCGATCGCGTAGGCCTCGACCGCCGAGGTGACGACCTCGTCGATCGAGACGTCCCGCACGTCGCGCAGTTCGTCGGATGCCTGCAGACGAGACAGGCTCAGGATGCGGTTCACCAGGCCGGCCAACCGCGTCACCTCCGCCTGCAGCCGCGATGAGAAGTACCGCACCTGTTCCGGATCCTCGGCCGCGGATTCGATCGCCTCGGCCAGCAGGCTCACCGCCCCCACGGGAGTCTTGAGCTCGTGGCTGGTGTTCGCCACGAAGTCGCGACGCATCTCTTCGACGCGCTCGCGTTCGGTGATGTCACGCAGCACCAGGAGGACCAGTCGCGGCGAGATGGGAGTCGCGCGCACCGCGACCAGGCGCGGTTCTGCCGGCGCGGCACCACGGCGCAACCGCAGGTTCTCGCTGACCGACGCTCCCGTGTCACGCGCCGCCCGCGCGACGCGACGCAGTTCGTCGCTGGCGATCACCTCTCCGGCGACCAGACCGAAGACGCCCGCGGTCGATGAGAGCGCGAGAACCGTCGACGACATGTCGCAGACGAAGGCGGGGTCATCCATCGCCCCGAGCATCGCCTCGACGCCCTCGGGCAGATCGACGGCGGTCTGCGCCAACGAACGATCGCGTGCTCGCAGGGCTCCGACCACGAGGCCGACGATGCCGCCCCCGAGCAGGAGTCCCACGAGGAGCGCGAGCAGCGAGAGCTGCGGTGGTTCCATGCCCCCAGCGTAAAGGCGTGGTCACGGCGTCACCGGCCGTTCAGGCACGGGATGCCGAAGCCGAACGTTACTATTCACTGTCACGGCACCATTCGTTCATCTTCGCTGGAAACAATCCCCGGAGGTAGCGGAACGCACATGTGCCGTGCCGCCGACGGAAGGTACCGCGATGCGCGAAGTATTCCACCAGTCCCTCGAGGACGTTCAGGCCCGCCTGGTCGAGATCGCCGACCTGGTGACGGTCGCGATCGACCGCGCCACACGCGCGTTCGGCACCAGCGACGTCTCGCTCGCCGAAGAGGTCATCGAGGCCGACGCGATCATCGACGAGAAGGCCGTCGAGCTCGATGAGCTCGCGATCGAGATCCTCGCGCGTCAACAGCCCGTCGCGCGCGACCTGCGGATCGTCGTCACGGCGCTCCGGGTGAGCGCCTCGCTCGAGCGCATGGGCGACATGGCCGAGCACATCGCTCAGCTGGCGCGATCGCGCTTCCCCGAGCGCGCGATCCCGAAGGGCCTCAAGACGACGTTCACCCGCATGGGTGAACTCGACGTCGAGGTCGCGCGCAAGCTCGCCGAGCTGCTGCGTACTCAGGACCTGCGCATCGCCGAGGCGATCCGCGACGCCGACGACGACATCGACGAGCTGCACGTCAGCGTCTTCGAGAAGGTCCTGGGCGACTCGTGGAAGGGCGAGGCCACCGCGACGGTCGACGCCACCCTCGCGAGCCGTTACCACGAGCGCTTCGCCGACCACGCGGTGTCGGTCGCCAAGAAGGTGGTCTACCTCGCGACCGGCGACTGGGCCGGCGCCGACGACGAGATCGAGCACGAGCCTCACCCCGTGATCTGAGCGGCAAAACGAGAAGGGGGTGGATGCCGATCGGCATCCACCCCCTTCTTCGTCGCGGTGTCAGTGCTTGTTGCCCTGCGCAGCCACGGCCGCGGCGCCCGCGGCCGCCGCCTCGGGGTCGAGGTACTGGCCCGGGCCGAGCGGCTTCATGTCGTCGTCGAGCTGGTAGACGAGCGGGATGCCGGTGGGGATGTTGAGCTCGGCGATGTCGGCGTCGCTGATGCCCTCGAGGTGCTTGACGAGACCGCGCAGCGAGTTGCCGTGCGCGGTGACGAGGACCGTCTTGCCTGCCTGCAGGTCGGGGACGATGTCGCTGTGCCAGTACGGCAGCATGCGGTCGATCACGATCTTCAGCGACTCGGTGTCGGGCACCTCGCCGTCGATGCCCGCGTAGCGCGGGTCGCCGACCTGGCTGTACTGGTCGTCGGCGGGCAGGGGCGGCGGCGGAACGTCGAACGAGCGACGCCAGAGCATGAACTGCTCGTTGCCGAACTCCTCCAGGGTCTGCGCCTTGTCCTTGCCCTGCAGCGCGCCGTAGTGACGCTCGTTGAGGCGCCAGGAGCGCTTCACGGGGATCCACAGGCGATCGGCCGCGTCGAGGGCGATGTTCGCCGTCTGGATCGCGCGGCTGAGCACCGAGGTGTGCAGCACGTCGGGCAGGGTGCCGGACTCGGCGAGCAGCTCGCCGCCGCGCTTCGCCTCGGCCTTGCCCTGGTCGGTGAGTCGCACGTCGACCCAGCCGGTGAACTGGTTGGTCTTGTTCCACTCGCTCTGCCCGTGGCGGAGGAGGATCAGCGTGTGAGGCATGACTCCATGCTATCGACGCGCGGGCTGCTCCCGAGCGGAGCCTGCTCCCGAGCCGAGCCTGGCATCATGTCGGGAGTGACTTCCTCCCCCGTCGGCCGCCCGACCCGCGGCACGACCGGGACCAACCGCCTCCGCCGGATCGATCGGTGGATCGCTCGGCATCCCGTGCTCCGTCGCACCGAGGATCCGCTCGTGGTCGATCTGGGGTTCGGCGCGAGTTCGGTCACGCCCGTCGAGATGCTGTCGCGTCTCCGGCGCGAGCGCCCGGACGCGCGCGTCGTCGGTCTCGAGATCGACCCGGAGCGCGTGGAACGCGCCCGTGCCGAGGCGCGGGGCATCGACGGCCTGCGCTTCGCGCGCGGCGGCTTCGAGATCCCCCTGCCCCGCGGCGAGCGTCCCGCCGTCGTCCGCGCGATGAACGTGCTGCGGCAGTACGACGAGGGCGACGTCGCCGATGCGTGGGCCCTCATGTGCGCGCGACTCCAGCCCGACGGCATCCTCGTCGAGGGCACGTGCGACGAGATCGGTCGCGTCGCGACGTGGATCGAGGTCGGGGCGGATGCCGAGCCCCGGAGCCTCACGATCTCGCTCCGCCTCGCCGGGCTGGACGTGCCCTCGATCGCCGCCGAGCGTCTACCCAAGGCTCTGATCCACCGCAACGTCCTCGGGGAGCGCGTGCACGAGTTCGTGGCATCCGTCGATCGGGAGTGGACGCGGGCGGCCGCGGTCGCGCCCTTCGGGCCGGTGCATCGGTGGCGGACGGCGATGCACGCCCTCGCCGACGCCGGATGGCCGCTCGTGCGCCGCGAGCGCTGGCGGCTCGGCGAAGTCGGTGTGGCCTGGGACGCGGTGGCTCCGCGCTGACGCGCGCCGCGACGCTCTCAGATGCGCGGGAGCAGGGCCCGCGCCTCGGCCGACGGCATCCCCGCCGCGACCAGGAGATCGACGGCCAACGGACGCATCGCGGCCACCAGGTTGAGCTCGCCGACCCCGCCACCGGGGAGCAGCGCCGCCGGATCGAGGCGGCGGATCACCGCGACCACGGCCGATCGGGCAGCCGGCTCGAGCGAGATGTCGTCGAGGCTGTCCCGCACCAGAGCCGCACCGCGCGCCAGTTCCGCGAGGAGGTCGGCGGGAACCGGACGTGCTTGTCCGTCGGCGCACAGGTAGGCGGCGCGGCGAGCGACCACGCGAAGGTTGCGGGTCGCGAGGTCGAGGGCTTCACGCACGCGGGCGTGACGCTGCAGCTCGGTGCGCTGCCGTCGGAGGAACGGGGAGATCCGGGCGACCTCTTGACCGGACTCGAGCGAGCCGCTCCACGCGTCGACATAGGTCTGCAGCGAGCGCGCGCGCTCGAGCCCGCGTTCGGCACGGGCTCTGTCACCCCGGCGAAGCGCGCGCACGATGGTGTTCATCGCCACATCGAGCGCGTCGAAAAGCTCGTCGGCGTCACGCAGCTCGGTGCGGCGCAGGGTGCGCGGGATGAGGGCCGTGACGATGAGGGCCGCCACTCCCCCGACGGCCCCGTCGACGAGTCGGAGGAACGGCACCCCCGAGACGAGGACGAGCGCGATGAGCGACTGCACGACCGCCGCGAGGGCGAAGCCGGGTTGCGGGGAGAGGAAGCGCGCGGCGATGAGCGTGACGGTCATCGCGACCGCGATCTGCCACCACCCTGCGCCCGCGATCAGGAGCACGAGTTCGGCGATCAGGATGCCGACGAGCATCCCGGCGACGGTCTCGGCCACGCGCCACGGGCGGGCGTCGCGCACGAGCCCCAGGCTCGACACCGTCACGGTTGCGGCGAGGAGGGGGACGGAGTGTCCGAGCACGAAATGCGCGAAGCAGTAGGCGGCCGTGGCCGCGACGACGATCTGCGCGATCGCCGGAAGCGACTCGCGCACCCGGACACTCCGGCGCGCGAGGGCCGTGCGCCATCCGGGCCGCGCGACCGCCACCCCGACGGTGGTGGTCGACGCGTCGTCCCCGGTCATTCCGCGGCGCGACGACGACCGAGGCGCGGGAGCCGCGGGATCGAGGCCGTGGCACCCGCATCAGCGGGCACGACGGTCTCCTGCGCGGCCGCGAGCGGACCGTCGGCGGTCTCGACGACGAGCGGCACACCCTCCGGCGCGGTGCGCTTGATCAGCGCGAGCGCGATCGGTCCCTCTTCGTGGTGGACGGCGACCGAGGTGATGGCCCCGATCACCGCGTCACCCGCGCGGACCTCGTCGCCCCGTTGCGGAAGCACGTTGTCGCTGCCGTCGAGCTGCAGGGCGACCACGCGCCGGGGCGGGTGACCGAGGTTGTGGACCTTCGCCACGGTCTCCTGACCGCGGTAGCAGCCCTTCGACAGGTGAACCGCGGTGCGCAACCAGTCCATCTCGTGCGGCAGCAGGCGCTCGTCGGCATCGACACCGACGCGCGGGCGCCACGCGGCCACGCGCAGCGCTTCGACGGCGTCGAGGCCTGCGAGCGCGACCTCTCCGCGTACGGCGGAATCGATCACGCGATCGAACTCGGCGGCATCCAGGATCGCTTCCGCCCAGTCACGCTCGGAGCCGGGGTGCGGCTCGACACGCGCGTACGCCCATCCTCCGGGCGACACGTCGGGCCACGGGTCGACCCACACCGGCGCGACCGCCGACAGCGCCGAGACCGCTTCGCGTGTACCGCCTACGACGAACAGGTCGTCGGAGCGGTCCTTCACCTCGACCCGCAGGCGGAACCGCATGCGCGTGAGCCACCCGGCGAGCGCCTCGACGTCGGCCCTGTCGACGATGAGCCACGAGGTCTCTCCGTCGTCGACGACGGAAGCGGCGTGCTCGACGCGTCCCTGGGGATCGAGGATGAGCATCTCGGTCGACACGCCCGCCGCCAGGTGCGTCAGCGCCTGCGAAGAGAGCGAATCCAGCCAGCTGCGGCGGTCCTCACCACCGACCGAGATGACACCACGGTCGCCGAGCGGGGCGAGAGCGGACCCGGATGCCAGGCGTCGCTGCTCCGCGACCGGGGAACCGACGTGACGCAGACCGCGATCGTCGACCACGGCGCCGGGGACGTCCGCGAGCGTCGCCATCGTCACTCCGCCCGCGCGAGACGCGCCGAGGCGTGCGAGCCCAGCTCGCGCCCGAGAGCGGCGATGTCCCACGCCCAGAGCAGGTGGTTGTCGACGAGCCCGTACAGACGGGTCGCGGCGGTGTACGGCTTCGCGCCGGCCGTGCGCACGACGGCGTCGGTGGCGAGGTCGATGCGCGGGCCCTTGACCTGCCCGACGTACAGCTCGAGGACGCCGTCCGAATGCACGAGGCTCACCTCGAGGTCGAACCCGCCGTCGTCGTTGCGGAGCTTCTCGACGTCGTCGGCCGTGCGGACGACCGCGGACTCGGTCGGCGGGAGCAGCGCCGGACCGGCGTCAGCGCCGCCGGAGGGGCGCGCGACGCGCCAGTAGCCGATCTCGGAGACGAGGGGGCGCCGCTCCTCCCCGGCGAGGAGCCACGCGTCCGCGGAGTAGTTCAGGAAGTCCCCGCCGTCGTGGCTGAAGCTCACGCGGTGCGCGAACTCGCCCGAGTAGGAACGACCGTCCGCCTCGTAGTCGATGACCCCGGTGCCCTCCCAGACGCCGAGGAGCCACGAGAGGGGGACGAGGTCGGCGGGAAGGTCCGTCGGAATCTCGATCACGAGATGCCGATCAGCGCTGGCCGCGGAAGAGGTTCCAGATGACCGTGCCGGAGACGAAGGCGATCGCCAGCGACGCCAGGCCCAGAAGTCCCACGAAGAACAGTTCGAGCGCGAGGAGGTTCATGCCTCAACTCTAGCGGGGAACGATGGCCGCCAGACCGAAGCCGGCCGTGATGAGTCCGAGAACGACGAGAGCGCCCAAAACGCTCGCGGCCATGCGCTGGATGAAGGCCTGCGACCGCCCGTACCAGAGCTGGATCGCGAAGGCGGCGACCACGCATCCCCCGAGGGCCACGGTGATCCACTGCGCGCGCCACGGAGCCGGCACCAGGATGCCGATCGCCACCCCCGCGATGACGGCCAGGACCCACACGGCGATCACGCCACCGTAGGTGCGGCGCGGTACGAGGTCGGGCGTCGACATGCCCCCATCATTGCTCAGACCGCGGCGTGACGCACGCCCCGGACGGCGGCGTGCGGCGTGGTGGCGTGCCTCACCCTAAGATGGGCGGGTGTGCGGCAGCCCGCACTGGGAGGACCGCGTGGCTCAACTTCTCGTTCTCAGCTCCGCCCCCGGCGGTGGTGCCGTTCTGCCTGCGCTCGAACTTCTGAGCCACCGGGTGCGCCAGATCCCCGCCGAGCCGGCTCAGCTGGTGAATGCCCCGAGCGCCGACATCGTCTTCGTCGACGCGCGTTTCGACCTCGTCGGCGCGAAGTCGCTGTGCAAGATCCTCACGACGACGGGCATCGAAGCCCCGTTGATCCTCGTCATCACCGAGGGCGGTCTCACCGCGGTCTCGACCGACTGGGGCGTCGACGACGTCGTCCTGGTGGGCGCGGGTCCGGCCGAGATCGACGCTCGCATCCGCCTGGCCATGGGGCGGCGCAGCGCCGATCAGGTGTCGACGCGCATCCAGACCTCCGGCATCACGATCGACGAGTCGTCATACTCGGCCAAGGTCCACGGCAAGCCGCTCGACCTCACCTACAAGGAGTTCCAGCTCCTGCACTTCTTCGCCACGCATCCCTCGCGCGTCTTCACGCGCGAGCAGCTGCTCAGCGAGGTGTGGGGCTACGACTACTTCGGCGGTACCCGCACGGTCGACGTCCACGTGCGGCGCCTGCGCGCCAAGCTAGGCGACCTCGAACAGCTCATCGGCACGGTGCGCAACGTCGGCTACCGCTTCAACGTGTACGAAGACGACCAGCCGCCCGTGGCATCCGCTCCCGCGTGAGCCACCCGCGGCCCGAGTTTCCACTTCTGAGTTTCCGCCTCTGAGCACCCGCGCGTGCGGCGCGCGTACCGCGTGTTCACTCCCGTGTCACCGACCCCTGCAATGATGTGGGGATGATGGAACACGACGCTCTCGACGCGGGCCTCGGCGACGCGGACGACGACGACTTCGACGAGGCGATCGAGGCCGCGGACGACCAGCTGCCCGACCACCGGTACCTCGATCGTGAGATCAGCTGGCTCGCCTTCAACCAGCGCGTGCTCGAACTCGCCGAAGACCCGACGGTCCCCGTCCTGGAACGCGCGAACTTCCTCGCGATCTTCGCGAGCAACCTCGACGAGTTCTTCATGGTGCGCGTCGCCGGTCTGAAGCGTCGCATCATCACCGGGCTCGCCGTCCCGACCAACGTCGGTCGCGCTCCCCTCGACGTCCTCGCCGACATCTCGGCCGAAGCGCACCGTCTCCAGCTCCGCCACGCGGCGGCGTGGACCGAGAAGGTCCGGCCCGCCCTCGCCGAGGCGGGTATCGAGGTCGTCACGTGGGACTCGCTCGACGAGCCCACCGCCGAGCGGTTGACGGAGTACTTCCAGCACAACGTCTTCCCCGTCCTCATGCCCCTTGCGGTCGACCCCGCGCACCCCTTCCCCTACATCTCGGGACTGTCGCTGAACCTCGCGATCCGCATCCGCAACGCGCGGACCGGTCGCCAGGAGTTCGCGCGCCTGAAGGTGCCACCGATGCTGCCGCGGTTCGTCGAGGTCCCCGGCGAGGGCCCGGGCGTGCGGTACCTCCCCCTCGAGGAGCTGATCTCCAACCACCTCGGCGACCTGTTCCCGGGCATGGAGGTGCTCGATCATCACGCGTTCCGGCTCACGCGCAACGAAGACATGACGATCGAGGAAGACGAGACCGAGAACCTCATCCAGGCCCTCGAGGCCGAGCTCCTCCGCCGACGCTTCGGCCCGCCCATCCGCCTCGAGATCACCGAGGACATGGACGACGTCACGCGCTCGCTCCTTCTGAGCGAGCTCGACATCACCGAGCAGGAGGTCTACCGCCTCCCCGGCACGCTCGACCTGCGCGGGCTGTTCGACCTCTCGCGCATCGACCGGCCCGACCTCCACTACCCGCCGCACGTTCCCAAGACCGCACTGGCGTTCCAACCGCCGGAGCAGAACGGGCGCGCCGACCTGTTCGGGGCGATCCGCAAGGCGGACGTCCTCGTGCACCACCCCTACGAGTCGTTCGCGACGAGCGTGCAGGCCTTCCTCGAGCAGGCGGCGCGCGACCCGCACGTCCTCGCGATCAAGCAGACGCTCTACCGCACCTCGGGCGACAGCCCGATCGTGCAGGCCCTGATCGACGCCGCCGAGGCGGGCAAGCAGGTGCTCGCCCTCGTCGAGGTGAAGGCGCGCTTCGACGAGGCCAACAACATCGTCTGGGCGCGCAAGCTCGAGAAGGCCGGGGTGCACGTCGTGTACGGCCTCGTCGGACTCAAGACGCACTGCAAGCTCGCGCTCGTGATCCGCGAGGAAGAGGGGCGCCTGCGCCACTACAGCCACGTCGGGACGGGAAACTACAACCCCAAGACGAGCCGCATCTACGAGGACTTCGGTCTGTTCACGATCGACGATCAGGTCGGGCGCGACCTCACCCGCCTGTTCAACGAGCTGAGCGGGTACGCGATCGAGAAGAAGTTCAAGCGCCTCCTCGTCGCGCCGCTCCACCTGCGCAAGGGCCTGCTCCGCCACATCGACAAGGAGCGCCGCAACGCCCTCGAGGGCAAGCCCGCTCGCGTGCGGATCAAGGTCAACTCGATGGTCGACGAAGAGATCATCGATGCGCTCTACCGTGCGAGCCAAGCGGGAGTTCCCGTCGAGGTCTGGGTGCGCGGCATCTGCTCGATCAAGCCCGGGGTTCCGGGGATGAGCGAGAACATCACGGTGCGCTCGATCCTCGGCCGCTACCTCGAGCACTCGCGCATCTTCTCGTTCGCGAACGACGGCGACGAGCAGATCTACATCGGCAGCGCCGACATGATGCACCGCAACCTCGATCGCCGTGTCGAGGCGCTCGTGCGGGTCGTCGATCCGAGCCAGCTGCAGGAGCTGTCGACCCTGTTCGACCTCGCGATGGACGACGGAACCATGTCGTGGCACCTGAACGCCGACGGCGAGTGGATCCGGCACAGTGTCGACGCGGAGGGCGCGCCTCTCATCGATCTGCAGGAGCACACGATGGCACGCGTGCAGCGCAAGCGGCGCGCGCGGGCGGCACGGTGAGTGAAACCGCCGTCTACGCGGCGGGAGGCGTGGTCTGGCGCGAGGTCGAGGGCAAGCTGCGGGTCCTGCTGATCCACCGCACGAAGTACCGCGACGTCACGCTGCCCAAGGGAAAGGTCGACCCCGGCGAAACGCTCGCCGAGACCGCCGTGCGAGAGATCCGCGAAGAGACCGGCATCCGTGTCGCCCTCGGGGTGCCCGTCGGTGTCTCTCGGTATCGGATGCCGAGTTCGCGGACGAAGATCGTGCACTACTGGGCCGCCGAGGCGTCGGATGCCGCGGTGCGCACGTCGACCTTCGTGCCGAATAAAGAGGTCGCCGCCATCGAGTGGATGAGCCTCAAGAAGGCCCGGAAGAACCTGAGCTACCCGGTCGACCTCGAGATCCTCGACGAGTTCATCCGACTCGTCGACGAGAAGGCTCTGCCGACCTTCCCGATCATCGCGCTCCGGCACGGCAAGGCCCGCCCGCGCGAGGAGTGGGAGGGTCCGGATGCCGAGCGCCCCCTCGCCCCGCGCGGACGCAAGCAGGCGAACGCGATCGTCGGCCCCCTGCTCGCGTTCGGGGTGCGTCGGATCGTGTCGAGTCCCGCCGAGCGCTGCGTGCGCACCGTGACGCCGCTCGCGCAGGCACTGGCGCTGAAGATCCAGCTGACGGCCGACATCAGCCAGGACGCCTGGGAAGAGGGTCGCGCCGACGTCCGGAGAGTCGTCGGCGAACGGGTGCGGGCACGAAAGCCCGTTGTGATCTCGAGCCACGGGCCGGTGCTGCCGGCCATCATGCACGAGCTGGCGCTCGCGACCGGCACGATGCGCGGCTCCTACCTCGGCAGTTCGTCGGCGCTCGAGACCGGCGGGTTCTCGGTGGTGCACATCCCCGTCCATCACCCGGGTGCGGGCATCGTCGCCATCGAGACGCACGAGCCACCGGTGTGAGCCTCCCCGACGGCGTCCGCGTCGCGTGGCGCGAGATCGCCGGCGGGGTGGCGCGTCGGTCGGTGTCGCGGGCGCTGGTGAGCGAACTCCTGCCCGGAGCGCGGCTCTCGTCGCGCTGCGCGCGGTGCGGTGGCGACCACGGGCGCCTGCGCGTCTCGGGCGTGGAGGCAGCGGCATCCGTTTCCTACGCCGGGCGCTGGGCGGTGGTCGCGACGCTCGAGGGCGAGGGGCGCGTAGGGCTCGACGCCGTGCCCGCCGACGCGTCCGGCCTGGACCGCGTGATGCCGGGCGCGGATGCGTGGGCGTGGGCGCGGCTCGAGGCGGTGGTGAAGGCCGACGGGCGGGGGCTCGAGGTCGATCCGGCGCGCGTGCGGATCGACGCGCGTGACGACGGCACGTGGAGCGGCGCGATCGACGACGGCCCGGCGTTCGACGGGTACGACGTCGAGGGGCCCGAGGGGGTCGTGGTCGCCGTCGCGGTGCTCACCCGTCATCCGTGAGCGACGCGTGACAGGAGGAGGACCAGGGACGAGCGGAGGGCCGATCCCCACGGCGGATCCTCCCTGCGTCCCTGATCCTCCATCGCGCACGCCTCCGCGCCGCCGCAGCACCGAATCAGCGCGGCGTCAGCGCAGCGCGGGCAGCTCGCGATGGTCGATCCAGCGCGACAGCAGGTGAGCGGCATCCGCTCCCCCGGCCCGCTCGACCGCGGCGCGGAAGTCGTCGGTCGTGACGAGACCGTGGCGGTGGTCGGCGGTCCAGCCGCGCAGCAGCGCGAAGAAGGCGTCGTCGCCGAGCGCGCGACGCACCGCGTGCAGCGCGAGAGCGCCGCGCTTGTAGACGCGATCGTCGAACATGTCGTCGGGTCCGGGATTGACGAGCAGCAGGTCCTGCGGTTTCGCGGCGAGCCGGGTGTAATTCTCGGCGACGGAAGCCCGGATCGAGGGGCCACCTGAGGCGCCCCACCACAGCCACTCCGCGTAGCAAGCGAAGCCCTCGTTCAGCCAGATGTCGCTCCATCGGGCGATGCCGACGCTGTTGCCGAACCACTGGTGCGCGAGCTCATGGGCGACGAGACGCTGCGCCGCCGGGACGAGGTGGTTCATGCCGAACACCGCCAGCCCCTGCGCTTCGAGTGGGATCTCGAGCTCGTCCGCGGTGACAACGAGCGTGCACGCCTCCTGCGGGTACGGGCCGAACAGCCTGTCGAACACGCGCAGCATGTCGGGGACGCGGGCGAAGGCCCGGTCGGCGGCCGCGGTGAGGGCGGGCGGGGCGGTCACGCTGACGACGGGGACCACGTCGACGCCGCTTCCCACCAGGACCTGGGTGCGATAGCGCCCGACGTGCACCGCCGCGAGGTAGGTCGCGGTCGGGACCCCGGACGTGAAGGTCGTCGTGGTGCGACCGCCGCGCCGTGTCGTCGCCCCCGCGACGCCGGTGGCCGCGACCGTGTACCCGTCGTCGACCGTGACCTCCAGCCGCATGCGCGCGCGGTTGTCAGGCCGGTCGTTGCAGGGGAACCACGTGGGTGCACCCGTCGGCTGTCCCGCGACGAGAGCGCCATCGGTCAGCTCCTCCCACCCGACGGTCCCCCAGCGCGAGCGCCGCGGGGCCGGCGAACCGGCGTAGACCACCTCGACGCGGAACGACGCACCGCCGGCGAGAGCGCGCGGCGGGGTGACCCGCAACGCGCGAGGACCGCTCGTGTGACGCGCTGCCACTCCGTCGACCTTCACGCGTGTGGCGCGGAGTCCGACGAGGTCGAGGGCGAACGAGGCGATCGGCTGCCGGGCGACGGCGGTGATCGTGGCCACCCCCTCGAGGCGATTGGTGCGCACGCGGTAGCTGAGGGTGAGGTCGTACTCCTCGACGTCGTACGACGCGTCGCCGCTCTGCGGGGCGTAGGGGTCGCCGCCGCTCACGACGTCGACTGGTAGGCGCGCACCTTGACCGCACGCCAGGGGCCGATGGGGTTTCCGCTCCAGCGCGAGCCGACCGGGACGGTCTCGCCACGCATGACCAGAGAAGCCGGGCCCACGGTGGCGTGAGCGCCGAGCGTGGATGCCGGCAGCACCACGCTGTGCGGGCCGAGGGTCGCCCCGGGTTCCAGCTCGACGGTGTCCATACTCATGATTCGATCATGGAAAAGGTGCGTCTGCACGACGCACCCGCGGTTCACCGTCGATGCGTCGCCGAGAGTCACGAGGTCGGGCTCGGGCAGCCAGTAACTCTCGCACCACACGCCCGTGCCGATCCGCGCGCCGAGGCTGCGCAGCCACACCGCGAGGGCCGGCGTCCCGGACGCGGCGCGAGCGAACCACGGCGCCGCGACCATCTCGGTGAAGGTGTCGGACACCTCGGTCCGCCAGACGAAACTCGACCACAGGGGCTGCTCTCCTGCCCGGATGACCCCGACGATCGCCCACTTCGCCGCGGTCGACACGGCCGCCGCGACCGCGCCCGCCGCCAGCAGGACAACACCCGAGAGCAGGAGCGTCCACACCGGTCCGACCGCATCCCACAGGCCGGCGAGGGTGAACAGCACGCCGAGGCCGATCCCGCAGGTGACGACCACCGGCACGAAGCGGCACAGCTCCCACAGCGTGCGCGCGAGCCGCAGGCCCGGGGTCGGCTGGTACGTGCGCGACTCGTCGCCCTCGGCCGACAGCCGCCGCAGGCGCACCGCCGGGGAGCCGAGCCACGACGAGCCGGGCTTCGCCTTCAGCGGAGCGGCGGACAGCACGGCCACGAGACCGTCTCGAGGCACGCGGTGTCCGGGGGCCGCCATTCCCGAGTTGCCGAGGAACGCGCGCTTGCCGATGCGCACCGGCCCGAGGCGCAGCCACCCGGCGCGCAACTCGTAGGACGCGACCATGGTGTCGTCGGCGAGGAACGCCCCGTCCTCGATACGGGTCATCGACGGAATGAGAAGGACCGTGGATGCCTCGACGTCACGCCCGACGCGCGCGCCGAGCAGGCGCAGCCACACGGGGGTGAAAAGCGACGAGTACAGCGGGAAGAGGATCGTGCGCGCGGCATCCAGGAGTCTCTCGATGCTCCATGCCTGCCACGCGACCCGGCTGCGCACGGGGAACGTCCCCTCGACGAGACCGATCGAGAGCAGCCGCACGAGAAGGACCACGGATGCCGCGAACACGACGCCCGTGACCGCGACCGCCGGCACGAGCCAGGCGAAGGCCCGCGCGGTCGCTTCACCGAGGCTGTCGGCCCCGTGGATGCCCTGCGCGATCACGAGACCGCCGACGGTGAACGCCGCGAGCGGGAGCAGCGCGAGAACCACGGCCGACGCGGCGTACGCCCACAGCCAGCGCGTCGGAGCCGGCGGGCGCTCTCCCGGCCAGCCCTTCGCCGTTCCGCCGACGCGGACGGCGGGCGAGCCGGCCCAGGACTGATCCGCCTTGACCCGGCCGAACACCGCGGAGCCGGGAGCGATCTCGGCGCGACGACCGATCCGCGTGCCCGGGGCCAGGGTCGAGCGGGCTCCCACCGTGGCATCCGCTCCGATGCGGACTTCCCCGATGCGGACGAGGTCGCCGTCGATCCAATAGCCGGTCAGGTCGACCTCGGGCTCGATCGACGCTCCGTCGCCGACGACGAGCATCCCGGTCACGGGCGGCAGTGCGTGCAGGTCGACGTTGCGGCCGATGCGCGCACCCAGCGCCCGGGCGTAGTACGACACCCAGGGCGCACCGGCGAGGCCCACGGCATCCACCTGGTCGGCGATCTGCTCGGCGAGCCACAGACGGATGTGCACCCACCCTCCGCGCGGATAGTCGCCCGGACGCACTCCCGCGAGCAGGAGACGAGCGGATGCCACGGCGATCGCCATGCGCCCGAACGGCGTCGCGAACACGAGCAGACCGATCAGCAGGGCGGGCCAGGGCACCGTCGGGAGCACCTCGAAACCCGGCAGGAGGTGCAGGATCGCCGACGCGGTCAGCAGGTACAGCAGCCACCGCACGCCGGCGAGGATGAACAGCGGTGCGCCGAGGAGGGTCTGCGCCCACTGCGTCGTCCGGGGTGTCGGCGCCGCGCGGTGGAACTCGGCCGGACCCTCGTCGCTCAGCTGCGGGCCGAGCGCCTTGGCCATCGCCCCCAGGCGGGGGACGTCGTAGATGTCGGCCACCGAGAACTCGGGCACGCGCGCACGGATCCGTGAGACGAGCTGCGCGGCGGCGAGGGATCCCCCGCCCAGGTCGAAGAAGTCGGCCTTCCGCTCGGTCACGGGAAGGCCGAGGACAGCTTGCCACTGCTCGGCGAGCCACGCTTCGTCGGCGGAGAAATCCGTGGCGGCGGGCGCATCGACACCCGGCAACGGCCACGGGAGCGCTGCACGGTCGACTTTCCCCGAGGTGCGCACGGGGAGCTCGTCGACGACGCCGAGCAGCGGGATCGTCGAGGCGGGGAGACGCTCGGCGAGTGCGGCACGGGCCGCTCCGCGATCGAGGTCGACCCCGGCATCCATCACCAGATACCCCACGAGCACCGGAACCCCGGCCTCGGTGGTCCGCACCGCGACAGTGGCGGCGCTGACCCCGGCGAGGTCCTGCAGTGCCGACTCGACCTCGCCGAGCTCGATGCGACGCCCGCCGACCTTGACCTGATCGTCGGCGCGGCCCTGGAAGACGAGTCCCTCGGGATCGAAGCGCACGAGGTCGCCCGAACGGTACGCCCGCTCCCAGCCGAGCGTGGGCATGGGGGCGTACTTCTCGGTGTCCTTCGCCGGGTCCAGGTAGCGCGCGAGACCGACGCCGCCGATGATGAGCTCGCCGACCTGTCCCTCCGCGACGGGAAGACCCTCGGCATCCACGACCGCCAGCGCCCAGCCGTCGAGGGGCAGGCCGATACGCACGGGAAGGGTGCCGTCGAGCGGCGCCGCACACGCGACGACCGTCGCCTCGGTGGGTCCGTAGGTGTTCCACACCTCACGCCCCTCGGCGACCAGTCGTGCCGCCAGTTCGGGCGGGCACGCCTCACCGCCGAAGATCAGCAGGCGTACGTTCTCGATCGAGTCGGCCGGCCACATCGCCGCGAGCGTGGGCACCGTCGAGACCACGGTGATGCCCTGGCGCAGCAGCCAGGGCGCGAGGTCCTCGCCCGAGCGCACGAGCGAGCGCGGGGCGGGGACGAGACAGGCTCCATGGCCCCACGCGAGCCACATCTCTTCGCACGAGGCGTCGAAGGCGACCGAGAGCCCCGCGAGCACGCGGTCGCCCGGACCGAGCGGCTCCTGCTGGAGGAAGAGGCGCGCTTCGGCCTCGACGAAGGCGGCAGCCGATCGGTGCGACACCGCGACGCCCTTGGGCACGCCGGTCGAGCCGGACGTGAAGATGATCCACGCGTCGTCGTCCACCGTGGGCGGCGCCACGACCGGAATGGCGTTCGTACTCGGATGCGGAGCGTCCCCCTCGTACAGGCGTACGAGATCGTCATCGCCGGCGACGAACTCTCCGTCGCCCGCGATGATGCCCTTCACACCCGCCTCGCCGAACACCAGCCGAGCGCGTTCGTCGGGGTCGTCGGCATCCACCGGCACGTAAGCCGCTCCGGCGGCCATCACGGCGAGGATCGACACGTACAGCTCTTTGGACCCCGACGGCATGCGCACGCCGACGCGGTCGCCGCGGCGCACGCCCGCGGCGTGAAAGGCACCCGCTGTCCGCCACACCCGAGCAAGCAGTTCGCGATAGCTGAGGGCGCCCGAGCCGTCGTCGATCGCCGAGGCCTCCGGATGCCGAGCCGCGACGTCGGCGAGCAGATCGATGAGCGTGCGGGCGGGCGGGGCGGCGCTCACACGATCGAGCGGCGCCTGGGCGGCGGAGGCGGGGGTCGTCACGGGGGTGAAGCGTATACCGCCGAAGAAAACGTCCCGGTCAGGCGGGAGCGGTTCACCTTCCGTTCACCCGCACAACGCACTCTCGTAAGAGTCGGTGTTTACCGTGCGGGAGAACCCTGCACCGGGTTCGTGTCCCCGACATACGAAGGATTCACACAGTGAAGCTCTCCCGATTCGTTCAGCTGGGCGCCGTGGCGGCCGTCGCCTCCCTCGCTCTCGCCGGCTGCTCCTCGCCCTCCGGCTCCGGCGACGCCGCGGGCACCTCGGCATCGCCGACCTCGTCCGACGTCACGGCGACGCTCGACCCGAACCTCACGGGCACGATCACCGCGGGTGGCTCGAGCGCCCAGTCCAACGCGCAGGCCGCGTGGACCGCCGCCTACAACGCGCAGGTCAAGGGCGTGACGGTCAACTACGACAAGTCGCAGGGCTCCGGCGGCGGTGTCACCAACTTCCTGAGCGGCGCGTACGACTTCGCCGGCTCGGACGCCCCCCTCAACGCCGACCAGACCGCGCAGTCGAAGGCTCTCTGCACCGAGGGTGGCGTGAACATCCCGATCTACCTCGACGGTGTCGCGATCATCTTCAACGTCCCCGGCGTGACCGACCTCAAGCTCTCGGGTGAGACCGTCGCGAAGATCTTCGCGCTGCAGATCACCGACTGGTCCGACCCGGCCATCACCAAGGACAACGGCACGGCGCTCCCCGCCGGTCCCATCACGACCGTCGCGCGTTCGGACGGCTCGGGCACCACGCAGAACTTCACGAACTACCTCGCCGCGACGCAGTCGTCGGTCTGGACCTCGCCCGCGGGCAAGGACTGGCCGATCGAGGGCAACGTGTCGAAGCAGAAGGGCGGCTCCGGCGTCGTCGAGGCGGTCAAGGCCGGCTCGGGCACCATCGGCTACGCCGACCACTCCGCCATCGGCGACCTGAACGCGGCCGCGATCATCCAGGACGGCACCGCGATCCCCTACAGCGCCGAGGCCGTCACCGCGACGTTCGAGGCCGCGGCCGTCGACGCCAGCAACGGCGTCCCGGGCGACCTGTCGAAGAAGTTCGACTACTCGAAGCTGACCGCCGAGACCTACCCGATCCCGCTCGTGTCGTACGCCGTCACCTGCACCACCTTCAAGGACACCAAGCAGTCCGAGCTGGTGAAGTCGTACCTCGGCTTCGTCACGAGCACCACGGGCCAGGCTGTCGCCGCGAAGAACGCCGGCTCCGCCCCGCTGCCGGACTCGGTCCTCTCGGCTGCTGCGGAGACGCTCGCGGCCATCAAGTAACACCTCTCGGACTCGGCCCGGTCCGCACCTCCCGTGCGGACCGGGCCGGGCTGATCGGAGGGGTCGATTCAGCATCGACCGTTCCGCTGAGCCGAACATCCTCAGAGAGAACCCGACCGAGGAGCACCCCTTGATCCGTGCCGAGCATGAGGTCCCCCGTGACTGACACCGTGAGTGACGCCGCGACCGACGCCGCGACACCGAGCACCCCGAAAGCCAGCATCGTCGGGAAGCGTCGCGTCGGCGACACCGTCTTCCTCGGCCTGTCGACCACGGCCGCTGTGTCGATCATGGTCATCCTCGCCGGCGTGGCGATCTTCCTGATCATCCGAGGCCTCCCGGCCATCACGGCGAACTGGAGCGAAGGCGACCTCGCCGGCTATCAGAACCGCAACTGGTCGAGCTTCTGGGAGTACGTCGGTCCGCTGCTCTTCGGCAGCATCTGGGCCGCGCTCATCGCGATGGTGATCGGAACCCCCGTCGCCATCGGCATCGCGCTGTTCATCTCGCACTACGCACCCCGTCGACTGGCCGGCGCGCTCGGCTACGTCGTCGACCTGCTCGCGGCGGTGCCCTCGATCGTCTTCGGCCTCTGGGGCATCATCGTGATGCGCCCGCTCCTTCTGCCCGTGAGCCAGTTCCTCAACGAGTACCTCGGCTGGATCCCGCTCTTCCAGGGCCCCGTGTCGACCACCGGCTCCACGATGTTCACCGGTGGCGTCGTGCTCGCCGTGATGATCCTGCCGATCGTGACCTCGATCACCCGAGAGATCTTCCTGCAGACCCCGCGCCTGCACGAGGAAGCCGCTCTCGCCCTCGGTGCCACGCGCTGGGAGATGATCCGCCTGGCGGTCTTCCCGTACGCGCGCAGCGGCATGGTGTCGGCGACGCTGCTCGGTCTCGGTCGCGCCCTCGGCGAGACCATGGCCATCGCCCTGATCATCTCGCCGAGCCTCATCTATTCGGTGCTCCTGCTGACCGACGGTTACAACTCCCAGACCATCGCCGCCAACATCGCCCTGAACTTCCCGATCGCGACCGACCTGCAGCGCTCCGCGCTCATCGGCACGGGCCTGATGCTCTTCGTGGTGTCGCTCGCGGTGAACATGCTCGCGCGCTACATCATCTCGGCGACGGGACCGGGCGCGAAGGGCCGCAAGAGAGGAAAGCGCTCGTGACCGCCTCCGCCGTCCCGGCTTCGGCTCCCCTGGCCCTGACCAGCGGGCAGCTTCCGCGGTTCATCGAACCCGCCCTGCTCGTCGGGGTCGCCGTGGTGATCGCCGCCGTGCAGTTCCTCTTCGGCGGTTTCAACCTCGCGGTGTGGCTGATCCTGACCGCCGTGATCTACCTGATCGCGATCGGCGTCGGCTCCGCGATCGTCGAGAACCGCCGCAAGGCTGTCGACCGCATCGTCCGCGGACTCGTCACCGCCGCGTTCCTTCTCGCTCTCGCGCCTCTCGTGTCGACCCTGTGGACGGTGATCTCCAAGGGACTCGCCGTGGTGAACCTGCAGTTCATCACCCAGGTCGGCGGCACCACCTTCGACCCGAACACCCTCGCGGTCGTCGCGACCGCCGGCGCGTGGCAGGCCATCGCCGGCACACTGATCATCACCGGGATCGCCGCGCTCATCTCGGTTCCGGTCGGCGTCCTCGCGGCCGTCTACCTCGTCGAGTACGCGCTGCCCACGAATCCCCTGCGCCGCACGATCACGTTCCTCGTCGACGTGATGACCGGCATCCCCTCGATCGTCGCGGGTCTGTTCGCGTTCTCGCTGTTCAGCCTCATCGTCGGTCCGAAGGCGTTCAGTGGGTTCTCGGCATCCATCGCCCTGTGCGTGCTGATGATCCCCATCGTCATCCGCTCCACCGAAGAGATGCTGCGCCTGGTGCCGGCCGACCTGCGCGAGGCATCTCTCGCGCTCGGCGTGCCGCGCTCGGCGACGATCATCAAGGTCGTGCTCCGTACGGCAGCCTCGGGCATCATCACCGGTGTCGTGCTGGCCGTGGCCCGCGTCGTGGGTGAGACGGCGCCGATCTTCATCGCCGCCAGCTTCACCGACAACTTCAACTCCAACCCCTTCGAGGGTCCGATGCAGACCCTGCCGGTCATGGCGTACACCGCGTACAGCTTCCCCGGGCAGGACATCGACGCCTCCCAGGCCAACGCCTGGGGCGCGGCTTTCCTCCTCGTCGTCCTCGTCGTCATCTTCAACCTGATCGCCCGGATCGTCGCGGCCCTGTTCGCACCGAAGTCCCGCTGAGCGCGGAAAGGCACACCCCCATGTCCAAGAGCATCGAGGTCCAGGACCTCAACGTCTACTACAGCGACTTCCTCGCGGTCGAGGGCGTCTCGATCGACATCGAGCCGCGTTCGGTCACCGCCTTCATCGGCCCCTCGGGCTGCGGAAAGTCCACGTTCCTGCGCACGCTGAACCGCATGCACGAGGTCATCTCCGGCGGACACGTCAAGGGCCGCGTGCTGATCGACGGCGACGACCTGTACGGCCCCGGGGTCGACCCGGTGCTGGTGCGCCGCCACGTCGGCATGGTCTTCCAGCGTCCGAACCCGTTCCCCACCATGTCGATCCGCGAGAACGTGCTCGCCGGCGCGAAGCTCAACGACAAGCGCATGTCGAAGAGCGACGCCGACGCCCTCGTCGAGAAGTCGCTGCAGGGCGCCAACCTCTGGAACGAGGTCAAGGACCGCCTCGACAAGCCGGGCGGCGGCCTCTCGGGTGGTCAGCAGCAGCGCCTGTGCATCGCGCGCGCGATCGCCGTCTCGCCCGACGTGCTGCTGATGGACGAGCCGTGCTCGGCCCTCGACCCCATCTCGACCTTCGCGATCGAGGAGCTGATCGGCGAGCTGAAGAGCGAGTACACGATCGTGATCGTGACGCACAACATGCAGCAGGCCTCGCGCGTGAGCGACAAGACGGCGTTCTTCAACATCGCCGGCACCGGCAAGCCCGGCAAGCTCATCGAGTACAACGACACCGCGACGATCTTCACCGCCCCGACCGTCCAGGCGACCGAGGACTACGTCTCGGGACGCTTCGGATAAACCCGCGTCGCGCGATGGCCCCGCTTCGGCGGGGCCATCGTCGTTTCCGGGGGGCGGACGTGTCTGGTCCGTCGGTTCCGGGAGTCAGTCGCGGGGCGAGAGCAGGTACGCGTTCAGCTCGTCGGTCAGATCGCGGTCGACGGTCTTCTCGACGCCGTCGACCGCCGAGATCGGCGCGGCCAAACGGACGCTCGACAGCAACCACGCGGCATCCGCGGTTCTGAGGTCGCTCAGGAGCACCGGCTCGTACACGGTCGAGAAGCCACGCTGCGCGAGGTGGGCGAACAGGCTTCGCTGAGTGGTCCCGTGCAGGATGCCGGCGGCGGGCTCGGGCGTGACGAACCTGTCTCCGAGACGGAGGATGACGGATGCCGTCGGCGCCTCGAGCACGTATCCGTCGGTCGTCACGAACACGGCGTCGTCGGCTCCGCGGCGCTTCGCTTCGCGGATCGCGGCCATGTTGACCGCGTAAGAGAGGGTCTTCGCGCCGAGCAGCAGCCACGGCGCGCGCCCGGGGACGTCGAGCTGGTACCCGCGATCGAGGGTGACGACGCGCACCCCTTCGGTGCGGGCGCGGGTGTTCTCGGGCGCGGTCGCAAGGGTGACCCACGCGGTCGGCGACGACCCCTCTTCGATGCCCCGGCTGAGGATGAGCTTGATCACGCTCTCCCCCGGCCCGGCTTCGGCGGCGACGCGCGCGATCGCCGCGCGCCACTGAGCCGCGTTCGGAGCCGGAAGGTCGAGCAGGTGCGCGGAATGCGCGAGGCGATCCAGGTGCGGACCGACCTCCTGAGCGTGCCCGTCGACCACACCGAGCGACTCGAAGACACCGTCGCCGCGCTGCGCGCTCAGCTCACCGAGGGGCAACGCCGGACCGAGGGGGTCGACCACGGTGAAGGCGTCGTCGAAGCTCTCGCGTCGATCATCGGATGCCACGGGGTCGATCATGAGGGCGAAACGTAAAGCCATGGAGCGAGCCTACGCTCGGGCCACGACACGCCCGGGTCTTGTCAACGGGGCCTCCGGAGGGAATGTCGACGGCTGACGCTTGTTACACTTTTCATGCCGGGCCGCAGTAACCCCGGGCTCCATCTTCTGCCGCTTTGAGCGGCCATGCGCCGAGAGGCGTTCTGCGGTCCGGCACTTTTCTTCTCCGCGGTGGGTTTCTCCTGCGGGTGGCTTCGACAGGCTCAGCCACCGTTCCCGCCGCGCTCTCTCCGCCGCCGGCTTCGACAGGCTCAGCCACCGGCTCACGCGAGGCACGGCCCACGCGACGGCACCCGCACCCGCGACGCCACCCGCTCACGCGAGGTCCCTGAGCCTGTCGAAGGGGCCGGGAGCACCCTCAGGTCAGCGCATCACGCCGCCACAGCGCCGCGGCGGCCGACAGATCCTCGGCGTACGTCGACAGCCGAAGCGCGCGCGTCGTCAACGCCGAGGCCCGCTCCGACTCGGTGTTCTCGTAGTCGTCGGCGAGATGCGTCGACCCCGACGCCTGCACGCGGCAGAACGCGGCGGCGCGGTCCAGCGCCACGGCGAAGTCGCCCTCGAACAGTCCCCTCAGGATCGTGTCGATCAGCTGCACGAGCTCCTCGGGGCCGGCGGGCGCAGGGGCGCCGACCACGACGGGGTCGACCGTCGCCATCTCGACCCGCCCTCGCTCGTACAGCAGGGCCGCCGTCGCCGCATCGTCGTGGATCATGAGCTGCAGCAGGTAGAGACGCCACAGTGCCCCCGGGAGGGAGCGCGCGGGTGACCGCGACCACAGCTCGGCGATGTCATCGATGCCGTGGTCGTCGGTGAAGGCAACGAGACGCTCGACGATGTCGACGCTCGGATCCGCGCGGACGCGCGCGAGGAGAGCGTGAGCGGTGCTGTGCGCGACACGCGAGACCTCGGCGGGGTCGTCGGCGGCGAAGAGACGGTCGAACAGTTCAGCGGGACGTCGGATCGGCTTGTGGAACTCGCGCGGCGAATCGCTCATCGTTCCAGGCTAGGCGGTCAGCCGGGGAAGGGGCTCCGGTCCCTTCGACAAGCTCAGGGATCTCGATCGCGAGCGTCGGGGTCCGCGCTCGTGAGACTCAGGGACCTCGCTCGAGCAGCCTCAAGCGGTGGCGACCGCGACGACCGGTGCGGAGCTCGGCGTCCCGTCGGGCGAGCCGCCCGCCGGTTCGACCGTCACCGCGATGACGTCGCCCGAGTGGAACTCTCCATCGAGCATCGCTGTCGCCCGGCCATCGGCATCCGTCTCGAAGATGCCCGCGGCGATCGGCGTCTCGCCCCGCACGAACCACAGTTCATAGGTCTGGTCGTCGCTGAGCGCCGGCATGCCGTCGGTCACGAGCACGCTCTGCCCGGTCGAGGCAGACCAGTGCGCGGTCGCGGAGCCGCCGTCCGGCATCGACACCGAAGCGGACTGCGCGTCGGGCGCGCTCTCGATCTGCTGCAGGGCGATGACGGCCGCGGGCCGGGTGAGGTATTGGCCGAACGACGCCGCCCCGAAGCCGAGGACCAGAACAGCGACGATGGATGCCGCGAGCGTGAACCAGCGACGACGGCCCCAGCTCGCGGGGCGCGAGGAAGTGGCATCCGGAACGACCGGCGCGGGACCTGCCGCCGCGTAGTCCTCGTCGTCGCGGTCGACATCGGGGGTGGTGACCGGCCCGACTGCCTGCTGAGGAACGTCGGCGATACGAGCCATGAGGGAGGCGCGCACCGACGGCGGCGGGTCGACGGGCTCGATGACCGCGCTCAGGGCGGCGATCGCCTCGGCTGCGTCGCGGACGTGCGACTCCCAGTGGGGATTGCTCGCAAGTGCCTCCTGGTACGCGCGTTCGTCAGCATCGGATAGCGCATTCAGCGCGTGACCGGCTGCGAGGTCGGCGAATTCCCTCTCGTTCACTTGTCCACCCCCATTTCCATCCTCAAGCGTGACAAACCGTCACGCATTCTCGTCTTGACGGTCCCGAGGGGCGCACCGACGAGAGTAGCGATCTCACTCTGGCTGTATCCACCGAAGTAGGCCAACGTGAGCGCTTCTTTCTGGGCCTCGGGAAGCGCCGCCAGTGCATCGACGACGCGTCTCCCCTCGATCTTCATCTCGACTTTCTCGGCGACGTTGTCATAGGCAACGTCCATATCGCGGAAGCCCGCGCGCACATCTCGATCGACACTGGACTGCGCGGACCGCACGCGGTCCACCGCCCTCCGGTGTGCGATCGTGAGGACCCACGATCTTCCCTGGCCTCTCTTCGGAGTGAAGCGCGCAGCGGATTGCCACACTTCCAGGAAGACCTCCTGGAGCACCTCTTCGCTCTGGGCCCGGTCGACGAGCACCCGGAGGATGAGACCGAAAGCCCGAGGCGACAGCGCGTCGTACAGTTCGGCGAACGCATCCCGGTCGCCCGTCGCGACGCGCTGGATGAGATCGCCCACGTGGTCGGCGCGATCCGAGCCCTCGTCGGGCAGGTCGAAGCCGTCGATCACCATGGCATCCATCCTCTCTTATGTCGACGACGCGACCCGACCGGGTGGCCGCGCGTCGGGACATCGGGTACGGAACCGTTATGCGCGCGGATCGACCTTCTTCCGAGCTGATAGAAAATATTCCTCAGAATATTTCCTCGCCTCTCACCTGGGGTTTTCCATCTCGGAGTCTCTCGTTCGAGAACGAATTCCGCCTCGACGCCAATCCGATCGCCCTGGGGTCCCGAAGACCCCGTGTAAGCCGCTCCACGGCGAACCACCCGCACCGGGGTGTCCCTGACGGATCGTGAATGCGATCCGAACGATTTCGGAGGAATGTCATGCTCACCAACAAGAAGCCTGTCGTTGCTGGTCTCGCCCTCGTTCTGGGTTCGGCCTTCGCTCTCACCGCCTGCTCGGGTGGCACCACCTCGGGTGGTTCCATGAGCGAAGAGACCAGCAGCGCCCCCTCGATGGCAGCGTCGCCCTCGGCCTCCTCGGGCTCGATGGACGCTGCGTCCGACCTCGTCGGCCCCGGTTGCGCCGACTACGCCGCCGCCGTCCCCTCGGGCGCCGGTTCGGTCGAAGGCATGGCCGCTGACCCGGTCGCGACCGCCGCCTCGAACAACCCGCTGCTGAAGACGCTCACCGCCGCCGTCAGCGGCCAGCTGAACCCCGACGTGAACCTGGTCGACACGCTCAACGGCGGCGAGTTCACCGTGTTCGCTCCGGTCGACGACGCGTTCGCCAAGATCCCCGCCGCGACCGTCGACGGCCTCAAGACCGACAGCGCCACGCTGAGCAAGATCCTCACGTACCACGTGGTCGCCGGTCAGCTCAGCCCGTCCGAGATCGACGGCACCCACGCCACGGTCGAGGGACAGGACGTCACCGTCTCGGGCTCGGGCGACAACCTCATGGTCAACGACGCCAAGGTGATCTGCGGTGGCGTGAAGACCGCCAACGCGACCGTGTACCTCATCGACACGGTGCTGATGCCCCCGGCTGCGTAAGTCACGCACCCGGCCGATCCTCGGATCGGATCTGACGGCGAGCGCCGGACCCCAGGCGAGGGGGTCCGGCGCTCGCTCTTTCGTGCCGGTCAGTCGCCGTCCACCGCGCGCACGATCTCATCCTGAACGAGGCGTGCGGCGACAGGCCCGGCGTTGGTGAACCAGGGGTCGTAATCGACCGCGACGGCACGGCCGTCGGCAACGGCGCCGAGTGTCTTCCACAGCGGCGCATCCTCGATGAAGGCCGTCCCCTCGCCGATCCCGGCGTAGAACACGTGGTCGGCATCGGCCAGATCGATTTGCTCGGCGCTGATGTCCTGCGACGTGTCATCGAACTGCTGAGAGGCCGGTCGCCCGAGACCGAGGTCTTCGGCGATTCCCCCGGCGAACGAGGGCACCCCCATGATGCGCGTGCGGTCCCCGGTGGACTGCAGGAACGAGACCGTCGGCTCCCCCGCCGCGTGCGTCTCGGCGAACGTCGCGCTGTCCGTCTGGAGTGAATCCAGGATGCCGCGCGCCTCCCCCTCTTGACCGAGGGCGTCCGCGATGAGCAGGAAGTCGCTCTTCCAGTTCACGCCGTTGCCCTTGGTGAGCACGGTGGGGGCGATGGCGGAGAGCGCGTCGTACAGCTCGGTCCCCCGCGTGGAGTTTATGAGGATCAGGTCGGGGTCGGCTTGGGCGATGGCCTCGAGGTCGGGCTCCGTCCGCTTGCCGATGTCGGCCATCGCGGCGAGCGGCGCCGCCTCGTCGGGGAAGGCGTCCTGGAGGTACTGGGGAACGAGGCCGCTGTTCTCGGCGCGCGTCGCCGCGACCGGCACGGTTCCGAGAGCCAAGAGGACGTCCAGTTGACCGGTCGAGACGACGGCGATGCGCGTCGGCTTCGCGGTGATCGAAGTGACCCCGCCGAAGTGGGTCACCTCGCGCGGGAAGACGCCGTCGGCCTCGCTCGAACCCATGCCGGGCTCCAGATCGCGCGAGACCACCCAGGTGCCGGTGGCCCCCGCCTCGGCGTCGACCGTCGATGACGGTGCGCCGGCCCCGGCGCAGCCGCTGAGTACGAGGGCGAGGGCCGCCCCGAGGGCGAGGACCGCTCGTCGAGGACGATGACGGATGTGCGGAGACGAGAAACGAAAGAGGGTCACACGGTTAGGATACCCTTACCTTTGTGCTCGATTCGGCCGCTGCCAGCTCACCGGGGATTGCGGCACAGCTGGACTCGCGTCGTCGTTCGGCGCGCTCTCGCGCGATCGTGCTGATCGTCGCGGTCTCCGCTCTTCTTGCGGTCCTCGTCGTCGCGAGCCTCGCCGTCGGATCGCGGGCCCTCGCCCCCGTGGACGTGCTGTCCGCCCTGTTCTCGGAACGCCGGGATACCGTCGGCGTCATCGTCCACGAGCTCCGTGTGCCGCGCACCCTCACGGCCCTGCTCGCGGGAGCGTGCCTGGGTGTCGCCGGCGTCCTCATGCAGGCGCTCACCCGGAATCCGCTCGCCGACCCCGGGCTTCTCGGGGTGAACGCGGGTGCCGCGCTCGGCGTGGTCGTCGCGATCGCCGCCTTCGGAGTGGGGACCGCCAGCGGCTATGTCTGGTTCGCGTTCGCCGGGGCGGGCGGAGCCGCCCTGCTCGTGAACGCCGCCGCACGGCCCGACCGGCGCAACGACACCGTCGGTCTGATCCTCGCCGGCGTCGCCCTGAGCGCCTGCCTCAGCGCCATCGTCGGCATCATCACCCTCGCTGATGACACCACGTTCGAGTCGTTCCGATTCTGGGCGGTCGGCTCGTTCGAACGGAGGGATGCCGACGTCTCGGCGCAGCTGCTTCCGTTCGCCATCGTCGGGATGGCGCTCGCCGCCGTCGTCGCACGAGGCCTCGACCACCTCCAGCTGGGACGGGATCTGGCCCGATCCCTCGGGGTCTCCCCCGCCCTCGTGACGATCGCCTCGGGCGCGGCGATCACCGTGCTCTGCGCCACCGCGACCTCGGCGGCGGGGCCGCTCGCCTTCATCGGTCTGCTCGTCGCGCACGCCGTCCGCGGGGCCGTCGGCGGATCCGTCCCCGTCTCCCTTCCGCTCGCGGCCGTGACAGGTGCCGCACTGACGCTCGCGAGCGACATCGTGGGGCGCGTCATCGCCCTCCCCGGCGAAGTCGAGGCGGGTATCGTCGCCGCCTTCCTCGGCGCTCCGCTCCTCCTCTGGCTGATCCTGCGGAGAACCCGATGAGCGCGCCCTCGCGGACCCGGCTGTCACGACATCGACGCACGCTCGCGGTCACGGCGATCCTGATCGTCGTCGCCGTGGCCGCAGCCGGCATCGGGCTCACGACGGGTTCGTTCCACGCATCGCTCGGGGATGTGGCATCCGCTCTATCCGGCGGCGCCGATTCACGAACCACTGTCGTCGTCATGGGCATGCGGATGCCACGCCTCATTGCCGCGCTTCTCATCGGGGCCGCCCTGGGTCTGGCCGGGGCGGTCTTCCAGACCCTGGCGCGCAACCCGATCGCCAGTCCCGACATCGTCGGCTTCACCGCCGGTTCGGCGACCGGGGCGCTCATCGGGCTGACCCTGATCACTCCTCCCCCCTCTCCCGCGATCGGCGCGTGGACGGGAGGGCTGCTCACCGTCATCGTCGTCATGGCGATCGCCCGCAGCGTCGGGATCTCGCGGGAGCGAACGATCCTCGCCGGCATCGCCCTGACGACCCTCCTGGCCGCGGTCAACGACTACCTGCTCACGCGCGCTCCGCTCGACGTCGCGCGCAACGCGACGCAGTGGCTCCACGGAAGTCTCGCCGCCACCTCCGCGAATGACGTCGTGCTGCTCCTCGCCTCACTCGGCGTGCTCAGCGCCGCGCTGGTCGCGCTCCGTCGCGACTATCGCGCCCTTGAGCTCGACGACGACACCGCGCGGTCGCTGGGCGTCCGCACCGGTCGCGCGCGCCTCGCGCTCGTGGTGGTCGCCGCGCTCCTGACCGGAACGGCGACAGCGGTCGCGGGCCCGATCGGCTTCGTCGCCCTCACCGCACCGCAGCTGGCTCGTCGCGCAATGGGGACGAGCGGCATCCCCCTCGTCGGATCCGCCCTCACGGGGGCCGTCGTGCTGATCGTGGCCGACGTCGTCGCCCAGCGCGCGCTCGCTCCCCTGCAGATCCCCGTCGGTCTGCTGACCGCGGCGGTGGGTGGTGCGTACCTGTTCTGGATCGTCGCCCGCTCTCGCAGGTGAGCACGGCACCCCCGCCGCGCCCGCTAGGCTGGGACCGAGGGCCTGTAGCTCAGTTGGCAGAGCATCGGACTTTTAATCCGCGGGTCGAGGGTTCGAGCCCCTCCGGGCCCACCATGATTCCGAACTGAACGGAGAAGTTCGGGAATCGCGATCTCTCCTCAGCCCGCACCCCCGTCGCGTCGCGGCCCGACCTCCAGCTCGCGGACGGTGACGTCACGGAAAACGGCCGCTCCTCCGCTGCTGTACAGGCGTATCCGCTCGTCCCCGCTGAGCGGGAACACCCGGTGCGACTGTACGGTCTCTCCATCCGCGACGAAGACCTCCACGCTCGTCCTGTCCACGAGCACGCGCAGCCGTACGGAGCCGGCGGTGGGGTCGAAGGGCGCCTCACTGCGGGCTCGGGTGGGGTTTGCGGTGAAGCTCCGGTCGAGGTACGCGCTCCCCTTGGTCACGTCGAGGCCAGCCGCGACGAAGCGGGTTCCTCCCGGCGCGCGGCAGACCTGCACACCGACGTCCTGCGTCGATGCCGACCACGACACATCGCACTCGAGGTCATAGGCCACGGCGGAGACATCGAGATCGACATGCGCGGACACCTCGACGTCTCCGACGAGATGCGTGGTGGTGACGTAGTCGGCGAGCGCCGCGGTGGGAGCGGAGATCAGCCGGTAGCCGCGCTCATCTCGCACGAGTCTCAGATCGCGCACGATCATGTCGTCGCCGTTGTACCCGTCCGTATCGATCGTGGGGGTGTTGTGCGGGTAGTCCCAGAAGTTGGCCCACCCGATCACGTGGCGCAGGCCCGGGTCTTCCGCTCCCGTGGTGCCGTGGTGCGGATAGGTCACGGCACCGTAGAAGTCGAACCCCCAGTCGAGCCAGCGCGGCTGTTCGGCGTCGGGGACGAACGTACGACCGTCGAAAGCGCCCGTCCAGTAGGCGTAAGTGGCGGGCAGACCCCGGTGCTTCGCGTTAGCGCTGACGCCGAGGACCCAGGTCGTCGATCCGTCGTCGGCCGTCATCGAGAAGATGTCCGGGCACTCGAGCAGTCCCAGGTCGTCGCGGGCGAACTCACCGACGCGGTCCCACGTGCGCAGATCCGTCGAGGCGTAGAACCCCAGCCGGTCCCCCTCAGCGAGGGCGAGGAACCACCGCCCCCGCTCTGCGTCCCAGATCACCTTGGGATCGCGGAAGTCCGGGATTCCCGGAACGTCCAGGACGGGATCGTCTCCGCCGGAGCGGAACGAGCGGCCACCGTCGGTGGAGTACCAGAGGTACTGCGCCTGGCGCCCCTCGGGCACGGCGTCCACCCGGGCCTGGGTGACCAGGGCCACGATCGCACCTGCACCGAATCCGGCCGTGCCCCCGGTATCGACGACCAGCGAGCCCGACCAGCAGTCACCGTTGCCGTTCGAGAACTTCGGAATCGCGACCCCGCGGTCGACGAACGCCACGTGGTCACGCGTCGTGGCCAATCGCCACGAGGTGCCGATACCACCGGCGAGGTAGTCGCCGTTGTAGAGGTAGTAGTACAGGTACTCCCCCGCTAGGTGGATCGGCCGCTGTGGGTCGTTCTTCCAGTTGTCGGGAACACTGAAATGGAAGGCGGGGCGCCGCGTCGCGGGGCGCGGTTGCGTGTCAGGATTCACTCCGCACCCTCGGCTCCGCGTGCGACGGAACGCATCGACCACGCACGGAGGTGGACGGCGACCCCCTCGCCGGACAGCCGGATGCCGAGGGCATCCGCACGCGTCGGATAGACGCGGGTCGTGAGCGGGACTCCGCCCGCGAAGACCTCCACCGCCGAATGGTCGACGAGCACACGGACCTCCACGGCACCCTCGGCATCCACGGGAACCTCGCCCGAGCGCGGAGTGACATCGACGTCGCCATTCAGACTCGATCGAGAACGATCGAGGCTCAGTTCTGCGCGGTCGCCCGTTCGACGCAGCCGCAGTACCGTGCGTTCCGCGTCGTCGTCCGACGCGCGCACGACGATCGCGACCACACCGCCCTCCGGGATGGTCAATCGCGCCTCGATGTCGAGCTCGTCTCCGCGAGCGACCTCGGTCTCTTCTGCCCCGAGGGTCAGTGCGCGGTCGGCGACCTCCGCCGCGCGCAGAGCATCTACCTCGGGCGCCGGCCGCTGATGAAGCGATCCGTCCGGCGCCGGCGTCACCAGCCGCGGCAGCGACATCACCCCCGACCATCCGGCGGCGACCGCCGCGGCATCCGATCGCCCCTCCTGCAGCCAGCCGAACATCACCCGCCGGCCCGACTCGTCGAGGAACGACTGCGGCGCGTAGAAGTACCGCCCGCCCAGGTCGAGCCGGTGCAGCGCCGCCGGTGTGAAGCGCTCGCCCTCGTACCGACCGGACCAGTACAGCGGATGGTGGGTGATGCCCTCGTTCCAGGCGGAGAAGACCAGGATGTCGCGGTGTGCGGAGTCCGCGTCGCCGAGGGCGAACAGGTCGACGCACTCCCACATCGTGCCGGTCCAGTCCGGTGCGGCCGGATCGGAGCCGGCGCCGTCGCCGACGAGGAGGGGGCCGAGATACGTCCAGCTCCTCAGGTCGAGGGACTCGTACAGGAACGCCGTTCCCCCCTGCCCCCGGATGCCGGAGCCGATCAACTGGCGCCAGACGTCGCCCTCCCGCCAGACGGAGTGATCCCGGAAGGCGGTGACCTCCAACCCCTCGGGGGGAGCCGCGATGACGGGGTTCCCGGCATCCTTGGTCCACACGAGCAGATCGTCGGACCCTGTCGCGATGCACGGCAACTCGCGGTCGCCGTGTCTGCCCGAGTACACGATGGTCGGCACGTCGCCGTCGTACACCAGCACGCCCGACCAGCAGCCGTCGACGTCGGGGCCTTCCGTCGGAGTGAGAGCGACCGGGACGTCGCGCCAGGTGACGAGATCGGTACTCACCGCGTGGCCCCACTGGATGCGATGGTGCACGGGAGCATCGGGGTTGAACTGATAGAAGAGGTGGTACTCGCCGCCGCGCTGGGTGAGGCCATTCGGGTCGTTGAGCCACCCCGCCGGTGCGGTGAAGTGGAACACCGGGCGGTGCGGGTCTTCGGCGGCGAGCGCGAGGAGTTCGGCGGAGACGAGGGCGGGGCCAGAGGTCATGGTCATGCGGCGGGGCTTTCTTGCGTCGTGTCGGGTCGTTCGAGGGCGGTGCCGGGGGCGTCCGAGGGCGGCGCGTACAGACCGCACCGCACCCAGTGCTCGGGCGCGTCGCTCACGCGATGGAACACCGCGGTCTCGGCGGAGCACGTGGTCTCTCCCCTGCCGTGGAAGGCACAAGAAGTCGCTTGAACGACCTCGTGACGCAACCGCGCACGTTCGACGGGGTCGAAGCCGCCGCGTCGACGCGGGTCGGGAACGGCGGAGATGAGTAGACGGGTGTACGGATGCCGTGGCTCTGCCAGCAGGGCCGCGGCCTCGCCCCCTTCGACAAACTCGCCGGCGAACATGACGATGATGCGGTCGGCGAGATACCTCGCCGACGCGAGGTCGTGGGTGATGTAGAGCATCGAGATGTCCTGCTGCTCGCACAGCGATCGCATCAGGTTCAGCACGCCGATGCGTACCGAGACGTCCAGCATCGATGTCGGCTCGTCGGCCAGGATCAGGCGGGGATTCACGGCGAGCGCACGCGCGATCGCGATCCGCTGTCGCTGACCGCCGGACAACTCATGCGGGTATCGGTGGAGGAGTTCGGCGGGCAGGTCGACCTTCTGCATCAACCGGCGCTTCGCGCGTTCGAGCTCGTCCCTCCCGGAGACGGCGTCGTGCAGCTGCAACGGCCGCTCGAGGAAGTGGGAGACCCGGTGGACGGGATTCAGCGAGCCGAACGGATCCTGGAAGATCATCTGCACCGCCGATCGGTACGCGCGGCTGGCTCGTCGCGGCTCGGCCTTCAGGACGTCGCGCCCCTCGAACGCGAAGCTGCCGCCGGAGGGCTGCTCGAGACGCGCGAGACACCGCGCGAGGGTCGACTTGCCGCTGCCGGATTCGCCGACCAGCGCCACGATCTCGCCGGGGGCGATGTCGAGGTCGACGCCGCCGAGCGCGCGCACGTGTCGACGCGAGAACATCCCGCCGATCGGGAACGTCTTCGTCAGTCCGCGCACCGACAGCACGGGAGTCTGGGGGCTCATCGGGTCGCCTCCGTTCGGGACGTCTCGACCGAGGTCGGTGCCGCCCAGTGGTCGGGCCCGACGGGAACGAGGTCGGGGATGTCGGTGAAGCGGATGCCTTCGCCCAGGCCGCGCAGGCGCACGCGCGGACCGGTCATCGGAGGGAACGCGTTCATGAGCGCATTCGTGTACGGATGGCGCGGCGTCTCGAAAATCGACAGAGCGGATGCCGTTTCAACGAATCGTCCTGCATACATCACCGCCATGCGGTCGCTCAGTTCGACCATGAGCGACATGTCGTGGGTGATGAAGAGGATCGCGAACCCGAGCTCGCGTTGCAGGTCCTTGATCTGGGCCATGATCTCCTGCTGCACGACGACGTCGAGCGCCGTCGTGGGCTCGTCCATGATCAGCAGCAGCGGACGCAGGGCGGTCGCCATGGCGATCACGACTCGCTGCCGCATGCCGCCGGAGAGTTGATGCGGGTAGGACCGGAGCCGATCGTGCGGAATGCCCACGAGATCGAGCAGGCCGGCCGCCCGGCGGAGGGCCTCGCGTTTGGAGACACGCTCGTGCGTCGTGTAGATGTCGGCGATCTGATCGCCGATCGTCATGACCGGATTGAGCGAGTTCATCGCGCTCTGGAACACCATGGCGACTTGGCGCCACCGGAACGCGCGGAGTTCCCCGGCGGTCAACGCCAGCACGTCGGTCCCCCGGAAGCGGATCGATCCGCCCGCGATGATCGCCGGGTCGCGGAGGAGACGCAGGATCGCGTTGGCGATCGTGGACTTTCCGCAACCTGATTCACCCGCGAGGCCGAACACCTCGCCCTCGCCCACCGTGAAGGAGACGCGATCGACCGCGCGGACCGTCCGGGAATCGGTGACGTATTCGACGGAGAGGTCCTCGACCTCCAACAGTGCGGCGCTCATCGGGCGTCCTCCTTCGCGATGGCGGGGTCGACGCGGAGGTCGGCGACCGGCGTCGGAGCGGTCGCCGACACGCGGCGACGCGGAGTGCGAAGACGAGGGTTGGTCGTCTCGTCGACGCCGTAGTTGACCAGGGAGAGGGCGAAGGCGACCAGCGCGATCGCGACGCCGGGCGGCACGAACACCCACCACGAGCCGGTGAGCAGAGCTCCGTCGTTGCTCGCCCAGTACAGATTGGTGCCCCAGCTCGTGGTCGAGATGTCGCCGAGGCCCAGGAACTCGAGACCGGCCTGGGCGCCGATTCCGAAGATCACGCAGGAGAGCAGCGTGCTCATCACGATCGACGCCATGTTGGGCAGCATCTCGCGGAACATGATGCGCACGGACGACTCACCGGTGACCTGCGCGGCGGCGACGAAGTCCTTCCCGCGGATGGACATCGCCTGCGAGCGCAGGACGCGAGCGGATCCGGCCCATCCCGTGATCACCAGGACGATGATCACGGTGCCGATGCCCTGCGGGAGGAAGGCCGCCAGGATCACCAGGAGCGGCAAGCCCGGCAGCAGGAGGAACACGTTCGTCACGAGGGAGAGCAGATTGTCGACGTTCTTGCCGAGGTAGGCCGAGGCAAGACCCACCAGCAGTCCCACCAGAGTGGCGAGGACTCCGACGGTGAAACCGACGAAGAGAGACGACCGCGCTCCCCAGACGTTGAGTGCCAGGACGTCCTGCCCCTTCGCGGTCGTCCCCAGCAGGTGGTCGAGCGAGGGGGGCTGCGCTCCCAGACCCCGGATGAGCGTGGGGTCGCCCGGGGCCAGCACCGGGGCGAGCACGGCGACGGCGACGAAGAGCGCCAGGATCACGAGGCCGGCGATGGCTTTGCCGTTTCTCAGCAGCCCGCGCAGCAAGCCATCGCGCCCGCGGGGTGGCCGGACGGGCGGGGTGTCCGCGTCGGCGGCGACGCCGAGATCGAGTTCGACCATGGCACGGGGGTCTTGGGCGAGAGACATCGTCACGCTCCGATCAGCTCACGCGCACGCGCGGGTCGAGCCGCACGTACACGATGTCCACGAGGAAGTTGGCGATCAGCACGGCGGTGGTGATCGTGAGGAACAGGCCCTGCATGAGGGGGTAGTCGAGGTTCTGCACCGCCGACAGCAACTGGTAGCCGACGCCCGGATAGGCGAAGACGACCTCGGTCAGCAGCGCCCCGCCGACGATGAACCCGAGCGACATCCCGAACGCGGTCACCGACGGCAGCATCGCGTTGCGGGCCGCGTAGGCGAACATGATCCGGTTGCGACGCAGCCCCTTGGCCTCCGCCATCGTGATGTAGTCCTCGGCGTTGGTCGAGATCATCGTGTTTCGCATCCCGAGCATCCAGCCGCCGATCGAGACGAGCACGATCGAGGCGGCCGGCAGGAACAGGTGGACCGCGACATCACCGAGGAAGGCGAACGAGAACTCCGGCGTCGCGCCGACCGAGAAGGCGTGGCGCAGCGGCAACCACCCCAGGGTGACTCCGAACAGGTAGAGCAAACCCATCGCGAGCCAGAAGTACGGGAAGGAGCCGATGAAGATGAGGACCGGCGGAAGGACGGAGTCCACGGCCCCGCCTCGGCGCCACGCCGCGACGATGCCGAGCAGGTTGCCGATCACGACCGCGATCAGCAGCGACGTCAGACCCAGCAGGAGCGTCCATCCGATCTGCGCGGAGATCACATCGGTGACCGGGGTCGGGAAGCGCGAGATCGAAAAACCGAAGTCGCCGGACAGGATCTGTCCGATGTAGCGGAAGTACTGCTCCCAGAGCGGCGCATCGTCCAGACCGAACGAGCTCCGCAGCGCCTCGATCTGGTCGGGACGGATGGCGCCCTGCAGTCGCGCGACCATGCGGGTCACGGGGTCGCCGGGCATGAGCCGCGGCAGCAGGAAGTTCAGGGTGAGAGAGACCCAGAAGGCGACCAGGTAGAAGCCCAGGCGCCGAAGGATGTAGCCCATGATCGTTTCTCCTCGTGAGGTGCCGCTGCACCGCCCGCCCGTGCGGGCGGCGCAGCGGTCCGGTCATCAGCCCGTGACGGGCTCGAGAGTGGTGAGGATCAGCACCGCGCTGCGGGCGCGCACCGCCCCGAGGCTGGCGTACGGATTGTCGGCATTCGGCCAGCCGGTGAAGCGCGCCGTGGTGGCCGCGCCGAACTCCGGACCGGGGAAAAGCGTGACGACCGGGATGTCCTCGGCGAACAGCGCCTGAAGTTCATTCATGATCGAGCGCTGCTGCTCCTCGTCAGAGGTCGCCGCGAACTGCGCGAGAAGAGCGTCCGCCTCGGCGCTGCCGTACCGGTGGTAGTTCTCGAACGTCTGCTCGCCCACCGGCTTGACCGTCTCGGTGGCCATGACACCCCGGTAGAACTGGTACGGCGTCGGCGCGTTGTTGCTCCACACGATGCCGGAGTCGAACGTGCCGTTCTCGTAGCTCGCGCTGACCTCGGCCCAGTCCCGAGCCGCGACGGTCACCGTCACGCCCAGCTCGGCGAGGTTCTGCGAGATGACGTTGCCGACCGACACCCAGTCGCTCGAGGTCGACCCGACCGAGAAGTCGAAGGCGAACGGCGAGCCGTCGGGAAGCACGCGCGTGCCATCCGCGCCGCGGGTGATGCCGGCGGCATCCAGAAGCTCGCCCGCCGCGTCCAGGTCGCGCTTCGTCCAGGTGCACGAGTCCACGACGTCGCTGTCGCGCCAGGCGTCGTACGCCCCCGACAATCCGGTGCAGTCGGCGGGAATGGTGTACCCCTGCATGCCGATCGAGGTGACCTGGTCGCGGTCCACGGCCATCGACAGGGCCTTGCGCACATCGGGGTTGTCGAAGGGCGCCTTCGTCGTGTTGAACTGCCAGCTGATCATCGAGCCGGTCGTGGGAAACCAGAAGAAGCGGTGCTCCGGGTCCTTCGCGACGTACGCCTGCTCGATATTGGGGATGAACTGCGGTGCCCAGTCGACGTCGCCGTTCGCGGCGGCCAGATTGGCACCGTCGTTGCCGGCGAACGCCAGCATCCGTACACCTTCGATCTTCTGCTTGTCGGGCTGCCAGTAATGGGGGTTCTTCAGCAGGTCGAACGACTGCGCCTGGAAGTTCGTCACCTCGGTGTACGGCCCCGTTCCGACCGGGTCGGGGTTCGTGAACTTCGCGGCGTCGCTCTGTTCGGCCCAGATGTGCGCGGGTGCGATGATCTGCTGCCCGACATCGAGCAGGGCGGGCGAGAAGGGCGTGTTGAAGTCGAACTCGACGGTGAGGTCGTCGATGGCGGTCACCGTCTCGACGTAGTCGAATCCTCCGCGAATCTCCTTCTGCAGCGCGAAGCTCGTCACCACGTCCTGAGCGACGAGGGGTTCACCGTCCGACCACTGCACGCCCTCGCGCAGGTGGAAGGTGAGGCCACTGCCGTCGTCGGCCGCCTCCCAGTCGGTCGCGAGCCACGGCGTCGTCGTGCCGTCGGCGGGGTTGAACACGAGCATCGACTCGTAGATCGCGACCTGCGTCATCGGGAAGTCGGGGTTCGAGAACGGGTTGAAGTTCTGATCGAACGTGCCCATGTCCTCGCGAGGGATCGTCAGCAGCTGCGTGCCGTCGAGGTCGGCGGCCGACTGGCCGCCACCCGCGGTGCAGCCCGACAGCAGAAGAGCTCCCGCTGCCGCGACGGCGGCGAAGAGGGCCGTCTTTCTCCGGTGTAGTGCCATGATTGGTGCTGTTCCTTTCTTCTCTTCCGCGTTGAAGCCGAAGAATCCTGCTCGTCGGGGATGTCCCGTCACACCGACGAGCGTTCGAGGAGCGGGCAGTCGACCGTCACTCTTTTCGTGACGGTCGGCTCTCCCGCGGTGATGGCGGCGAGGATGTCCACGCCCCGTGCGCCCATCTGTTCGAAGGGCAACGCAACCGTCGTCAGCGCCGGCCTCAGGTACCCCGCGATGAGCTCCTGGTTGTCGAAGCCGATGACGGCGATGTCGTCGGGGATGCGGAGTCCCCGTTCTTTGATGGCGTCGTACGCTCCCATGGCCATCCGGTCGTTCGCGCAGAAGATCGCGCTCGGCGGATCGGCGAGATCGAGGAGCACCTCGGCCGCCGCGAACCCGCTGTCGGCCGTGGCGTGGCCGGTGACCTGCCACTGCTCGTCAGCCGGGATCCCCGCGTCGGCCAGAGCCGCGAGATACCCCTGGCGGCGGCCGATGGCCGCCGGGATCCCGGGGTCGAGGTTGATGAACCCGATGCGTCGGTGACCGGCGCGGAGCAAGCGGGCAGTCGCCCGATATCCGCCGGCGCGCTCGTCGGGCACGACGGAGGGGAACCGTCCGTCGCGGTCGAAGCAGTTCACCAGCACGGTGGGGACCTCGCTCGCGATATCGGGAACCGAGACGCCGCGATGCCACGTCGCCGCGTAGATCAGGCCCTCCACGCGCTGCTCCAGGAGCCGTTCGATCGCGGTCGTCTCGGCGGCCGGATCAGACTCCGTCGAGGCGATGAGCAGGTACTTGTCGTCGGTCATCGCCCGATCTTGAGCACCCTTGATCACATCGACCGCGAACGGTGCCGTGACGATCTCGGTGACGAGGCCGTACCAGTCGCTGCGCTGCTGGGCGAGGGCCCGGGCGCCGGCGTTGGGGCGGTAGCCGAGTTCCGTCGCCGAGCTCATGACCCGCTCGCGGGTGTCGGACGCCAACGTCACGTCGAAGCGATCGTTGAGCACGAGCGATACGGCGGTGCGGGATACGCCCGCGTGGCGGGCCACGTCCTGCATCGTCACAGCGCGTGTCTGCGGTGTCTTCTTCGACATGATCTCTTCGTTCTTCGAGGTTACTAACCCGCGTTAGTGCGATGTTTCGATGATGCTAACGCGCGTAAGTAGCCGTCGTCAACACCGATGTTCCGCGACGCCTCACACGACGGACCCGCCGGAGAATCTCCGGCGGGTCCGGTGCGCGCCGTCAGCCGACGGGACGGGTGACTCCTGCGCGAACGCTCAGCCGAGCGGCCGATCCGAGAACGTGATCTCGTCCACGTTCACGTGCCCCCACCCCGCGGTGCTCTGATCGACCACCTCGATCTGGGCGGTCTGGCCGATGAAGTCGGCGACGTCCCACGACTCCCAGTGCAGCCGCTCCGCATCGGTACCGGTCACGGTGCGGACGGTGGCCCCACCGACCTTCAGATTCACCGCGGTCGGGGTGTCCGCCTCCCCGACGACGGCATCGGGGGTGTTCCCCCACATCACCTGATCGACCATGATGTGGCCGAACGCTGTCGAAGTCGACTCGTCGACGATCTCGAGATACGCCGTCTTGCCCCTCAGCGAGTGCACATCCCAAGCGACGTCGCGCAGTGTCGGGGTGCCGTCGCCGGTGGCGCTGAAGTACACCTGACCGTCGATGACCAATCGGACGGAGGCGTTCCCCACGGCCGGCCAGGGGAAGTCTCCCCCGGCGATCCGGAAGGTGAGGTAGTCACGGGTGATTGTGAACTCGGGCGAGGTGATGGTCCCCGTGGCCGCGTCGCCGCCGTTGACGAAGGTGTCGGCTACCTTCGCCCCCGCCTGGTTCGTCAGACTCGAGGCCGTCGGCCCGCGACCAGCGAAGCTGCCCGTGGCCGTCCAGCCCGGCCCCCAGTCATTCCCCTCGAAGTCGGCGAAGACCTCGGACGGCGTCGGATGGTCGCCCCCGCCGACGAGGAAGCTCACGTACGGGCTCGAGACGGTGAAGGTCGGCGATGTCACGGTTCCCGTGGACGCGTCCCCGCCGAGGTAGCTGTTGACGAGCCCCGTCCCCCGCCACCCGGTCACGGGCTGCTGCGCCGGAAGGGTTCCCGTCGCCGGCGCCGACCCGAAGGCGCTGCCGGTGGTGGTCCACCCGTCATGGCCACTGTCGAAATCTTGGAAGACCGTTCCCCCTTCCGCCTGCCCGTTGACGTTCGCGAACTCGGTGATGGTGACGTCGCCGAAGGTCGCGGCGCCGCCCTGGGTGAAGAGCTGCAGACCGGTGTCGGTCGGATCGAGGTTCGACTTCATGGTCAGCGCCTGCTCTCCGCCGTTGACGAACACCTCCACGGTGGTGGTGTCGACCAGAATGCTCAACTGGACGGTCGTGGCTTGCGGGTCGAACGGCGCGTGCGATTCCCGGTACATCGTCGGATCATTCGCGTCAACGTATATGAAGTCGTCGAACTTGCCGACGGTGAAGTCGCGCGTCCCGTCGGGTGAGCGTCGCAGCTTGATCGCGACGTTGTCGAGATCGGCCCACGACACCGTGGTGTCGAGTCGGTAGGACGTACCGTGGTAGCCGAGATCGCGCTCCCCGTCGACGGCGATGTCGCCCAGCTCCCAGGTGCGCGTGGCGTAGTCATCGAGAGCGGCGACGGGATTCGAGACGAGGCGATAGGTGTCGCCCGTCGCCTTCAGCCGGAGTTCCCGGGTGATGGCATCGGTGCCGGTGAAGCCGTCCACGGTCCAGCTGCTCGCCGTGTTCGGGTGGCTCCAGTAGTTGACCCACCCCTTGAGAAACCGCGTGCTCCGGTCTGCGGAGGCCTCGTCGGGGTAGGTGACAGCGGCGTAGAAGTCGTCACCGTAGTCCAACCACTTCGGCACCGTCGTGTCGGGGGTGAAGGTGCTGCCATCCCACTCTCCCGGCCAATACGCGAAGGTGTGCATGTCGCCGCCGGTGCTCGCTCCGACGACCCACTGCAACGTGCCGTCGTCGGCTCTCATCTGAAAGAAGTCCGGGCACTCGGTGAACGTGATCCCGCTCGGGGCCGGGAAGAACGACTCGAAGGTCCAATTCTTCAGATCGGACGAGGCGTAGAAGCCGATGCCGCTCAGCGGCTCCGCGACGAGGGCGACCCACTGGTCGTTGGCTTCGTCCCACTCGATCTTGGGGTCGCGGAACTCGTGGAGTCCGGGTCCGGGGTTCGCGATCGCGGGCGTGGTCGTCGAGTACGGCACGAAGGTGTCGCCGCCGTCCGTGGAGTAGTACACCCATTGATCGGTCGCGTTCGTCGGTCCTTCGTCGACGGAGACGAGCGCCACGAGGGCGCCTGCCCCGAAACCCGCCGTGTTGTCGGTGTCGACGACGATCGAACCGGCCATCGGCGAGCCGAAGGTGGTGTCCTCCGGGATGGCGATCCCCTCGTCGTGGTAGACGATCTGGTCGGTCGTCGTCGCATGCCGCCACGCCGTCTGCGTCGAGACGCCGTTGTAGTCGACGTCGTACAGGTAGTAGTAGTTGTACTCGCCGTCGAGATAGACCGGTCGGATGGGGTCGTTCTTCCAGTGGTCGGGGACCGAGAAATGGTACTGCGGACGATACTGCTCTGCGTCGGGGTTGTCGGCGTGCGCCGCCGTCACTCCGATACCCGTGAGGACGGGTGCGGTGATCAGCGTCGCCGCTCCCGCCGCGAGGGCGCGCAACTTCATTGTTGTGTTCACGAGGCTCCATTCGCTAACGCGCGTTACTAACGCGAGTTAACGTAGCGCTCCCCGCCCCCTCGGACAAGAGATCCGGGCGATCACGCCGAATCGCGTTCGACGAGCCACCCGGGCATCGTCGCGCCGCTGAACTCCGCAACGTCGCCGTTGAGGATCTCCACGGCCGCCGCGCCCATCTCCTCGAACGGGAGCGCGATGGTCGTCAACGCCGGTCGCAGGTAGGCGGCGACGATCTCCTGATCGTCGAAACCGACGACCGCGACATCTTCGGGGATACGCAAAGACGCCTCACGAATCGCATCGAATGCGCCCATGGCCATGCGATCCGTTCCACAGAAGAGCGCGGTCGGACGGTCCGGGAGCTCCAGCATGGCGCGGGCGAGTTCGTACCCGGCCCCGGCGTGAGCGGGACCCGACGAGACGAGCGCGGGGTCGACCTCGATACCCGCTTCGCGCAGTGCACGTTCGTAGCCCGCGCGGCGACCAGCAGCGGGGTAGGGCGCATCGATGTTCAGCAGGCCGATGCGCCGGTGCCCGGTGTCGAGCAGGCGCCGAGTCGCCGTGTACCCACCGTGCTCCTCGTCGGGGAGGATCGAGGGGTAGTGACCGTCGAGATCCTCGCAGTGCACGAGCACGACGGGCACCTCCGCCGCGGCGGTCGGGAGCTTCACCCCGATGTGACCGGCGGTCGCGTAGATCAAACCCTCGACCCGTCGCTCCAGCAGCATCTCGAGCGCCGTGTCGGCCGAGTCGTCTGGGCTCACACTCACGATCAGCAGCACCTGCCCCCGCGCCCAGGCCGCTCGCTGAGCCCCGGTGATGATTCCGCCGCCGAACGGGCTGCTGGCGATGTCGGTGACGAGACCCAGCAGATGGGTCCGCTGCGACGCGAGGGCGCGCGCAGCCGCGTGCGGTCGGTACCCCAACTCGGCAACCGCCTCCCACACCCGCCGCTTCGTCTCCTCCGCGATGCGGATGTCGCTGCGGTCGTTGATCACGAACGACACGGTGCTTCGACTGAGCCCCAGGCGTCGGGCGATGTCGTCCATCGACACACGGCGTGAAGGCATCCCTCATGTTCTCACGACGGCGTCCGCGGCTGAGGCTAGGCGGGCTCGTCGCTCGATCCGACTCATCCTCGCCCCGCGGTTCCGCGAACGGTTCCTCGAAAATGCGCTGCTCGATCGATTCGGGCGCGGAGCCGGAGAAGCTGTGCGGGCACTCGAGCAAGTCGAGGTGTGCCAGGGTTACGTCCGTGTGCCGCCCGACCTGCTTGGACGATCGCGCAAGCTTCCGGCCACAACCACAGCCATACCGGCGGCGATCCGCGTGTATCCCGCGATGTGCGCTGCGAGAAGAAACACGCCGGCACCGAAAAGAGCGCTGAGGCTCCCGACGAGAAGAGCGAGCAGGGGTGGTCCGTCCCATGCGGCCAGCCACCACGCAGGAATCAGCGTCGCAAGCGACGGCGCCACGACGGCCATGACGCGAATCCGCCGGCTGGCCGACCGAAGCCTCCTCGCGATCAGAAAGGTGCAGAGGGCCACAGGAACACCGACGAACAGAAATCTGACGGAGACACCATAGAGATAGGTATCCAGGCGAGCGTATGACGACGATCGCGACCACGGTCCATTCCCGAAGACGAACCCGCGACCCTCATAGAGGAAGATCGTCCCCGCGGTAATGAGCACCGTCGCGACCGCGGACGCGATTGCACACGCAATGGCCAGACGCACCCAGCTCAAGCGTTCTCTCTTCGGGGCTGCGGCATCTCGATGCAAGGGAAAATCCGTCACGCGTCAATCCAGATTGTGGCGCCCACGTCGGCGAGCCGTTTCACCGTACCGGCATCGAGGGTCTCGGCTCCGGCGGGAAGGGTCATGAAGAGGCGAACGAACGTCTCCGGGGAGTTCAGAACGGCCGGCGAGACCCCGTGCAGGCGGTCTACGAAGTCCAAGATCACGGCATTCAGCTTGTCAGCCCGGGCCTCCCAGTTCGGCTCATCGAACGTTACCGTTCCGAGGTGATACGAGAACGGGGGAGCAGACCCTGGCTCTGTTCTGAGTAGCTGTTCGAGCTCACCGACGCGAACCGCCGTCGAGACATCGAAGCTAACGATGACGTGACCGTTGTCAGCATCCGAATCATCCATCACCGGAACAACCCTGTCAGCCACCGCGGAAGCAGCGGCTTCGGATGCAGGTAGTCCTCGAGGGCCGCGTCGTAGATCTCTTGCGGCATCACGACGGATGGGTCGGGCGTCAGAGGTGGCAGCAACTTCCCTATCGCCGTTGGGAGCCCTCGCATCGAGACGCCGCGTGGCGTGCGCCGAAGACGCACTCCCTCGGCAGTGGGCCGGAGGCCCCATTCGTCGTCGATGACCACAAGGCCCGCACGCTGGAGCGCCCCGGCCGCGGACTCGATCATCTGCCGCGACGGGACGTCGACGTTGATCATGTCCCAGGTCCCGAGCACCGAGCGTACGGACGTCGACGACCGCTGACTGCTACCGATCGCCGCCAACAGGATCGCCGCGTCATCCTGGAACGAGGGAAAGGCCATGCCCGGAGTCTACGAGGGGGCTCGGAGCAGCTCATCGCAGGAAGCTCTGACGCTCAGCGCTCCAGAACCACCGCGAGGCCCTGACCCACTCCGATGCAGATCGCGGTGACGGCCACTCCCCCGCCGCGACGCTTCAGCTCGTGGGCGGCGCGGGCGATGATGCGACCGCCGGAGGCGCCGAGCGGGTGACCGATGGCGATCGCGCCGCCGTTCTCATTCAGCTTCGCGGGGTCGAGCTCGGTCCACAGCTGCGCGCACGCGAGGGTCTGCGAGGCGAAGGCCTCGTTGAGCTCCACGAACGACACGTCGCTCCACGAACGGCCCGCGCGGGCGAGCGCGCGGTTCGCGGCCTCGACGGGGGCGACACCGAAGACATCGGGGTCGTTGCCGAACGCGGCGCGGCCGGCGATGCGCGCGAGAGGTTCGGCATCCAAGGCTCCCTCGGAACCGAGGAGCACCGCCGAGGCGCCGTCGTTGATCGGCGACGAGTTGCCCGCCGTGACCGTCCCGTCCTTCTGGAACGCCGGGCGCAGCCCCGCGAGCACCTCGGCGGTGGAGTCGTCGCGGATCCCCTCGTCGCGGGCGAGCGCGTGGCCCTCGACCTGCACGATCTCATCGTCGAAGGTCCCGGCCGCCCACGCGGCAGCCGCAAGGCGGTGGCTGCGGGCGGCGAAGGCATCCTGCTCCTCGCGCGAGATGCCGTAGATCTCCGCGAGCTTCTCGGCGCTTTCGCCGTTCGAGATCGTCCAGTCCTTGCGCAGCCGCGGGTTGGTCATGCGCCAGCCGATCGAGGTGTTCCACATCGTCTGGTTCGCCGCGGGGAAGGGTCGCGGGCTCTTCTCGACCACGAACGGCGCGCGGGTCATCGACTCGACACCGCCGGCGAGGATCACGTCGGCGTCGCCGGCCTCGATCGCCCTCGAACCCTGAATGACGGCATCCAGGGACGATCCGCACAGGCGGTTGATCGTCGTCCCGGGAACCGACGACGGGAAGCCCGCGAGCAGAGCGCCGAAGCGCGCGACGTTGCGGTTGTCTTCGCCGGCCTGGTTGGCGTCGCCGAAGATCACGTCTTCGATGCGGGCGGGGTTGATACCCGTGCGCTCGACGACGGATGCCATGACCGTCGCCGCGAGGTCGTCGGGGCGCACGTCGGCGAAGGCCTTGCCGTGCCGCGCGAAGGGCGTGCGGACGGCGTCGTAGACGAAAGATGCGGGCATGGCTCAGGCCTCCAGTTTCAGACCGAGCAGCGACTCGATCTCGGCGTGCGTGTTGTCGCCGAACAGCTCGCGCACGCGGAAGCCGTCGGGCGTGACGTCGAAGACGCCGTGGTCGGTGTAGACGCGCGAGACGCAGCCGACGCCCGTGAGCGGATACGTGCACGCCTCCACGAGCTTGGGCTCGCCGCCCTTCGTGAGCAGGTCGGTCATCACGTAGACGTCCTTCGCGCCGATCGCGAGGTCCATCGCCCCGCCGACCGCCGGAATCGCGCCGGGCTCACCCGTCGACCAGTTCGCGAGGTCACCCCCGGCCGAGACTTGGAACGCGCCCAGCACGCACACGTCGAGGTGCCCGCCGCGCATCATCGCGAAAGAGTCGGCGTGGTGGAAGAAGGCCGCCCCCGCGAGGGCGGTGACGGGCTGCTTGCCTGCGTTGATGAGGTCGGGGTCGATGCGCCCACGCTCGGGAGCGGGCCCCATGCCGAGCATGCCGTTCTCCGTGTGCAGAACGATCTCGAGCCCCTCGGGGAGGTAATCGGCGACGAGCGTCGGGGCCCCGATGCCGAGGTTCACGACCGCGCCCTCGGGAATGTCGGATGCCACGCGCGCGGCGAGCTGCGCGCGGGAGATGCGGGTGGTCACTGTGCTGCTCTCTTTCCCGCGCGGTGCGCGCAAGCTCGACGACGTGCCGGTGCGGAACTGGTGGATGCGTCCATCAGGCACCTTCTTCGGAGAGGACGCGGCCCTCGATGTCGACGCCACCGACGAATTCGCCGTCTCGCAGCCACGCGCGCTCCCCGACCGCGACGACGCGGTCCACGTACAGTCCCGGCGTCACGACGCCCTCGGGGTCGAGCGAACCGAGCGGCACGATCTCGTCGACCTGCACGACCGTGGTCGCCGCCGCGGCGGCCATGATCGGTCCGAAGTTTCGCGCTGTCTCGCGATAGACGAGGTTGCCCCAGCGGTCTGCGGCGCGTGCACCGATGAGAGCCACGTCGGCGCGGATGGGGTACTCGAGCACGTAGTCGCGCCCGTCGATGCGGCGCGTCTCTTTGCCCTCGGCGAGCTGCGTGCCGAAGCCGGTCGGTGTGAAGAACGCGCCGATGCCCGCGCCGGCCGCGCGGATGCGCTCGGCGAGGTTGCCCTGCGGCACGAGCTCGAGCTCGAGCTCGCCCGCGCGGTAGAGGCGGTCGAACACCCACGAGTCGCTCTGCCGGGGGAACGAGCAGATCATCTTGCGCACCTGTCCGGCGGCCAACAGGGCGGCGAGTCCCGTGTCGCCGTTGCCGGCGTTGTTGTTGACGACGGTGAGGTCGCGGGCGCCCTGCGCGATGAGCGCGTCGATGAGTTCGACGGGCTGTCCGGCTCGTCCGAAGCCGCCGATCATCACGGTGGCTCCGTCCGGAATACCGGCGACGGCCGCCGCGACGTCGGGGACGGTCTTGTCGATCACTCGGGCTCCCATGTGTTCGCTCTGCGCACATACGTACGTCTTGCGAACATTCTACGACGCGCGCGCGACGGCGACAAGGGCCGGCGTCAATCCGGCGCGCCCGGCGGGCCGGTGGCATCCGCATCCCGGAAAGCGGGCTCGAGTGTCCACGTCACCCGGACCGCCGCGAAAAACGTCCGGGTGTTCTGGACACTCGCCACGCGGTCGGCGCGTGAGCCCGTCAGATCAGACGAAGATCCGCGTCGATATCGGCGGCGGCCGCGAGGAGCGCCGGGAGGCACTGCTCGCGCCAGGCGTCGCCGTCGCCCCGGGCGGTGGCCGAGATGTTGAGCGCCGCGACGACGGCCCCCTCGCGGTCACGGATGGGCGCGGCGAGCGATCGCAGCCCCTCCTCGAGCTCGCCGTCGACGAGCGCCCACCCCTGCGCGCGCACGGAGGCGAGCTCCGCGAGGATCGCCTCGACGTCGGTGCGCGTGCGGGACGTGAGCGGTTCGGGATGGGATGCCGCGATGATCTCGCGAGCGCGACCCTCGGGCTGCGCGGCCAACAGGACGCGCCCCATGCTGGTCGCGTAGGCGGGGAATCGCGTGCCGATCGTGATCCCGACGCTCATGATGCGCCGCGTGGGGACGCGCGCGACGTAGACGATGTCGGCGCCGTCGAGGACGGCGGACGACACGCTCTCATCGACCTCACGCGACAAGCGCTCGAGGTGGGGCTGGGCGAGAGCCGGGAGAGACAGCGCCGACAGGTAGCTGAAGCCGAGCTCGAGCACGCGCGGCGTGAGCGAGAAGGACCGGCCGTCGGCGCGCACGTAACCGAGCGTCTCGAGGGTGCGCAAGAAGCGCCGCGCGGCGGCGCGGGTGAGATCCGCGCGACGAGCCACATCGCTGAGCGTCAGCGCCGGGTGCTCGGCATCGAAGGTGCGGATGACCTCGAGCCCGCGCGCGAGAGACTGGACGAAGTCGCCCGACCCCGCCTGCCCTTCTCCCGCGTCGCTCACCCGGCTCACCTTAGCGGGGCTGCCGCCGGCCACCGACACGGAACGGGTCCATCCGCAGGGGCGGGGACTCCGCTCCGAGGCTGCCCTCAGGCCCCGGCCGTCGACTCTCGCGCGAGCCGCAGAGCAAGGGCCGTGCGGTCGGGCTCAGCGAATTTGCGCAACAGGGCGGAGACCGTGTTCTTCACCGTCCCGTGTGCGAGATGAAGGCGTGCGGCGATCTCCGCGTTGGGGAGCCCCCGGGCGACGAGGTCCGCGACCGCTCGCTCCGCCTCGGTGAGGACGGGTTGCTCCATCTGCACCGGCGTCGACGACAGCACAGCACGGGCGACGCGCGGATCCAGCACGAGCCCACCCGCCAGGACATGGCGTATGGCGCCGATCAACGCGTCCGCTGAGATATCTTTCAGCAGGAATCCGGCGGCCCCCGCGTCCAGCAGCTGACGCACGAGACGCGCGTCGTCGAACGTCGTGAGGACCAGGACCGGAAGGTCGGGATGGGACACCGCGCACCGCTGGACGAGTCCGAGACCGTCGAGCACCGGCATGCGGGCATCGGCCAGCACGAGGTCGGGCGCAAGCCCCGGTATGAGAGCGAGTGCCCGCTGCCCGTTCTCAGCCTCACCGACCACCTCGACCGCGGAGTCCGTTTCGAGGATCATGCGCAGGCCTCGCCGGAGAAGCTCCTGGTCGTCGACGACGAAGACCCGCACGGTACTCACGCGAGCCCGCGAATCAGCGCGGGACGGAGTTCGAGCGCCACACGGAAGCCCGTGGGAGTCGGCTCCGCAGTGAATGCCCCGCCCATCCGCTCGGCGCGCGCGCGAAGCGATCGCAGGCCGAAGCCCTCGATCAACGGGTCGGTCGACGCTCCGGCCCCATCGTCCTCGATCACCGCGGAGAGGTGGGCATCCCCCACCACCATTCGCAGGTCGACGGATGTCGCATCGGAGTGACGCACGACGTTCGTCAACCCTTCCTGAACGAAACTCAGCAGTAGGAGCGCGTGGTCATGACTCAGCGCGGAGTCGTCGCCCTCGATCGACACCCGGATATCGATCCCCGTGCCCCGGAACGCCTCGGCGACAGCGTGGAACGCCTCGGCGTTGCGGAGGGTGGAGAGCTCGACGGGGTGCATGGCACGGACGAGTCGGCGCATCGCATCGAGGGACTCCCCCACCAGCTGTCGCGCACGTCGCGTCTCTTCGCGCGCCTCGGGCGAGTCACCCACGCGGTCGGCATAATCGAGCGACATCCCGACGGCTGTCAGCCGGTGCCCCAGGCCGTCGTGGAGTTCCCGCGCGGTGCGCTCGCGTTCGCGAGCGAGTGCGAGGTCACGGTCGGTGTCGAGACGGCTGCGGAGTTCGGCGTTGACGGCATCCAGTTGTACGAGCGCCGCACGCAGTTCCTCCCCGACCCGGAAGCTGTCGCGCAGGATCGCCGCCACGGCCGCCGCCACGCCGGCGAAGACCGCGGCGACGGCGGCTTCACCGATCATGAGCTCGGGTGCGCTCCCGGTGGACAGATGGAGGGCGACGACGAGTCCCACGAGAGCGGCAGCGTAGCCCCAGACCACGGCGGCCGCCGTGAATGTCACACCGAGGACGAGACATGCCGCCCAGACGATGCCGTAGTACAACGATCCGTTTCCGAACGACATCGTCACCGTCGCGATGGTCGCGAAGGCGATCGCGGCAGCGCGAGACCGCTGCCCCGAGCGACGCCACAGCACCCACACGACCATGGAGCCGATCAGCAGCGAGGACACCGCGGCCGAAGCCCACCCCGGCCTCCGGTCCAGCGATGCGACAACCATGAGAGCCGGTCCCGCCCACCCGATGACGGCGGCAAGATCGAGCAACAGCGCGCGACGGTTCGGGGTCCCGGACATACGCTTCAGCTAAGCACGCGCTCTCGTCCCTCACACGTGACTGCGGTCACGACTTCGGCCCTCTCGCGCGTGACCGGGGTCGTTCGCGATCGTGACTCCCGGGACGGGATCGCCGCCCCGACGCTCCGTAGCGTCCTCGGCATGAACGTCACACAAGTCCCGCCCGCCCCCGGCACGAGGTCGGTCGCTCCGCGACTGGCGCTGGGACCGCTCGGCATCACCGTCCGAGTCGTCGTGGCCATCGGCATCCTGATCATCGCCAACCTCGTTCCCGCGCTCGCGACGGGCCTCCTGGTCCTGGTGCCCGGGGCGTCCGAGGTCTTCGGCGGATCGTCGCCGTGGGGCTTCGGGCTCGCGGTCGTCCTCCAGTCGCTCGTCCTCGGCACCGTCGTGCTCGGTGTGTGGGGGTGGATGAACGGAGTCGAGCGCGCGCCGCTCCGCGCGGCCGGATGGAGCGCGAACAGGCTCTCGGCCGTGTGGCTCCTGCTCGGCATCGGGCTCTCCGCCGGAACGGTCGTCGCGGTGACAGCGCTGATCCCCGCCGACGGTCCCGTCCGGAGCGATTCGACACACTTCTCCGGGCAGACGGGTCCGGTCATGATCTCGTTGCTGATCGCGTACTCACTCGGCCTCGCCTTCCTGCAGCAGGGGATCCCGGAGGAGCTGCTCTTCCGCGGGATGCTGCTCTGGCGACTGCGGGAGCGCCCGATTCTCGCCGTGGCTGTCACCACTCTCGCGTTCACGCTGATCCATCTCGTGTCCAACGGCGGGCAGCAGTCACCGTGGGAGCACGTGCTGTATCTCGCACTGCCCTTCGGATTCGCCCTGCTCGCGGTCGGCCTGCTCTTGTGGACGGGCTCGCTCTGGGCTGCGGTGGGGGTGCACGGCGGATTCCATGTCGGCACCGTGATCGCCGGCACGCTCCTCCCGCCGGTGACTCCTGCCACATCCTGGCTCGCCATCGGGTCGGTGCAATCCGTCATCGGCGTCGCCCTGATCGTCACCGCACTGCGCCACGGCAGACGCATTCCCGATGGGACGACGGCTCGCCCGTGACACGCACATCCCCTCCCGCGACGCAAGCCGCCTGGCATCCGCGCCCTCCTCGTGTCTGCTGGTCTCTCCACAGAGAGAACGAGGGATGCCATGGGAGTTGCACGCTGGGTCGGTACCGGAGCCGTGGGGCTGGCGGGAGCCGTGCTCGCACGAACGGCGATCGGTCGCGCGGTCGCCGCGGGAACGGTGGCCTACCGCGTGTGGACCGACCCGAAGGTGCAGAAGGTGCGCCGCCGGGTCGTGGCGAAGATGCGGAAGCAGCGCGTGAAGCGCTGAGCTCAACGGCCGGGCACCACGCCCAGCACGACGCACGCGATTCCCGCGGCAGCCAGGACGCCCGCGTACAGCCACCGGTGATCCATGTCGATCGCGCGGGTGTAGTAGCCGTTCACGCGAGCCGCGGTCGCCGGAAAATGCAGCCACGCGGTGGCGAGGAGCACGAAGGGCGCGGCGAGCGCCACGAGGAAGACGGCGTACGCGGTCCACCTGAGCGCGGGATGATCGCTGACGCCGTCGGCGATCCGACCGGTCATGTACATGATCGGCAGCGTCGTGAAACCGATGATCGAGCAGCTCACCCCGAGCACGTAGTAGCTCCACGAGTGCGCGCGGCTCTTCACCGGCTTGGTCCGCGGCGCGCGGATCGGTACCCGGAGGCGCCAGACGACCATGGCGACCGCGCCCGCGAGGAACAGCGCACCCGCGGCCAGATCGACGCGGCGGTCCAGCACCGCTTCGGTGGCCTGGCGCTCGGCCGCCGACACGAACTCGGTCGGGTCGAAACTCTGCAGCGCGAGGTAGAGGATGGTGGCTCCGGTCGCAAGGCCCGCGACCATGAACGCCATGCGCGGGATGACGCGGACGTTCTGCGCCAGCATGTCGGCCGTGGCGCCGTAGAGCGCGGGGTTCAGGCCGAGCGTCAACCCGAGCCCGACGAGTGTCGTCAGCGCCGCTGTCCACCGGGTGAGGTCATCCACGTGCGGACTCCTCTCGGGCAGGGGCGGATCCCGGATGCCACGGGTCGTGCCATCGTATCGGCGGGCACCGTCATCCGAGAGGCAGGGGCGACAGCGGTTTGGTCACCCCGAAGGCGAACGTCGTGTCGATGGACGCGAGCGACGGGATGGCCCGGAGGTGCTCCCGGAGCAGGCGCTCGTATTCTTCGAAGCTCGGGGTGACGATGCGCACGAGGTAGTCCCAGTCGCCCGCGAGGAGGTGCGCCTCCACGATGTTCGGGAGAGCCCGCAGACGCTCCTCGACGGCGTCGACCGTCGCCCCCTCGTGAGAGGCGAGACGCAGGCGGACGAACGCGGTGATCGTGAGGTCGACGGCCTTCGGAGAGACGACCGCACGGTATCCCTCGATGATGCCGGCCTGCTCGAGCTGGCGAACGCGGCGAAGACACGGCGACGGCGACAGGCCTACACGGTCGGCGAGGTCTTGATTGGACAGCCGGCCATCGCGCTGGAGTTTGCCCAGAATGCGGCGGTCGATCTCGTCAAGGACGTGCATGGAGCAGATTCTGCCAATATTCGACTCCACAGAGCAATATTCGCAATCGACTGCGCACGCCGCGTTCCTACGCTGACCAAGTGACCTCGTTCGCCCTCTCGCCGCGTCTCGCCCTGTCGCGCGGCACGCTCATCGGTGTCGCCGCTCTTTCCGGCGTCGTCGCGCTGTGGTCGGCGTTCGCACTGTCGACGCGCGCGATCGAGGGAGCAGGCCTCACGACCGGCGATGCCGCGATCCTGCGCTTCGCGGTGCCCGCGCTCCTTCTCACCCCGTGGATCCCCCGCACACTGCGCGCCGTGCGCGGCGCCGGCGCCGGCGCACTCGGTCTCGTGCTCCTCGCCGGACTCCCGCACTTCCTCCTCTTCGCGTGGGGCGCAGAGCTCACCTCGGCCGGGCTGACCGGTCTCCTCGTCCCCGGCACGGTTCCGCTCTTCGTCACGCTCCTGCTCTTCCTCCGTCACCGCACACCCGTCTCGCGGCGACGTCTCGGCGCTCTCGCCGCCATCGTCGTCGGTGTCGCGGCGAGCGCGATGCTCCGAGGCGGCACGGCCGATCTCGGCGGGGTCGCCGTGCTCCTGGCCGCGGGCCTCGTCTGGGCGCTCTACACGGTGGGGCTGGCATCCCTTCGACTGGATCTGGTGAGCGTCATCGTCGTCATCAGCGTCACCTCCGCGATCGTCGCGCTCGCCCTGGCGGTGACCGGCGTGCTCCCCTCGCACCTGCTCGCGGGGACGCTCCCGGCTCCGCAGATCGCGACGTACGCGCTGGTCCAGGGCGTCGGCACGGGCCTGCTCTCGACCGCGTGCTACGTGCTCGCCGTGAAGCACCTCGGGAGCAGCCTGGCCTCGAGCGCCGGGGCTCTCAGTCCCGTCCTCACCGCGGTCGTGGCCGTCCCGCTGCTGAACGAACCGCTCACCGCGGGCCTCGCGATCGCTCTCGCGCTGATCGTGTCGGGCGTCGCGGTGTTCCACCTGGCGCCGCGGCGCTGAGCCCGTGGCATCCGTTCTCCGCGTGGTTCCGAATACGGGGTGACGGGCATGCCGCGTGCGCCCGTCGGGAATGAGGGATGCCATGGACACCGAAACCACCACGGACGCACGTGCCGTTCGCCGACCGCGCTCCTGGATCTGGGCCCCCCTCACCGGGATCGTCTCGGCTCTCGTTCTGCTGGGCGGCGCCGAGGTGCTGGCGGCGATCTTCGCACGGTCCGCCAGCCCGGTCCTCGCCGTCGGCTCGTTCATCGTCGACATCGTGCCGCGTCCGCTGAAGGAGCTGGCGATCACGTTGTTCGGCGAGTCCGACAAGATCGCGCTCCTGGTCGGAGTGGGTCTGGGCGCGGTCGTCGCCGCCGCGGTCGCAGGCGCGCTCGAGTACCGGTTCCGCTTCGTCGGGGCAGTCCTCCTCGCGATCGGTGGGGCGCTGGCCACCGCAGCGATCGTGACCCGCGCCGGGGCCGGCGCCCTGGCGTGGCTGCCGCCCGTCGTGGGCACCATCGCCGGCGTCGCGATCCTGCTCGTCCTGACCGCGCGGCTGCGCCGCTGGGCGGCCGATGCCGCGGCCGCGGATGCTCCCGCTGCCGGGGTGGATCGTCGCGGATTCTTCATCGTCTCGGGGATCGCCGCTGCGACCGCGATCGTCGTGGGCGTCGGCGCCCGTGTCGTGAATGTCGCGACGGCGTCGGTCGCGGCCGCCCGCGACGCCCTCCGCCTCCCCGCGGCGCGCAGCACGGTGACCGTCCCCGCGGGCGCCGACCTCGGCGTGCCCGGTGTGACGCCGATCATCACGCCCAACGCGGACTTCTACCGCGTGGACACGGCCCTCACCGTCCCGAATGTCGACCCCACGACCTGGAGGCTCTCGATCGAGGGAATGGTCGACACGCCGATCGAGCTGAGCTTCGACGACCTCGTCGGCATGGGTCTCGACGAGTACGGCGTGACCCTGACCTGTGTGTCGAACGAGGTCGGTGGCAACCTCGTCGGAAACGCGATCTGGACCGGAGTCCCCATCCGCGACGTGCTGCGCAAAGCGGGTCCGCAGAGCGGAGCGGACATGGTGCTGTCCGAGAGCGTCGACGGGTACACGGCATCCACTCCCCTCTCGTCTCTCGTCGACGACAACCTCGACGCCATCTTCGCGGTGGCCATGAACGGCGAGCCGCTGCCGTTCGAGCACGGCTTCCCGGTGCGCATGGTCGTTCCGGGACTGTACGGATACGTGTCGGCGACGAAGTGGGTCACCAAGCTGACCGTGACGCGCTTCGATCAGGCGGAGGCGTACTGGACGCCCCGCGGCTACGCGGCCGAAGCGCCGATCAAGATGTCGTCGCGCGTGGACACCCCGAAGATCGGCAATCCTGTCCCGGCGGGCAACGTGGTCATCGCCGGTATGGCGTGGGCGCAGCCTGTCGGCGTGCAGGCCGTCGAGGTGAGTATCGACGACGGCGACTGGCAGCAGGCCACCCTGTCGACCCCGATCAACGATCAGTCGTGGGTCCAGTGGAAGCTCGACTGGAACGCCGATGCGGGCACGCACTACATCGTCGTGCGCGCGCGGGACAAGCAGGGCAATCTGCAGATCCAGGAGCAGGCGGCCATCGCCCCGAACGGGTCCAGTGGGTGGCAGCGCACCCTCGTGACCGTCAGCTGACGAATTCACCCTGTCAAGTGCTGGCGCCCCCCTCCCCCGGACGACAAGATCTGAAGATGCCCTCAGCAAGCATTCCCGAGCGCTCGACCCTGCGCCGGTGAGCGCGCCCGTGCAGTCTCCGCCCGGCGACGCCGAACCCGACGGCCGCGACGGCGGCGAGCGTCCGCTCGCCAGTTTCCGCCGTGTCCTCCCGACCGACTGGGACGAACAGGTCGATCAGTTCGCCATCGTCAAGCTCGACGGCGGGGGTTTCGTGCGCGGGTGGAACCTGGGCGCAGAGCTCATCAAGGGCTACACCGAGGAAGAGATCGTCGGCTCGCACTTCTCGCGCTTCTACCGCGAGGAGGATCGACGGCGCGGCGTTCCGGATACCCTCCTGGCGGCCGCCCAGCGCGACGGTCACGTCGAAGACACCGGATGGCGAGTCCGCAAAGACGGGACCGAGTTCTGGGCGCGCGTCACCATCTCGGCGATCCGCAGCGACCAAGGGCAGGTCCTCGGGTTCGTCAAGATCGTGCGCGACCTGACGAGCGAGAAGCAGGCTGCCGACGAACAGGCAGCTCTTCAGCGCACGTTCGCCCACGACCTGCTCTCCCCGGTGACCGCTCTGCGCGGCTACCTCGACCTTCTCGCCGACGAACTCCCCGCGGACCACCGGCTGTTGCGCCTGGCGTCCGAGGCGAGCGAACACCTGGTGGCGATGGCGCAGGCCCTCATGACGGACGCCACCACACGACCCGAGCGCGGGCAGAGGCGGGCGACGCTCGATCTCATCGCACGGGGGGCCGTCGCACTCGTCCTGCCGGGTGGGAGCCCGGGGCGCGTCGTCTTCGGTCGAATGGATGCCATCACGGTCGCGGGGGACGTGCTCGGCCTACGCCGCGCCGTGGCGAACGTCGTCGAGAATGCGGCGAAGTACTCCGACGACGAGATCACGATCGAGGCGTACGAGACCGACGAGGGGGCGGTGGTGTCGGTGAGCGACCGAGGCCGCGGCATCCATCCCGACGATCTGCACCGCATCGTCGAAGAGGGTGAGCGCGGACGTTTCGCGGACGCCCAGGACGGCGGCAGCGGTATCGGTCTCGCCAGTGTCCAGCGCGTGGTGACCGAACACCACGGCGTCCTGCGGATCACCAGCGAGCCGGGAGTGGGAACCCGGGTCACCATCTCGATCCCGCGGGCTGACGAGTTAGATTTCTGAGGTCGCCAGCGTCGCCCCCGCGCGTTCGATCTCGGCCAGCGCGGCCGCGCTGGAGGCCGGGTGGACGCCGGCGACGAGGTCGGTGAAGACGCGCACCGCGCGACCGGCAGCGACCGCGTCGAGAGCCGACGCGCGGACGCAGTAGTCGGTCGCGATGCCCACGATGTCGATGTCCCGGATGCCGTGGGCGTCGAGGATGTCCGCCGCCGTCTGGTCGTCGTCCGAGACGCCCTCGAACAGCGAGTACGCCGGTCGCCCCTGCCCCTTCTTGAGGTGATGGGTCACCCGGCTGGCGTCGAAGACGGCGTCGTACTCGGCACCCTCTGTCCCCGCCACGCAGTGCACGGGCCACGAGTCGATGAAGTCGGGCGCGGTCGAGAAGTGGCCGCCGTTGTCGTCGTCGCCGTGATGCCAGTCGCGCGAGGCGACGATGACGGCATACTCGTCGGCGTGCGAGGCGAGGAAGCGCGAGATGCGCTCGGCGACCGCGTCGCCTCCCTCGACTCCGAGCGCCCCGTGCTCGGTGAAATCGTTCTGGACATCGACGATGAACAGTGCCCTGGTCATGTGTCGAGCCTACGCGCGCTCCCGCGGGTGGCGGGCTGTCCGTTGCTCGCGCCGCGGCCCGCGCTCGCGCCGGTGGCGGGCTGCGCGCGGTCGCGACGCCACAGCTTCGACGGCCACCAGATCGCCGAGCCGAGGTCGTACGCGAGCGCCGGGACGAGGAGCGAGCGCACGACGAAGGTGTCGAGCAGGACGCCGAAGGCCACGATGAATGCGAGTTGGGCGAGGAAGAGGATGGGGATCACGCCCAGCGCTGCGAAGGTCGCTGCGAGCACGAGACCCGCCGACGTGATCACGCCGCCCGTCGCGACGAGCCCGCGCAGGATGCCGGAGCGCGTGCCGTGAGCGAGGGATTCCTCGCGCACACGCGACATCAGGAAGATGTTGTAGTCGACCCCGAGGGCGACGAGGAACACGAAGCCGTACAGCGGAACGGAAGGGTCCGCGCCGGGGAAGTCCAGGGGCCCGTTGAAGACGAGGGCGCTCACGCCCAGCGCCGCCCCGAACGACAGGATGACCGTGCCGATGAGGAGCACCGGCGCGACGATCGAGCGCAGCAGCGCCATCAGGATCAGCAGGATCACCGCGAGGACGATCGGGATGATGAGCGTACGGTCGCGGATCGACGTGTCGATCGAGTCGATGTCGGTCGCGGTCACCCCTCCCACCAGGGCCGTCCCCTCCCCCAGCGCATTGGCGAGATCGACGCGGAGCTGACGGACCGTGTCGTCGGCCGCGGCCGAGTCAGCCGTGTCGGCGAGCGTCGCGGCGAGGAGGACCTGCCCGTCCGACACGGTGGGCGCGGGTGCCGGTGTCCCCGGAGGGCCGAACGCGGTCGTCACGAGGCTTCCGTCCACCGCCTGGACGGGCGCCTGTCCCCCGGTCGCATCGGTGGAGAGGACGGCGACCGAGTCGATGCCGCTTGCGCGATCGAGCACCTCCACCGCGGTCGCGGCACGGTCCTCGGCCACCAGGACGTACGCGGGGCTGCCCGAGCCGCCCGGGAAGTGCTCGGCGAGTGCCGCCTGGCCGTCGCGGGCTTCGGATGCGCCCAGCACGAGGTCGCTCGAGGGGACGCCGTCCGCGCGGAGCTGCGTCAGACCCGCGCACGCCGCGAGGAGGACGACGGTGCAAACGATCCACACCGGTCGCGCTCGTCGGGCGACGAAGCGCGCCTGGCGGGGCCACAGCCCTCTCACCGGGGCGGTGAGGTCGTCGGGGAGATCGGTCGCCCCGGCCTTGGGGAGGAAGGGCCAGAAGGCCGCGCGCCCGAACAGGGCGAGAAGAGCCGGCAGAAACGTCAACGCCGACAGCACGGCGAAGGCGATGCCGATCGAGGCGATCGGACCGAGGGCGCGGTTGGTGGCGAGGTCGGACAACAGCAGGCAGAGGAGCCCCGCGATCACGGTGCCACCCGAGGCCAGGATCGGCTCGACCGCTCCCTTCCACGCCCGGATCGTGGCATCCCACCGCTTGTCTCCCGCTCCGATCGCCTCGCGGAACCGCGCCACGTACAGCAGTGCGTAGTCGGTCGCCGCCCCAATGACGAGGATGAACAGGATGCCTTGCACCTGACCGTTGAGCACGACGATGCCCGCGAACGCGAGCCACCACACCGTCAGCAGCGCCACGCACAGGGCGAACACCGAGGTGAGCAGCACGAGGATCGGCAGGAGGGGCGACCGGTAGACGACCACGAGGATGACGAACACGGCGCCGAGGGCGACGATCAGCAGCAGACCGTCGATGCCGAGGAAACCCTTCACCAGGTCGGCCGTGAACCCCGCCGGACCGGTCACCCACGCCTGCACCCCGGCCGGGACGTCTGACGCGACGAGGGTCCGCGCGGCCTCCACGACCTCGCGCACTTCTCCGGAGCTGTCGAGGGGCAGGAAGATCTGCGCGGCCTGCCCGTCCTCGGAGACGACGGGTGGGGATGCCTCCCCCTCGACTCCCTCGAGTTCGGCGGCCGCGGTGGCGAGAGTCTTCAACGCCGTCAGCTGCGCGTCCGAGAGCGCCGTGCCGTCCGTCGTCTCGGCGACGATGAGTGCCGGGATCGTGTCGCCGCCGGTGAAGTCGGTGAGACGCTCGCTGACGCGCGTGGCATCCGCCGACTGCGGAAGGAACGACGACTGGTCGTTCGTCGCGACCTCGTCGACCTTGCCGAAGAACGGGCCGCCGATCGATCCGCCGACCACCCAGATCAGCACGAGCAGGCTCGGGATGCCGATGCGCAGCCAGCGTGAGACGCGCGGCGCGACGCGGTCGCGGCGAAGAGCAGGGGTCGAGGTGGAGCGAGCCATATCGCTAGCTTATCTAGCTACATGACTTTCGCGCCAGTTCTCACCCCCGCGCGAAGAGCACCACGATCGACAGCACGAAAGCGACGAGTCCGAGCCCGAGGATCCCGGCCGCGAGCAGCGAGACGAACCGCACCACGGGAGAGGCACGCGTGAGACGCATGCGGTGCGCGCTTCCTCGGCGATAGAAGATGTCGGCCATGTCGGCAGACCCGATCTTCGCGTCGTCGTGGGAGGAGAGCGGGGCTTCGTTGACCCCACCGCGATCGTCGAACCACCGGACCACGCGACCCCCGTCGACCTCCTCGACCACGGCACGGGCCGGGAGCCAGGTCCCGTCGGCGAGCAGCAGCACGACGGCGAGGAGGGCGAGCAACGTCCCGCCGCCCAGCCCCACCCACGTGAAGATCTCGATGACGGCGTCGAGGGCGTTCGACACGGGGGTCTCCTGCGGGTCGCGGACGGGACGGCCTCCGTCGGGCCAGGGCAGAACGGGTGACGTCAGCCTAGCGGGCCGCCTCGATCGGGCTCGCGAGGCGACGCGTCCACACCAGCGCGAGAACGAGCGGGACCGCCGCGACCACGCCGAACGACATGTCGATCAGCTGCCACCCGAGCGGCAGTCCACGGAGCGCGCCCGCGATGGCCGCGAGCGGCACGATGCCGGCGCACGCGATGAGGCCCCAGACGATGACCCAGACATTGCGCACGGGATCGACGAGCGGCCCGAGGAAGGCCACCGCGATGAGCAGATGGGCGAACGCGAGCCAGTCGGTGCCGTACGCGATGAACGGATACGCCGCGGCCGTGGCATCCAGGCCCTCGGCGACCCGGTTCACCCACCACACGGCGCCCGGCAGGATCGAGCCCACGTTCAGCTGCGCCAGCACGTCCCGCGCCAGAGCGAGCTCCTCACGGAGAGGGAACGCGGTCGCTCCGCTCACGACGAGACCGACGACGACCACCGTCAGACAGAAACGGACGCGGCGCAGTAGTGCGGGTGCGAGGGTCATGCGGCCTCCCGGGCTGTGCTCCCGAGAGTACGACCGCGGCCGCCGTGCCGCCGCGAGATGCCTCGATGGCGAGCGACCGCGCCGAGGGAGACCGCCGCCGCGGGGACATGTCGAGATCGCGAGCCTCGGCACCGCCGCGCCACAGCCGCCGCGAATGGCAGAAGGCCCGGGGTTGTCCCGGGCCTTCTGTGGTGGAGCCGCCTAAGGGAATCGAACCCTTGACCTATTCATTACGAGTGAATCGCTCTGCCGTCTGAGCTAAGGCGGCGTGTGCGCGCTGTCGCGTGCACGATCATCGATCTTACATGCTCCAGCGCGTGTCGACGCACGCGTCAGTAGTCGCCGGACGCCGAGAGGTCGGCGAGGATCTCGCGGCTCGACGACAGACCCAGCCGCGTGGCGCCCGCGGCGATCATCTCTTCGGCCGCGGCGCGGGTGCGGATGCCCCCGGATGCCTTGACCTCGGCGCGATCGCCCACGGTGCGCTTCATGAGCTCGACCGCGTGCACGCTCGCGCCGCCGGCGGGGTGGAAGCCCGTCGAGGTCTTCACGAAGTCGGCGCCCGCGGTGACCGCCGCCTCGCAGACGGCGACGATGGCGTCGTCGGATAGTGCAGCCGACTCGATGATGACCTTGAGAACCGTGGGCGCGGGAGCGGCGGCACGCACGGCGCGGATCTCGGTCTCGACGATGTCGTAGCGTCCCTCGATCGCCGCGCCCACGTCGATGACCATGTCGATCTCGTCGGCACCCTGGGCGACGGACAGCGCGGCCTCGGCGGCCTTGACCTCGGCGTGGTGCTTGCCGCTCGGGAAACCGCACACGACCGCGACCTTGAGCCCGGCGGGCACCTCGACGGGCAGGAACGACGGCGACAGGCAGACGCTGTACGTGCCGAGCTCGGCGCCCTCGGCGATGATGCGCTCGACGTCGGCGCGCGTGGCCTCGGGCTTGAGCAGCGTGTGGTCGATGTAGCGGGCCAGGTCGGTGACGGGCGCAGTCATGGGGACTCCTTCGGGTGGGACGTGAACCAGCCTAGGTGTTCCGACCTGGGCGGCGGCGAGACGGAGCGGACCGCCCTCACTCGCAGCGCAGGCCGTCTTCGGGCACGGTTCCGTCGACGAGATAGGCGTCGACGGCTTCGGTCACGCACGCTTTGCCCTTGTTGTAACCGAGGTGGCCCTCGCCGACGTTCGTGATGAGGACGCCCTGCGAGAGCTGCTCGGCGAGCCGCTGCGCACCCACGTAGGGCGTGGCGGGGTCGCCCGTGGTTCCGATGACGACGATGGGCGGCGAGCCTTCCGCCGTGATCGCTCCGCGCGTCCCGGTCGGCGGAGCCGGCCATGAGGCGCAGACATCGACGCCCTCCCAGTACGGGGCCGTCGTCGGAGCCGCTTCGGCCAGACGTTGACGGAACGCCTCGTCATCGGCATCCGACCCCTCGTCGGGGTAGTCCATGCAGTTGTACGCGATGAAGGCTTCCATGGTGTTGCTGGCGTAGCTGCCGCCCTGGCGATCGTTGTAGAAGTCGGCGAGCTGGAACGCGACGTCGGCGCGACCGTTTCCGACATCCGTCAGGGCTGCACGCAGGTACGGCCAACTGTCTTGGCTGTAGAGCGCGGCGACGATCGCCGTCATGAGCGTGTCTCCCCCGAGCTGACGCCCGTCGCTCGCCGTGATCGGGCGCGCGTCGACGCGGGCGAGCGTTGCGGCGAGGTCGGCCATCGCGTCGTCGATGGAGCCCGCATACGGACACTCCGACATGGTGAGACAGTCGGCCATGAAGGCGCGCAGCGACTGCTCGAAGCCCTCGGCCTGGCCGATCGAGGATTCGGACTGCGACTGGGTCGGGTCGATGCCCCCGTCGAGCACCATGCGGCCGACCCGTTCGGGGAAGAGTCCCGCGTAGGTGGTGCCGAGGAACGACCCGTACGAGAAGCCCAGGTAGTTGAGCTTCGGGTCGCCCAGGACCGCGCGCAGCAGGTCCATGTCGCGCGCGGAGTTCTCGGTGCTGATGTAGGGCAGGATGCCGTCGCTGTTCGCGTCGCACGCCTTGGCGAAGGCGGCGGCGCGCTCCTCGAGGGCCTGCTCGCGTTCGTCGCTGCCGCGCGCGCCGGGCGGGATGTCGTAGAAGTAGCTGTCGAGACCCTTCGCGTCGTAGCAGCTGACCGCCGTCGAGGCACCCACGCCGCGGGGATCGAAGCCGATCACGTCGTACGCGTCGGCCAGCTTCTGGTCGACGAGGATCGACAGCGACGACTTCACGAGGTCGACGCCACTGGCGCCGGGGCCGCCGGGATTGGTCAGGAGCGAGCCGAGCGGCTTGCCGGAGGTCGCGCGGTGTCGGACGACAGCGAGCTGCAGATCGCCCATGGAGGGATCGCTGTAGTCGCGTGGGGCCGTGACCGTGGTGCAGTCGAGGCCGGTGCCGCACTCCTCCCAGGTCAACGCCTGCGAGTAGTAGGGCAGCAGCTCGGGGGCCACGCCGTCGGTCTGCGGCGCGAGAGAGGGCCCCGGGGCCGGCGCGGCGGGCGGGATCTGGGCGTAGAGACAGCCCGAGAGGGCGAGGATCGCGGTCGCGAGACCCGCGACCGCGGCGACGACGCGACGACGCGCGTTCACGGTGCGGACCCGTCGGCCACGGTGATCAGCAGACTCTCGAGCGCGAGCAGGGGGGCCGCGTTCTGCTCGAGATTGCGCCGTGTCTCGGAGATCCGGTCGAGCACGCCGAGCGTGCGCGCCGGAGACCACTCCCCCGCGAGCACGCGGAGGTCGTCGACGCGCTCGCTGTTGACCAGATCGGTGTCGCGGCCGAACTGCAGCATGACGACGTCGCGGAAGAGCGACTGCAGGTCGGTCAGCACGCGATCGATTCCGTCGCGGAGGCTCCGTGTCGCCCGCCGCTTCTGGTCGTCTTCGAGGGCGTTGACCTGGCCGCGCACCGACGGGGGTACCGCGGCGCCCTCGGCGACCCCGAGCATGCGCAGCAGGTTGCGTCGCTCTTCTTCGTCTCGGGTCGCGGTCAGCGCCTTGGCGTCGTCGGTCGCGAGCCGCACGATGCGGCCGGCGACCTCGACGGCGTCGCCGATGCCGCGGACGCCGAGGACCGCGGCGAGCGTCTCTGCCCGGCGGGCGCGCGCGTCGTCGTCGGTCGCGAGCCGCTGGGCCATGCCGATGTGGCGCTGCGCGTGCCGGGCCGACTCTTCGGCGACGTCGGGGGCGGCCCCCGTGCGCTCGACGATGAGTGCCGCGACGTCGGACACCGAGGGCTCGCGCAGGCGCAGGACGCGAACCCGCGAGCGGATCGTGGGGAGCAGGTCGGCGTCGCTGGGTGCGCAGAGCACCCACACCGTCTGCTCGGGCGGCTCTTCGAGCGCCTTGAGGAGGACGTTGGAGGTGCGCTCGGCCATGCGGTCGGCGTCTTCGACCACGATGACGCGGTATCGCCCGAGCGAGGGGGCGAACGAGGCGCGTTCGACGAGTCGGCGCGCTTCGTCGATGCGGATGACGACCTGCTCGGTCCGGAGCGCCGTGAGGTCGGGATGGGTACGGGCGATCACCTGACGCTGTGCGGGTACGTCACCCGGGTCGGCGATGAGAGCGGCCGCGAAGGCGTAGGCGAGCGTCGAACGGCCCGAACCCGGAGGGCCGGTGATGAGCCAGGCGTGCGCGAGGGCCGAGGGGTCGGAGGCTGCCGCCTGCAGCGTCTGTACGGCCTCGGGCTGGCCCCACACGGCGTCCCAGGGGAACGGTGCGGGAACGGCCACGTCGGGTGAGGGGTCGAGCACGGCGGGCATGCGTTCCACCCTAGACGGGGGTTCCGACGGCGCCGCTGGCGATCCGCTGTGCGCTCGCCTCGTGAAGCGGCGTCACCCGATGAGCGTCGCCGCGGCCTCGCGCACGCGGGCGGCGAGGAGGGGCACGGGCTGGCGTGCGTCCAGCACGAGGAAGCGTTCGGGCTCGGCCGCCGCGAGGGTCAGGAATCCCGCGCGCACCCGAGCGTGGAACTCCTCTTTCTCCGCCTCGAGTCGGTCGAACGGCTTGGCGTCTGCGTCGAGGCGCGTCCGGGCCGCAGCGGGGTCGAGGTCGAGGAGCACGGTCAGGTCGGGGAGCAGCCCGCCGGTCGCCCACAGCGACAGCTCGCGGATGTCGTCGGAGTCGAGCACCCGCCCGGCCCCCTGGTAGGCGACGGAGGAGTCGAGGTAACGGTCTTGGATGACGACCTCGCCGCGCGCGATCGCCGGGCGGACGACGGTCTCGACGTGGTGCGCGCGATCCGCGGCGTAGAGCAGAGCCTCGGCGCGCGGCGCGATGTGGCCGCGGTGGTGGAGCACGATGTCGCGCACGAGGACGCCCACCTCGGTCCCGCCGGGTTCACGCGTGCGGACGACCTCGCGGCCGCTCTCGCGAAGCCACTCTTCGAGGAGCGCCGCCTGCGTGGTCTTACCCGCGCCGTCGCCGCCCTCGAACGTGACGAAAAGCCCGGGTCCCCCGGCCGTCGCGGCTCGGGGAGCGCGCGGCGGCCGGGTCGAATCCGGGGTCACGACTTCTTCGCCGGGGCCTTGCGGGTGGTCGTCGTCTTCCGCGCGGCGGTCTTCTTCGGCGCAGGGCCCTTGGCACGCTTGTCGGCGATGAGCTCGACGGCGCGCTCGAAGGTGATGGCCATGGCATCCTCACCGCGCGGGACCGTGGCGTTCGTCTCGCCATCGGTGACGTACGGACCGAAGCGGCCGTCCTTGAGCTTGATCGGCTTGCCGCTCACGGGGTCGGCGTCGAACTCCTTCAGGGCGCTCGACGCGCGACGTGCACCGTACTTGGGCTCGGCGTACTTCGCGAGGGCCTCTTCGAGCGTGATGTCGAAGATCTGCTGCTCGTTGTCGAGCGAACGCGAGTCGGTGCCCTTCTTCAGGTACGGGCCGAAGCGCCCGTTCTGCGCCGTGATCTCGGCCCCCGACTCGGGGTCGACGCCCACGACACGCGGGAGCGACAGCAGCTGCAGCGCGGTGTCGAGGTCGATGGTGTCGACCGACATCGAGCGGAACAGCGACGCGGTGCGCGGCTTGGGAGCAGCGTCCTTCTTCGTCGTCTTCTTCTTCGGCTGCTCGACGACCTCGCCCGTGGCGGGGTCGACCTCTTCGGGGTCCTCGGGCTCGACCTCTTGCACGTACGGACCGAAGCGGCCGTCCTTCACGACGACGAGCTTGCCGTTCTCAGGGTTCTCCCCGAGCACACGGTCACCGGCCACGGGGGCGTCGATGAGCTCCTGCGCCTTCTCGGGGGTGAGCTCGTCAGGCGCGAGATCCTCGGGGATGTTGACGATGCGCGGCTTCGCCTCGGGATCGGCGCCGGGCTCGGTGACCTCGAGGTACGGGCCGTACTTGCCGAAACGGAGCGTCGCGGTGTCGGTGATCCGCGTGGAGTTGAGCTCACGCGCGTCGATCTCGCCGAGGTTGTCGACGATGTGACGCAGACCGATCTGCTTGTCGGAGCCGAAGTAGAACTCCTTGAGCCACTCGGTGCGACGCTGCTCGCCGCGGGCGATCGCGTCGAGGTCGTCTTCGAGGGCCGCGGTGAAGTCGTAGTCGACCAGGTCGGCGAAGTGCTCCTCGAGCAGACGGACGACGCTGAACGCGAGCCAGCTCGGAACGAGCGCCTGGCCGCGCTTCGTGACGTACCCGCGGTCGAGGATCACGCCGATGATGCTGGCGAAGGTCGAGGGACGACCGATCCCCTTCTCTTCGAGCGCCTTGACGAGGCTCGCCTCGGTGTACCGCGGCTTCGGTGAGGTGCTGTGCCCCTTGGGCTCGACGTCGCTGACGGCGAGCTCGTCGCCCACGGCGACCGCGGGCAGCGACTGGTCTTCGTCGTCGTCACGGCCGTTGCGCTTCTCGTCGGCGCCTTCCTCGTAGGCCTCGAGGAAGCCCTTGAAGGTGTAGACGGTTCCGGATGCCGAGAACTCCGCGACCTTCTCTTCCGCCTGCACCGTGAGAGTGACGGTGGTCGTCTCGTACTTGGCATCCGCCATCTGGCTGGCGACGGTGCGCTTCCAGATGAGGTCGTAGAGCTTCTGCTCGTCGCGGTCGAGCGAGGAGGCCACGGACGCCGGGGTCCGGAAGGTCTCGCCCGAGGGGCGGATGGCTTCGTGCGCTTCCTGCGCGTTCTTCGACTTGCTCTTGTAGACGCGGGGGTTGGCGGGCACGGCCTTGTCGCCGTAGAGCGACACCGCCTGGGCGCGAGCCGCCGAGATCGCCTGGGCGGAGAGCGCGACGGAGTCGGTTCGCATATAGGTGATGAACCCCTTCTCGTAGAGCCGCTGTGCGACGCCCATGGCGTGCTTGGCGCTCATCGAGAGCTTGCGACCGGCCTCCTGCTGCATCGTGGAGGTCGTGAAGGGGGCACGGGGGCTGCGGGTTCCGGGCTTGGCCTCGACCTTGGCGACCGTCGCGCGTCCGGCGGCGGTCACGGCGTCGGCGAGCGCGCGAGCCTGTGCCTCGTCGAGGACGACGACGGCCTTCTTCAGCTGACCGTTGTCGTCGTAGTCGCCGCCGCGTGCGATCGGGGCTCCGTCGAGTCGGTTCAGCCGCGTGGTGAACGACGAACCCGCCTGCGACGCGCGAGCCTCGACATCCCAGTAGGACGCCGACACGAAGGCCATGCGCTCTCGCTCGCGCTCGACCACCATGCGGGTCGCCGCGGACTGCACGCGGCCCGCGCTGAGCGCGGTGCCCTCGCGGCCGGAGCCGACCTTGCGCCAGAGGACTGGCGAGACGTCCCACCCGTAGAGGCGGTCGAGGACGCGACGGGTCTCCTGCGCGTCGACGAGCGAGACGTCGAGGTCGCGCGTGTGCTCCGCGGCGTCGCGGATGGCGTCCTTCGTGATCTCGTGGAAGATCATGCGTCGCACGGGGACCTTCGGCTTCAGGACCTCGAGGAGGTGCCACGCGATGGCTTCGCCCTCGCGGTCACCATCAGTGGCGAGCAGGACTTCGTCGGCCGTCTTCAACGCCCGCTTCAGCTCGGCGACCGTCTTCGTCTTGCGGTCGTTGACGACGTAGTAGGGGTCGAAGTCGTTCTCGACGTCGATCGAGTACTTCCCGTATGCCGCCTTCTTGTCGGCCGGGATTTCTTTCTTCGACGCGAGGTCGCGGATGTGCCCGACCGAGCTGAGGACCTCATAGTCGTCACCGAGGTATCCCTGAATCGACTTCATCTTGGTCGGGGACTCGACGATCACGAGCTTCTTGCCGTTTGCCACTGGGGTCCTTTCTTCGCTGCACACCATACACACGCATTCCTGGTGGGGTTCCCGGAGACCGCTCGGTCGGTCGTATCGGGAGGACCGGCCCGCGAGTGTGCATCGAACGGAATTCCACCGTACGCCGTGCCGACGGTCACCGTGGCGACGAGACCGTCGAGCACGCACTCCTCGAGGGTCGCTCCGTCCGCCGCAGCGACCGCGGCGGCGGCGTCGCAGGGTACGCCGTCGACGGCGCCGCTCACCGTGTCGGCGGCGGCGAGGGCTGCCGCATCCGCCGTCCCGGCGAGCTTCTGAGCCTGGACGGCCGCGCCGCACGCCGCGGCGAGCGCCACGGTCAGACCGACGGTCACCGCCGTGATCCCGACGACGGTGACGACCCCGGGCATCACTCGCCCCCGTCCAGAGCGCACGCTCTCGCCGTCACAGGCGGGAGCGGGACGGAGAGCGGTAACGGTGCCGACGAGTCGACGCAGACGAGTCCGCCGGCCCGCGACACCGACATGGATCCGCCGACCTCGCTGACCGCGGTGAAGGCTCGCGCCTCGTCACCGCGCCCGAGCATTCGCGCGGACTCCGCCGACACGTGTTGGAGCCGAACGGCCGTCGCCGCCGACGCCAGCACGCCCACGCAGAGCGCGAGGACGATGATCACCGCCGGGACCGCGACCGCGAACTCGGCGGTCACCGATCCGCGTTCATCGCGCCACATCCCCCTCACGAGAGGCTGCTCACTGAACCGTGAGTGCACGGCGGACGAGATCGGTCAGAATGCCGCGCACTTCATCGCTCCTCATGATGACGACAAGCAAGCCGGCGAAGGCCACGGCCGCCATCGTCGCGATGGCGTACTCCGCCGTGGCGGCGCCGCGGTCGTCCAGGAAGAGTGCTCCGGCACGGCGGGTCGTCAGAGGGGGAAGGGCGGGCACGGCGCAAGCGGATGCAGCGGGTGAGAAAAACGGGGCGGACATGGAGACCTCTTTCATGGATGTGGACGGATCGGACGGACGCGTCAGAACGGCGAGACGCCGGATCGGAGGATGCCGACCATCAGCGGCGCGACGGCGAGCAGGAGGAAGGCTGGGAGGGTGCACACCCCGAGCGGGAGGAGAAGTCGTGTGGAGAGCCGTGCTGCGGCCTCTCGGCCCGCGGTCCGGGCCGCCCGTCGGGCGAGCCACGCGTCGCCGCGGAGGAGTTCACCCGCGGGAACACCGGCGCGCAGCGACAGGTCGAGTGTCGCCTCAGCACGCCGCACGTCGTCGTCGACCGCGGCAGCATCGGCGCGGTGTCGCTCTCCGGAGATGAGGGCACGCGCGCGTTCGATCGAGGCACCAGCGGAGAGGGCGACCGCGAAGAGCTCCGCGGTCAGACCCGGGACGGCGGGCGGAGGCGTCGCGCTCCGCGCCAGGCGCCCCGACCACACCCGCGCGGCGACGGTCAGCGCGAGCCCCACCCCGAGACAGACCTGACCGATCGGATCGGCGACGAGCACCCGGACGGTGTCGAATCCGAGGACCATGCCGAGGGGAACGCCCACGAGCGGAAGTCCGGCGAGCAGGCGCGCGGTCGCGAGCGGCTCGGCGAGAGCGACGCGGACATCGTCGACGATGTCACGCGCCTCGCGCAGCGACGTCCCCACGTCGCGCAATGTGTCGGCGAGAGGAGCCCCGACCGCGGTCGCAACGGCCCACACCGCCGCGATGTCGAGCCACCCCTCGCCCGCCTCGCGAAGAACTCGGGCGACGTCATCGCCGATCGCGGCGGCTTCCGCCGCGTCGTGTCCCACCGGACCCGCGTCTTCGGCGAGATGCCGCCACGCGGTAGCCGTACTCAGCCCCGCCGCCAGCAGAACGGCGAGACGCAGGACGGTGTCGAGGGGGTCCGGTGCAGCTGTGCGCGACCGGCGACCGGGAGCGATCATGTCCACGGCTCCGGTTCGATCAACAGACGCTCATCGCGGACCACGGGTCGACCGACCCCCACGATGCGTCGACCCACGGTAGTTCGTTCGACATGGACGACGACGTCGATGGCGCTGCGCACCTGCCGCGCCGTCGCCGCCGCATCCATGCCCGCGAGCGCCCCCAACGCCTCGAGGCGCGACGGAACGTCGGAGAGGCTGCGCGCGTGGAGGGTTCCGGCTCCCCCGTCGTGCCCGGTGTTCAGCGCCAGGAGAAGCTCGCGGATCTCCTCCCCGCGGCACTCCCCGAGGACGAGGCGATCGGGTCGCATCCGCAACGCCTCGCGGACCAGACGGGCCAGTCCGATTCCGCCGGCGCCCTCGAGGTTGGGCTGCCGCGCTTCGAGCGCCACGTGATGCGGGTGGTCGGGCCGGAGCTCCGCGACCTCTTCGATCGTGACGAGGCGCTCCCCATGGGGAACCCCGGAGAGCAGAGCGCTGAGCAGGGTGGTCTTCCCCGCTCCCGTGGCACCGGTGATGAGGACGTTGGCCCGCTCATCGATGAGCGCATCGAGGTACGATCGGCCGCGCTTCGTGAACATGCCCGCAGATTCCAGTCGATCGAGGTCGGGCGCATCCCACCGGGGCACACGGATCGAGACCGCCGTTCCTCTCGTCGCGACGGGGAACAGCACCGCGTGCACCCGGATGCCGCGGTCCAGGCGCACGTCCACGCACGGCGACGCGTCGTCGAGATGTCGCCCTCCGAGCGCGATGAGACGCACGGCGAGCCGTCGGATATCGCCCTCCCCCGCTCGCCAGGACGGAACCCGCTCCGCCCCGCGTCCGCGATCGATGAAGAGACCTTCTTCGCCGTTGAGGAACAGGTCGGTGACCGCGGGGTCGTCGAGGAACGGCCGGAGGAAGGACAGCGCCGGGTCGCGCCACACCTCCGAAGGAGGCCGGAGGGAAAGGACGGGAGACATGCCGACGACGGTACGAGGGCGAGCCCGCCTCGCACCGAGCCGAATGTCGGATTCGTGGAGAGATCTTCGAGCTCGCGGCTCGGGGAGAAGAAGTGCCGCCTCACACGGTCCGACAGTGGACCCGGGGCAGAAAAAAAAGGGGGCGGCATCCCGTCAGTGGGGGGCGAGGGATGCCGCCACGCGCCGGCGGAAATTGGGGGGCTCCCACCGACGCGGATGCCGGAAGCGATGTTCGGGCGTTGCTAGATTACGCGCCTCGGACGGCCGCGCCAACTCACCACGCGCCACCGCGCCCTGATATATCACCTGTTTCTTCCGGCCGGGATGCCAACTATCGGAGGTGGCCGGGTGTCGGAGGCTCTCGCTAGCGTCATCACGGTGACGATGCCTGCGAGGACGCGGCATCCCTCGACCGCGAAGGAGCGCCGCGATGAGCAGCCAGATCGACCATCTCCTCAATGAAACCCGCCGTTTCGCCCCCTCGGCGGAGTTCGCCGCGAACGCCGTCGCCGACGCGAGTCTCTACCAGCGCGCCGCGGCCGACCGCGAGGGATTCTGGGCCGACCAGGCGAGAGAGCTGCACTGGCACACGCCGTTCACGCGAGTGCTCGACTGGTCGAACCCGCCCTTCGCCGAGTGGTTCGGCGACGGCGAGCTGAACGTCGCGTACAACTGCCTCGACCGTCACGTCGACGCCGGCCACGGCGACCGCATCGCGCTGCGATGGGAGGGTGAGCCCGGCGATCAGCGGAACGTCACCTACGCCGAGCTCACCGACGAGGTGAAGCGCCTGTCCAACGTCCTGATCGACCTGGGGATCGAGCGGGGTGACCGCGTGGCGATCTACCTGCCGATGATCCCCGAGGCCATCGCCTCCATGCTCGCCGTCGCCCGCATCGGAGCCGTGCACTCGGTCGTGTTCGGCGGCTTCTCGGCCGACAGTCTCCGCTCCCGCATCGACGACGCCGGCGCCAAACTCGTCATCACCGCCGACGGCGGCTGGCGCAAGGGAAAGGTGTCTCCCCTCAAGCCCGCGGTCGACCAGGCGCTCGCCGACCGCAACGGGTCCGGCATCCAAGAGACCGTGGAGCACGTGCTCGTGGTCAAGCGCGGCGAGAACGACGTCGAGTGGATCGACGACCGCGACATCTGGTGGCACGATGTCGTCCCGCAGGCCTCGGGCGAGCACGAGGCTGAGGCGTTCCCCGCTGAGACGCCGCTCTTCATCCTCTACACCTCCGGCACCACCGGGAAGCCCAAGGGCATCCTCCACACTTCCGGCGGGTACCTCACGCAGGCGGCCTTCACCAACCGCGTCGTCCACGACGTGCACCCCGAGACCGACGTCTACTGGTGCACCGCCGACATCGGCTGGATCACGGGCCACACCTACGTCGCCTACGGTCCGCTCGCCAACGGCGCGACGCAGTTGCTCTACGAGGGCACCCCCGACACCCCGCACCCGGGCCGGTGGTGGGAGCTCATCGAGAAGCACGGCGTCACGATCTTCTACACCGCGCCGACCGCGATCCGCTCGTTCATGAAGATCGGTCGCGACGTGCCGCAGAAGTTCGATCTGAGCTCGCTGCGCCTGCTCGGGTCGGTCGGCGAACCGATCAACCCCGAGGCGTGGGTCTGGTACCGCGACATCATCGGCGCCGACACGACGCCTATCGTCGACACCTGGTGGCAGACCGAGACGGGAGCGATCATGATCTCCGCCCTCCCCGGTGTCACCGAGACGAAGCCCGGATCGGCGCAGGTTCCGATCCCCGGGATCTCCATCGCCGTCGTCGACGATCAGGGCGAGCCGGTCGGCAACGGCAGCGGCGGTCTGCTCGTGATCACCGAGCCGTGGCCGAGCATGCTGCGGGGGATCTGGGGCGACCCCGATCGCTACCGCGAGACGTACTGGGACAAGTTCTCCGACAAGGGCTACTACTTCGCGGGCGACGGAGCTCGTCTCGACGACGACGGAGACGTCTGGCTCCTCGGGCGGGTCGACGACGTCATGAACGTCTCGGGTCACCGCCTCTCGACGGCCGAGATCGAATCGGCCCTGGTGGGGCACGAGGGCGTCGCCGAGTCGGCCGTCGTCGGCGCGTCGGATGAGACCACGGGTCAGGCGGTCGTGGCCTTCGTCATCATCAAGAGCAGCTACCTGAAACAGCACCCGGTCGAGGGGCTCGGCGACGAGCTGCGCAAATGGGTCGGCGAGCAGATCGGCCCGATCGCCCGCCCGCGCGACGTCTACATCGTCGGCGAGCTCCCCAAGACGCGCTCCGGCAAGATCATGCGACGTCTCCTCCGCGACGTCGCCGAAGGCCGGGAGGTCGGCGACACCACGACCCTCGCGGACACCGCCGTCATGAGCGTCATCAGCGCACAGGTGAAGTAGACGACGCGACACGGAAGATCCCGGATGCCACACCCCCGCATCCGGGATCTTTCGTGTTCTGGATACATTGGACCCCTCGACGACACGATCGCCGCCCCGCAGGGCGCCTTGCGTATACACTCAGCGGTGAACGGCGATGTCGAGGAGGCCAGCATGCGCGCGAGCGATCGGGCCTACGCAACCCTCCTCGAAGAGATCCAGACAGGCGTCCTCGCGCCGGGCACCGTCCTCGGCGAAGTCGAGCAGTCCGCCCGCCTGGGCGTGAGCCGGACTCCCCTGCGCACGGCTCTCGCTCGCCTGGCATCCGACGGACTCGTTGCCCAGTCGTCCCCCCGGGTCACCGTCGTCACCGACGTGCAGAGCGGCGACATCCGCGCGCTCTTCACCGTCCGCCGCGCCCTCGAGGAGACGGCGGCCCGCCTGGCCGCGGCATCGCCCTCGGCGACAGCGTTCGCCCGTCTGGCGGACGCCTTCGCCGCCGCCGACCTCGACGGAGACACCGCCCGCGACGCGTACTACGCGCTCATCGCCGAGTTCGACGACGAGATGGATGCCGCCGCCGACAACGACTATCTGGTCGGCGCGCTGCGCACCGTCCGCGCTCACCTCGTGCGCGTCCGACGTCTTGCCCGGTACCGCCCGGAACGACTCGCCGCCTCGGTCGCCGAGCACCGCCTGATCGCCTCGGCCATCGCGGCCGGCGACGGCGACCTCGCCGCGCATGCCGTCCACGTCCACCTGCACAACGCCCTCACCAGCATCCTCGACTCGCTCGAGACCTCCCCGACCCTCGCGTCCAGCACGCAATCCACCGGCCGAAAGAGAAGATCATGACGATCACGCACCACGTTCGTGTCCACCGCAGCGAAGAGAACCTGGCCCGTGAGGGACAACTCGCGTGGTCTCTCGCGCGAATCGCGGTCGACCCGGTGGCGGTCGACGCCGATGTGGCGGACATGATCATCAACCGGGTGATCGACAACGCCGCCGTCGCTGCGGCGTCGCTATCGCGCGAGCCGGTGAGCGCGGCGCGCCAGCAGGCGCTGGATCACGCGGTGTCGATCGGCGGGGCCGGGGCGACGGTGTTCGGGTGCGCGCTGGAGCGACGTTCGAGCCCGGAGTGGGCGGCGTGGGCGAACGGCGTCGCCGTGCGAGAACTCGACTATCACGACACGTTCCTCGCGGCGGATTACTCCCACCCCGGCGACAACATCCCCCCGATCCTCGCCGTCGCTCAGCACACCGGCCGTGACGGCGCCGCCGTGGTGCGGGCGCTGGCGACGGCGTACGAGGTGCAGATCGACCTGGTCCGCGCGATCAGCCTGCACAAGCACAAGATCGATCACGTCGCCCACCTCGGCCCCTCGGCCGCCGCCGGTATCGGCACCCTCCTCGGCCTCGATCAGGCCACGATCTACCAGGCGATCGGCCAAGCCCTCCACACCACCACCGCGACTCGCCAGTCCCGTAAGGGCGAGATCTCCACGTGGAAGGCGCACGCCCCCGCGTTCGCGGGAAAGATGGCGATCGAAGCCGTCGACCGCGCCATGCGGGGCGAGACGTCGCCGTCCCCGATCTACGAAGGCGAAGACGGTGTCATCGCCTGGCTGCTCGACGGCCCCACCGCCACCTACGACGTCCCGCTGCCGGGTGACGGGGAGTCCAAGCGGGCGATCCTCGACTCGTACACGAAGGAGCACTCCGCCGAATACCAGGCGCAGGCGTGGATCGACCTCGCCCGCAAGCTCCACCACGAGCGCCCCGACCTCACCGACCCGGCGAACATCGCCTCGATCGTGCTGCACACCAGCCACCACACGCACTACGTGATCGGCTCCGGCGCGAACGACCCGCAGAAGTACGACCCCACGGCCTCGCGCGAAACGCTGGATCACTCCATCCCGTACATCTTCGCCGTGGCGTTGCAGGACGGCGCCTGGCACCACGTCGACTCCTACGCCCCCGCACGCGCAGGCCGCCCGGACACCGTGGAGCTCTGGCACAAGGTGACGACGGCGGAGGATGCCGAGTGGACCCGCCGGTACCACTCCGAGGACCCGAACGAGAAGGCGTTCGGCGGTCGCGTCGTCATCACCCTCACCGACGGGTCGACCCTGGAGGACGAGATCGGCGTCGCCGACGCCCACCCCCTCGGCGCCCGGCCGTTCGCCCGCGAGGACTACATCCGCAAGTTCCGGACCCTCGCCGAGCCCGTTCTCCTCCCCGAGGAGATCGAACGCTTCCTCGCCCTCGCCGAGCGCCTGCCCGAGCTCACCCCCGCCGAGGTCATGCAGCTCACCATCGTCGCGAAGCCCGGCGTCCTGGCATCCGCTCCCGCACCCAAGGGACTCTTCTGATGCTGTACTCCTCGGTCTCGGCAGCCGAGAAGCGGCGGGCTTTCCGCGAGCGGTTGGCATCCGGCGAGCTCCTCCGCTTCCCCGGGGCGTTCAACCCGCTGTCGGCCCGCCTCATCGAACGCAAGGGGTTCGAGGGCGTGTACATCTCGGGAGCGGTGCTGAGCGCCGATCTCGGGCTTCCCGACATCGGTCTGACCACCCTCACCGAAGTCGCCGGTCGCGGGCAGCAGATCGCCCGGATGACCGACCTCCCCGCGATCATCGACGCCGACACCGGTTTCGGCGAACCCATGAACGTCGCGCGGACCATCCAGACGCTCGAAGACGCGGGACTGGCCGGATGCCACATCGAAGACCAGATCAACCCGAAGCGCTGCGGCCACCTCGACGGGAAGGCGGTGGTCGACACCGACACCGCGATCAAGCGCATCCGCGCGGCGGTCGATGCGCGGCGTGACGACAACTTCCTCGTCATGGCCCGCACCGACATCCGGGCCGTCGACGGTCTGGACGCCGCGATCGACCGCGCGCGACAGCTCGTGGATGCCGGAGCGGACGCGATCTTCCCCGAGGCGATGCGCACCCTCGCGGAGTTCGAGGCGGTGCGCGCGGCGGTCGACGTGCCGATCCTGGCGAACATGACCGAGTTCGGCAAGAGCGACCTCTTCAGCGTCGACGACCTGCGGAGCGTCGGCGTGAACATCGTCATCTGGCCGGTCTCGCTCCTGCGCCTCGCGATGGGGGCCGCCGACCGCGCGCTCGACGCTTTGCAGGTCGAAGGCCACCTGAAGAGCCAGCTCGCGCAGATGCAGCATCGCGCCGATCTCTACGACCTGATCGACTACGAGCAGTACAACCACTTCGACACGAACATCTTCGACTTCACCATCACGAAGGAGTGAGCATGGCTGACACCCAGGACGACATCAAGAAAGGCCTCGCCGGCGTCACGGTGGACTACACCGCCATCAGCAAGGTCAATCCCGAGACGAATTCGCTCCTGTACCGCGGGTATCCCGTGCAAGAGCTCGCCGCGACGCAGTCGTTCGAGGCCGTCGCCCTGCTGCTGTGGAACGGCGACCTGCCGACCGAGCCGGAGCGCGCGGAGTTCGAGACGTTCGAGCGCGCGAACCGCGACCTCGACGACGACATCAAGACCGTGATCGACCTGCTCCCGCTCGACGCTCACCCCATGGACGTCGTGCGGACCGCCGTCTCGGCGCTCGGCGCCTCGGCGGCCGACGTGGCCGACAACTCTCCGTCGGCCGATCTCGCCAAGGCGAAGCTGCTGTTCGCCAAGATCCCCGCGATGGTCGCGTACGACCAGCGCCGCCGACGGGGGCAGGGGCTGGTTCCGCCGCGAGAGGACCTGGATTACTCGCGCAACTTCCTCTGGATGACGTTCGGCGAAGAGCCGGTGGACGTCGTCGCCGAGGCGTTCAACGTGTCGATGATCCTGTACGCCGAGCACTCGTTCAACGCCTCCACCTTCACGGCGCGCGTCATCACCTCGACGACCGCCGACCTGTATTCAGCCGTCGTCGGCGCCATCGGTGCCCTCAAGGGCGCTCTGCACGGAGGCGCGAACGAGGCGGTCATGCACATTTTCGACGAGATCGGTTCGGCCGAGCGGGTCGCGGGCTGGCTCGACGACGCCCTCGCGAACAAGCGGAAGATCATGGGCTTCGGGCACCGGGTCTACAAGAAGGGCGACTCTCGCGTTCCCACGATGAAGGCGGCCCTCGACACGCTCGTCGCCCACTACGGCGCTGACGAACTCGCTGCCCTGTACGACGAGCTCGAGACCGCGTTCGTCGCGCGGAAGGGCATCTACCCGAACCTCGACTATCCGTCCGGACCGGCGTACCACCTCATCGGCTTCGACACCCTGACCTTCACCCCGCTGTTCGTCGCGGCCCGCGTCACGGGCTGGACGGCGCACATCATGGAGCAGACGGCATCCAACGCCCTCATCCGCCCATTGTCGGCGTACAACGGCCCCGACGAACGGCATGTCGAGGGCTACGTCGCGTCCGAAGCGGACCGAGCTGCCGCCGCACGGCCAGAAGAGGCGTAGGAACGTCGGAGGGGGCGGGACCTGTGCGGTCCCGCCCCCTCCGACGTTCTTTCGGCTCAGGCGACGGTGAAGACGACCTCGACCTCGACCGGGCTGTCCACTGTCTCTTATAAACCACCCACGCTGCCGACGACTAGGCAACATGAGACTGCGGTAGACGTCAACAG
>NZ_LDRU01000081.1 GCF_001476285.1 Microbacterium testaceum | reverse complement strand
GTGCCGGGCTCCGGACCAGCAGGGGTGGACCCGGGGACGTGACGGTGGCGGGGGCGGAAACCGGGCTGACGCTCCGGAGCGCGGCACATGCGTCAGGTCGGCGGGACGTGCGGGGACCGCGGCGCAAGGGTCTCGGCATCCACCCCTCTTTCGGTGTTCACTGGACCCATGCGATCGATCTGGAAGGGCGCCCTGACGTTCGGCCTCGTCAACGTGCCCGTCAAGGTGTACTCGGCCACGGAGGATCACGACGTCTCGCTGCACCAGGTGCACAACAAGGACGGTGGACGCATCCGCTACCAGCGCATCTGCGAGATCGACGGAGAGGTCGTGCCCTACAGCGACATCGATCGTGCGTACGACGACGGCGAACAGACGGTCGTGCTGACGAAAGACGACCTGGCGTCATTGCCGAGCGAGCGCAGCCGCGAGATCGAGGTCGTCGAGTTCGTGCCGAGCGACCAGGTCGACTTGCTCACGCTCGACAAGGCCTATTACCTCGAGCCCGACTCGTCCTCGCCGAAGGCGTACGTGCTGCTGCGCAAGACGCTCGAGCAGACCGATCGCACCGCGATCGTGCGCTTCTCGCTGCGGCAGAAGACCCGCTTGGCCGCGCTGCGCGTACGCGACGACGTGCTGGTGCTGCAGA
>NZ_LDRU01000080.1 GCF_001476285.1 Microbacterium testaceum | reverse complement strand
CGCCGCGCCCGGGCGCGGCGGACGCGGGCGCCGCCGCCCGGCCCTCGGCATCCTGTTCTCGCTCCTGGTGCTCGCGATCGCGATCGCCTGGGCGCTCGTGCCGTGGCTGTTCGCCCCGGGCGACCCGACCGCCGGGATCGGCATGCAGGCCCTGCAGCCGCCGAGCCCGGAACACTGGTTCGGAACGGATGCCACGGGCCGAGACCTCTACACGCGTGTCGTCCACGGGGCATCGCAGTCGCTGCTCGGCGCCGTGATCGCGGTGGGTGTCGGTTTCGTCGCCGGCACGGCGGTCGGCGTCGTCGCGGGCTCGCGTCCGGGGCCCGTGGACGACGTCCTCATGCGCGGCGTCGACGTGCTGCTCGCGATCCCGGGACTCCTGCTGTCGCTCAGCATCATCATCCTGCTCGGGTTCGGCACGGCGAACGCGGCGCTCGCCGTGGGCGTCACCTCGATCGCGGCGTTCGCGCGCCTCGCGCGCTCGCAGGTCGTCAGCGTCCGGGTGAGCGATTTCGTCGAGGCCGCTTACGGCAGCGGCGGCACGTTCTGGACCGTGCTGTGGCGGCACATCCTGCCCAACTCGCTCACCGCGGTGCTCGCGCTCGCCGCCCTGCAGTTCGGATCCGCCGTGCTGCAGATCGCGACGCTCGGCTTCCTCGGGTACGGGGCTCCGCCGCCGACGCCCGAGTGGGGCCTGCTCGTGGCGGAGGGTCGCAACTACATCGCCACGGCGTGGTGGCTCACGACGCTGCCCGGCATCGTGATCGCTCTCGTCGTGCTCTCGGCCAATCGGCTGAGCGGCGCCATCCGCCGAGGAGGATCTTCATGACCGGCTCCCTGCTCGACATCCGCGGACTCACCGTCGACTACGTCACCGACCGCGGACGCCACACGGCCGTCGACGACGTCTCACTCGCCGTCGCGCCGGGGAGCGTCACGGCCCTGGTCGGGGAGTCGGGGTCGGGCAAGTCGACCCTCGGCCAGGCCGTTCTGGGGCTTCTGCCGAACGCCGCGCGGGTGGCATCCGGAAGCATCCGTCTCGGTGAGCTCGAGCTGCTCGGACTGTCCGAGCGACGCCTGCGGGCCCTGCGCGGAGCGCGCATCGGGCTCGTGCCGCAAGACCCGACGGGGTCGCTCAACCCGGTGCGGACGGTCGGCGCGAGCATCGCCGAGACGTTCCGCGTGCACGGCGACCGCGACCACGCGAAGATCCGGCGCCGCGTCCTCGAGCTGCTCGAGCGCGTCGGCATCGACGATCCCGCGACGCGCGCCCGTCAGTTCCCGCACGAGCTGTCGGGCGGTATGAAGCAGCGCGTGCTCATCGCGTCGGCGATCGCCCTCGAACCCGACCTCATCGTCGCCGACGAGCCGACGAGCGCCCTCGATGTCACGGTCCAGAAGACCGTGCTCGACCTCATCGACAGCCTCCGCCGAGAGAGCGGCACGGGCGTGCTGCTCATCACGCACGACCTCGCGGTCGCCGCCGACCGCGCCGATGAGGTCGTCGTCCTGCGCGGCGGGACCGTGCAGGAGACCGGTCGCGCGTCCGAGGTGCTCGCGCACCCCACCGCGGAGTACACGCGGACCCTGCTCGCCGACGCCCCCTCGCTGTCGAGTGTCGTGGAGCGGCGGATTCCGGATGCCGAGACCGCCCGGCCCCTCATCGAGGTGCAGGGTCTGCGTCGGGAGTACGCGCGCCGCGGGGCCGAGCCGTTCGTCGCGGTCGAAGACGTGTCGTTCACCGTCACGGCCGGGACCACCCACGCGCTCGTCGGGGAGTCGGGATCGGGCAAGACGACCACGGGTCGCGCGGTCGCGGGGTTCCAGCGCCCGACCGCGGGGACCGTGCGCGTCGACGGGATCGATGTCACGGCCCTGTCCGGTCGCGGGCTCCGCGACTATCGCCGTGTCGTGCAACTCGTGTACCAGAACCCCCTGGCATCCCTCGATCCGCGTCAACGCGTGGGGCGCGCCATCGAGGAGCCGCTGCGCAACTTCGGTCTCGGGAGCGCGGCCGCTCGCTCGGAACGCGTGCGGCATCAGCTCGAACAGGTGGCCCTCGACCCCGCCCTTGCGTCGCGCTACCCGGCGGAGCTGTCGGGCGGCCAGCGTCAGCGCGTCGCGATCGCGCGGGCGCTCGTGCTCGACCCGCGGGTCGTCGTGCTGGACGAGGCCGTGTCGGCGCTCGACGTGACGGTGCAGGCGCAGATCCTGCGGCTCCTCGCCCGGCTGCAGGAGGATCTGGGTCTGACCTACCTGTTCATCTCGCACGATCTCGCCGTGGTGCGCCAGATCGCGGATACCGTGTCGGTGCTGCGGCGCGGACGACAGGTCGAGACGGGACCGGTCGCGCGCGTGTTCGAACAGCCGCGCAGCGAGGACACCCGGCAGCTGCTCGCGGCCATTCCGGGAACGGCATACAACGATGAGACGGCCCACGAGGCGGGAACGGAGGCGACGCGATGAGCGGCGCGAGACTCGGATTCTTCACACGACTTCTGGATGCCGGAACCGACGGCGAGCGATACCACCGGGCGCTCGCGCAGGTCCGCGCCGCCGAGCAGCACGGGTTCGCCTCACTGTGGGTGGCGCAGCACCACTTCGACCGCGACGAGGGCGGTCTGCCGTCGCCCTTCCCGTTCCTGTCGGCCGCCGCCGTGCAGACGGAGCGCATCGCGCTCGGCACCGGCATCGTGACCCTCCCCATAGACGACCCGATCCGTGTCGCCGAAGACGCCGCGGTGGTCAACGCGCTGAGCGGAGGGCGCGTGCAACTCGGCATCGGCACCGGGGGGACGCCGTCGTCGTTCGCGGCGTTCCAGCGCTCGTCCGACGAGCGCCGCGCGATCCAGGCCGCGCACGTCGAGGTGCTGCGCGACGCGTTCGGCGGGCGTGGCATCCGGGGCACGTCCTCGGTGCTCAATCCCCCGGCTCCCGACCTTGCCGTCCGGCTGTGGCAGGCGACGTTCTCTGTCGAGGGAGGTCGGCGCGCGGGGCTCGACGGCGACGGGCTGCTGCTCTCGCGCACCCAGCCGAAAGAGCCCGGTCAGACGCTGCACGACGTGCAGCTGCCGATCGTCGAGGCCTACCTCGAGGCCCTGCCGTCGGGTGTCGAGCCCCGCATCCTGGCATCGCGCACGGCCGTCGTGGTCGACCCCGCCGATCTCGATGCTGCGTGGCAGGCCGCCGACCCGGGGCTCCGCCGCCTCGCGCGCACCTTCCTCAAACAGGACGGCGCGGGCGACCTGCGCAACATCGCGCGGCTCACCGACACGCACCTCGGCACGGTCGACGAGGTCGTCGCCTCTCTCGAGGCCGACCTCACCCTCGGACGCGCGACCGACGTCGCGTTCCAAGTGCACTCCGTCGATCCCGCGCACGAGATCACCCTGCGGTCGATCGAACTGCTCGCGACAGAGGTCGCGCCGCGACTGGGCCTGCGCACGGGTGCCGAGGCCGCCGACGAACTGCGGAACCTCACCGCACAGACCACAGGAGCACTCGCATGACCGACGTGATCGACCTTCTCGCGGGCCTCTCCGCCGAAGGGCCCCTGGATGCCGTGCGCCACCGCCGCTCGCAGGCGCGCGAGAACGCCCAGCGGAGCTTCGCCGCGCTGCTGGAGCCGACGGACGACCGAGGCTTCACCCTGGCCGAGCGGTACGCGGTCGCGACCTTCGTCGCCGCTGTGCACGGTGACGACGCGGCGGTGCGGTTCTATGGCGACCTGCTCGCCGACGAGGACTCGGACCTTCTCGCGACCGTGCTCCGGGCCGCATCGGCGGGGCTCGGTACCGGCCCTGTGGGGGTCTACCGCGAGCCGGGGCTGTCCGACGAGAGCATTCCCGTCGAGGCATACGGTGTTCCGGATGCTGTCGTCCCCGTCCTCGGCGAGCGGCTCACCGCGGCCCTCGAGCACACGCACCTCCTGGTGTTCCGGCCGCGAGAGAGCTCGGCCGACGCGCTGCGCCGACTCGTCGCCGCGGGGTGGGACGCCGACCAGATCGTCTCGCTCTCGCAGCTCGTGTCGTTCCTCGCGTTCCAGCTCCGTGCGGCGGCGGGGCTGCGTGTCGTGTCGGGGAGCGCGACCCGCGCATGGGCCGCGCCCGAGGTGGTCGCCGCCGGGCAGCCCCACACGACTCCCGCCGAGACCGACCTGGTGACCGAGCACGATGGCATCCATCGTCCGGAGGTCTTCACGCAGGACGGGCTCGGCTGGGTGCCGTGGCTCGCCCCGGTCGAGCGCGAAGAGCTGACGCCCGAGCAGCTCGAGGCCCTGATCGAGCCGGCCCGGGCGGCGATGCCGTACTTCCGACTGCTCGCCCGCGACCCCGCGGCGCTCGAAGCCCGTACGCTCACCGACCTCGACATCTTCACGAACACCGACGGCGGCCTCCCCCGCGCCGCTCGTGAGCTCTCCGCCGCGACCGCATCGCGGCTCAACGGCTGCGTGTTCTGCGCCTCCGTGCACGCGGCCTTCGCGACGCGCGAGTCGGGGCGCCGTGACGACGTGCAGCGCCTGCTCGACGAGGGCGTCGCCGCGGAACTCGGCGACGAGCAGTGGAACGCGGTGGCCGCGGCATCCGCTGCTCTCGCCGCGACTCCCCCGGCGCTGACCGAGACGCACGTCGCCCGCCTGCGTGACGCCGGGCTGGACGACGCCGCGATCGTCGACGCCGTCAACGGCGCCGCGTTCTTCAGCTGGGCGAACCGCCTGATGCTCTCGCTGGGCGAGCCCGAGGTCCCCGCGCGGCGCTGACCCGCGGGCCGGGCCCGCGCCCCGCGCCCGGGCCCCGCGCCGCCCCGCATCGACTGTCCAAGACACGCCGCAACTGCCCCGCGCATAACGGCGTGTCTTGGACACTCGGCGGTCGCGGGGCGCTCAGCGGGGCGCGGGGCTCCCACCCGGCTCAGCGTTCGAGCCCGGCGAGCATCGACGCGGCCCTCGCCGTCTCCTCGCGGAGCGCGTCGGACAGGGCGACCACGGCGGGGATCCGCAGCGAGTCCGCGCGCACGATCATCCAGTACGGCAGGCTCTCGCTGACCTCTTCCGGGAGCAGACGTTCGAGATCGTCGTGCCGGTCGGCCGTGAAGCACGGCAGCATGCCGATCCCGGCACCTGCGCGCGTCGCTTCGACCTGCACCAGGACGTTCGTCGAGCTCACGCCGTCGCGCATGTGCGGCACGACCCGGCGCGGCAGGTCGAGGGCTTCGACCTGCAGCATCGAGTCGACGAAGTACACGAGCCGGTGCCGCTCGAGGTCTTCCACGCGAGCGGGGCGCCCCGCCCGGGCGAGGTACGCGGAAGACGCGTAGAGACCGAGTGTGTACCGCCCCAGCTCGATCGCGTGCCCCCGCGACGACTGCGGTTCGCCCACGACCACTTCGATGTCGAGCCCCGGGTGCAGGGCCGCCCGTCTCTGGGCCGTGACGATCTCGACGGAGAGATCCGGATGCCGCTGACGCAGCGCCGAGACCGCGGGAGCCGCGATGTAGGCGCTGAACCCATCGGTCGCCGACATGCGCACCACACCCGACACGGGGTCGGGCTCGACTCCCCCGCCAGCGAGGTGCGACATCGCCGCCTCGATGCGGCCCGCGGTCTCGACGGCGTGCTGCCCGAGGGTCGTCAGCTCCCAGCCGCGGCCGGACGCCGACACGACGCGGCCGCCCAGGGCGTCCTCGAGCGCGGAGATTCGGCGCGCAACGGTCGTGTGGTCGACGCCTCGCAGCTGTGCCGCGGCGGTATAGCGCCCGGTGCGCGCGACTGCGAGCAGCATCAAGAGGTCGTCGGCGCGCACGGAACTGGCATCCATGTGTGCAATTCTGCACAGCGGGGACGCGGGACTGGGCATTGCCGCTCACAATCCCGCGCCGCAGACTGAACCGCGGATGTCACCGTCGACACCGAAGGAGCAGCATGGAATCCCCCATCACCAGCCGCCGCGGCGCAGCCCCCACCACCCCCATCCGGCGCGTCGTCGCCGCGTCCATGGCCGGCACGGTCGTGGAGTGGTACGAGTTCTTCCTCTACGCCACCGCCGCGAGCCTCGTCTTCGGCACCTTCTTCTTCCCGTCGTCGGGCTCGCCGCTCGACGGGATCATCGCGGCGTTCGTCACCTACGCGGTCGGCTTCGTCGCCCGTCCGCTCGGCGGCATCGTGTTCGGGCAGATCGGTGACCGCTTCGGTCGCAAGCCCACGCTGCAGGCGACGATCGTCATCGTCGGCGCGGCGACCTTCCTGATGGGATGCCTCCCCGGCTTCGCGAGCGTCGGATACTGGGCCCCCGCGATGCTCGTGGCCCTCCGCTTCATCCAGGGCTTCGCCGTCGGCGGAGAGTGGGGCGGCGCCGTCCTCCTCGTGGCGGAGCAGAGCCCGGACAAGCAGCGCGCCTTCTGGTCGAGCTGGCCGCAGGCGGCGGTGCCCGTCGGCAACCTGCTCGCGACGATGGTGCTGCTGGTCACGTCGTTCGTGCTGAGCCCCGCGGCCTTCCTCGACTGGGGCTGGCGTATCGCGTTCTGGCTGTCGGCGGTGATCGTGCTGGTCGGCTTCTACATCCGCACGCACGTCGAAGAGGCGCCGATCTTCCTCGAGGCGAAGGCGCAGGTCGAGAAGGAGAAGGCGACGTCGTTCGGTGTCGTCGAGGTTCTTCGCCGCTACCCGAAGGGTGTCGCGCAGGCGATGGGGGTCCGCTTCGCGGAGAACATCGTCTACTACATCGTCGTGAGCTTCTCGATCGTCTACCTGAAGGTCGTGCATTCCTACGACACGAGCCAGCTCCTGCTCGCGCTGCTCATCGCCCACGTGATCCACTTCGCCGTGATCCCGCCCCTCGGCCGCCTCGCTGACCGCGTCGGGCGTCGTCCGGTCTACCTCGCCGGTGCGATTCTCAGCGCGACCTGGGCCTTCTTCGCCTTCCCGATGTTCGACACGCTCAACCCCGTGCTCATCGTCGCCGCCGTGGCGGTCGGCCTCGTGTTCCACGCCGGCATGTACGCGCCGCAGCCCGCGGTCATGGCCGAGCTCTTCCCGACGCGCATGCGGTACTCGGGCGTCTCGCTCGGCGCCCAGGTCACCGCGATCCTCGCCGGTTCGCTCGCGCCGATCCTCGCGACGCAGTGGCTTCGTGACTTCGGCTCGTGGCTGCCGATCGCGATGTACATCGTCGTGGCGTGCGTCATCACCGCCCTGACCGTGCTGTCGTTGAAGGAAACGCGCGGCATCTCGCTGCACGCCATCGACGCGGCCGACGCGGCGCGTTCGGACCGCCCGGCGAGCAAGGAGACCGCATGAGCATCGACCTGACCGGACGCCGCGCGCTCGTGACCGGGGGAGCGAGCGGCATCGGCGAGGCGGTCGCGCGGAGATTCGCGGATGCCGGAGCCCAGGTGACCGTGGCCGACGTCAACCGCGAAGCCGCCGAGCGCGTGGCGGGGGAGATCGGCGGTCGTGCATGGGGGGTCGACCTCTCCGACACGGTCGCGCTCCGTGAGCTGAGCCTGGACGTCGACATCCTCGTCAACAACGCCGGCATCCAGCACGTCAGCCCGATCGAGCAGTTCGACCCCGAGCGGTTCGCGTTCATGCTGCGGCTGATGCTCGAGGCCCCCTTCCTCCTCATCCGTGCGGCTCTGCCGGGGATGTACGAGCGCGGATTCGGGCGCGTGCTCAACATGTCGAGCGTGCACGGCATACGCGCATCGGCATATAAGTCGGCGTACGTCACGGCAAAGCACGGCCTCGAGGGCCTGTCCAAGACCACGGCGCTCGAGGGTGGCCCCCACGGGGTCACGAGCGTGTGCATCGATCCGGGGTACGTGCGATCGCCGCTCGTTGAGAAACAGCTGGCTGATCAAGCGAAAGCCCACGGCATCCCGGAGAGCGAGGTTTTGGAGAAGGTGCTGCTTCAGGATGCCGCGATCAAGCGACTCGTGGAGCCCGACGAGGTGGCATCCCTCGCTCTCTGGCTCGCGGGTCCCGACGCCGGGATGGTCACGGGCGCGAGCTACACGATGGACGGCGGCTGGTCCGCCCACTGACCGCGCGCGCCGCGCCCCTGCGCCGCCCGCGGCCCCGTGTTGAGTGTCCAGAACACGCCGTAACTCCCGGGCGCATTACGGCGTGTCTTGGACACTCAACGGGAGGCGCGAGCGCGGTCGGTGCGCGGGGGCGACGTGGGTCAGCGGAGGAACACGTCCGAGACGATGCTCACGATCCAGTACCCGACGACGATCACACCGATCGCGACCGTCAGCCACGAGACGCCGCGCTTGAGGCGCCGCCCCTGCGGAGCGACGCCCGCCGGCGGGGGAGTGAGCAGGGGCATGGCGGTCCCGACCGCCCCAGGGCGCGCCGCCGCCGCGGATGCCTGCAGCCGCTCGTCGCGCCACCGTGCCCACTGCGCGACCTTCTCCTCGATGGCCTGGACGGTCGTGAAGAGCCACTCCCACGTCCGCGGGTCGAGGGTCGAGAGGTCGCGCCGCGCGTAGAGGAACAGCCAGTCGTCGACGATCTCGACGTCGAGGGCGGCCGCGTTGTCGACGAAGCGCGCCATGACGTCGGGGGTGAAGAGGTAGAGCGCGTCGCGCTCGTATCCCTCGGGGCAGTAGAGCGCGAAGTGCTTGTCGAAGTCGCCCTCGAGCCCGAGGCGCTGGCCGCGCGTGAACGTGATGGGCAGATTCGAGCCCCCGAACAGACCGTTGTTGCCCACGGCATCCAGGACGATGTGGGGGAGCGGGGTGTCGAGTCGGATCGCGACGTAGGCCCACTTGTGCGTCGTCTCGCTCTTGCCGGAGCCGGTCTTGTACGCGTAGTTCGCCACCTCGATGAACCGCGGACGATATCCGCTCACGACGTCGCTCGCCTCGCGCGAGTGGCCCTGGTCGAAGATCATGCCGGGCAGGGGCGGGTCGTCGACGTCTCCGCGCCATTCGAGCCCGTTCGCGCGGGCGAAGCGGTCCAGCCGGAATCGCCGCTCGGCGCGTCCGTGGAACGCGCGCACGATCGCCACGACGATCAGCGCGATGACCGCGACGAGGAACAGCACGAAGAAGATCGAGACCGGACTGATCGTGTTCGTGCCGGACGCGATCGTCGATACCAGGGCGAGCAGCGTCGGGACCGTGAAGAGCACGATGGCCCCGCCGATGATCGCCAGGACGGCACCCGAGAGCCACCTCGTCCGCAACGCTCCGCTCCGCCGAAGCTGGGCCGTGAACGCGCGCACCTCGGCGCGGTCGACGGGCGCGGTCAGGGGCGTCGGGTCGAACGGGGGAGTTCCGGATGCCACGGGCACACCTTCCTCAGAGGGTCTCGTCGTGCGCGGCCCACGTTACCGAGCCGTGCTCACCCGGCGCCGTACCGCCCGTCAGGGCAGGAACAGGACGGGGAGGAGCAGGAACGCGCCGATCAGGACGAAACCCAGCGCCAGCACGCCACCGATGATCCCGAGCGCCAACCAGGGAACGCCCCGGCGCAGGCGCTGACCCGGGGGAGCGACGCCGGGCGGCGCCGACAGTGGCAGCGGCGCGACGGGGATGGGAGCGGATGCCACGCCTCCCGGCATCCCTCCGCTCGGGGCCGCGAGACCCGGCGCGCCCGGGCCCGCCGCAGCGCCCGCGCCCGGCATAGCGCTCGCCCCCGGCCCCCACGGCACGCCTGGATCGGCGGCCGGCAGCAGCCGGTCGTCGCGCCAGCGCTCCCACTGCGCGAGCTTGTCGAGCAGGGCTGACAGGAGAGAGAACGTCCAGGCCCAGCGCCCGGGGTCGAGGGTCGACATGTCGTCCGACGAGTACAGGAACAGCCAGTCGTCGACGATCTCGACATCGAACACGGCCGCGTTGTCGATGAAACGCGCCATCACGTCGGGGGTGAAGAGATACAGCGCGTCGCGCTCGTACCCCTGCGGGCAGTACAGCCGGAAGTACCGGTCGAAGTCGCCCTCGAGGCTGAGGTGCTGGTCGCGGCCGAACGTGCCGAGTGAGATGGTGTTGCCCGAAGCGTCCAGGACGATGTGGGGGAGGGGCACGTTGAGCTTGATCGCGATGTACCCCCACCGCACGGTCGTCTGGTTCTTCCCGTTGCTCACCGTGTATCGGTAGTTGCCGACCTCGACGAACCGCGGCTCCCGTCCGCGCAGCACGTCGACGGCGGTCCGCCCGCTCCCGCGCGAGAAGATCGAGCCCGGCAGCGGGGGCTCGCTGATCGACGGCACGTACTCCATGCTCACGGCCTGCGCGAAGCGCGCGAGCCGCCAGCGGCGCTCCTGCGCGATGCGGTCGCCGCGCAGCCCGAAGAAGAACGCCCCGACGATCACCCCGACGCACAGCAGCACCGGAAGACCGAACAGGATGCCGATGAAGATCGCACCCTCTTTGAGCACCGACGCGAAGACGATGAGGAAGAACAGCCCGACGAGCGCGAATCCGCCGATGAAGACGAGCATCACGATGTAGACGACGATCGCGGCGACCTTGCCGCCCTCGTTGATGCGACCCTCTCGGCGCAGCCGGGTCGTGAAAGCCTTCGCCGCGGCGGTGTCGACGGGTTCCACCAGAGCGCGTGCGTCGAACGGTCGAATTCCCGGCATCCGTCCCCCCACGGTCGTGACTCGCATCCACGTTACCCAGGACGATTCCGCCGAGCGAGGTGGCATCCGTTAGACTATGAAGGTTGTCTGGCGACGTCCATGCGCGTATAAGCCCACGACGACGTGCAACACACCCTCCTGCTGCCGGGAAATGCCCGTCAGCCGTTCTAGTCCGAAGGAGGTGGGTTAGTGACGCACCAGTACGAACTCATGGTCATCTTCGATCCCGAGGTCGACGAGCGCCAGGTCGCTCCGAAGCTCGACGGATTCCTCAAGGTCATCACGGCCGATGGAGGAACCATCGACAAGGTCGACATCTGGGGCCGCCGTCGTCTCGCCTACGAGATCCGCAAGAAGAACGAGGGCATCTACGCCGTCGTCAACTTCGTCGCGACCAGCGAGGCCACGAACGAGCTCGATCGTCAGCTCAAGCTGAACGAGCAGATCATGCGCACCAAGGTCCTCCGTGCCGAAGAAGCGATCGCTCAGGTCGCCGCCGAAGCCAAGCGTTCCGAAGAGAAGGCCGCCCGCAAGGCCGCCGCTCCCCGCAAGGTCGAGTCCGCCGAGAAGGCTGCGAAGTAACGACGATGGCCGGCGAAACCGTCATCACCGTTGTGGGCAACCTCACGGCCGACCCCGAGCTGCGCTACACGCAGAACGGTCTTCCGGTCGCGAACTTCACCATCGCGTCGACTCCCCGCACGTTCGACCGTCAGGCGAACGAGTGGAAAGACGGCGAGGCGCTGTTCCTGCGTGCCTCGGTGTGGCGCGAATTCGCCGAGCACGTCGCCGGTTCGCTGACGAAGGGCAGCCGTGTCATCGCGACCGGTCGCCTCAAGCAGCGTTCGTACCAGGACCGCGAGGGCAACAACCGCACCTCCATCGAACTCGAAGTCGATGAGATCGGCCCCTCGCTCCGCTACGCGACCGCGCAGGTCACCCGTGCCGCTTCCGGCGGCGGCGGTGGCGGCGGTCAGCGCCCGCAGGTGCAGCAGTCCAACGACGAGCCGTGGTCGACCCCCGGCTCGAACAGCGGCAACAGCGGCGCCGACGCGTGGAGCACTCCTGGTTCCTACGGAGACGACACCCCGTTCTGATCTTCGCCGCGCTCTCGCGAGCACGACGACCCCCTGAAATTCCGGATGCCACACCCCGGTCCGCGTGACCGGCTCGGCATCCGAACCACACGAAAGAAGGAAGCATGGCTGGAAAGGCCACTGGCGACCGCCGCAAGCCGCGGAAGGGCGCGAAGAACGCAGCCCCCGCGAAGGCGATCCGCGTCGGCGTCATCGACTACAAGGACGTCGCAACCCTCCGCAAGTTCATCTCGGAGCGCGGGAAGATCCGCGCCCGTCGTATCACCGGTGTCTCCGTGCAGGAGCAGCGCCTGATCGCCCGCGCCATCAAGAACGCGCGCGAGATGGCTCTCCTGCCCTACGCCGGCGCCGGCCGCTAAGGAGCACCCGATGGCAAAGCTGATTCTCACGAATGAGGTCACCGGGCTCGGTAGCGCCGGTGACGTTGTCGAGGTCAAGAACGGGTACGCCCGCAACTACCTCATCCCGCAGGGCTTCGCCGTGGCTTGGAGCCGCGGTGGCGAGAAGCAGGTCGCGTCGATCCGCGCCGCTCGCGAGGCCCGCGCGATCCACGCGCACGAAGACGCCGTGGCCCTGAAGAACACGCTCGAGTCGAACACGGTCAAGCTGTCGGTCAAGGCCGGCAACGAGGGTCGCCTGTTCGGTTCGGTCAAGCCGGGCGACGTCGCCGACGCCGTCAAGGCCGCAGGGCTCGGCGAGCTCGACAAGCGCAAGATCCAGATCACCTCGGCGATCAAGTCGGTCGGCGAGCACGAGGCGACCGTTCGCCTGCGTGACGACGTCACCGCCGTGATCACCCTCCAGGTGGTCGCCGCGAAGTAATTCGCGACGCACGATTCGGCCCCGCTCCTGCTTCGGCAGGGCGGGGCCTTTTCGCGTACCCGGGGTTTGGGGCGTGGTCTGCGGTTCGGGGCGGGGTGTTCCGCGCCCCAAGGGGAGGAGTGCGCCCCAACCGTGGGAGCGAGCCTCGCGACACACGCCCGTCACACCGCGACCCTAGGCTGACGCCGTGCAAGAGCGTGCCGGTCGAGTCGTCGTGTACTCGGCATCCCTCGTTCTGCCGATCACCGCCCCGCCCATCCGAGGTGGGGCGATCGCCGTGGCGGCGGGGCGCATCCGGCACGTGGGGGAGCGCGAGTGGGTCGTGCACGAGCTGCGCACCCGCGGGATCCCTTTCGACGAGGTGCACTGGTCGGGTGTCCTCACTCCCGGGCTCGTCAACGCGCACGCGCATCTGCAGTACACCGGCATGGCCGAGGTGGGCCGCGGCACGTACGGCGGCTTCGACGACTGGGCGCGCGCGTTCCAGGTCGTGTACGAGACTCCCCACGACTGGGGAGCGGATGCCAGAGCCGGAGCGAACGCGATGATCGCCGCCGGCACCACCGCCGTCGCCGATGTCGTCACCGACGTCGAGGCCGCCTCGGCGCTGCACGACGCTCGTCTGCACGGGATCACCTACTGGGAGGTGATGAGCTGGACCAACGACGCGTGGGCCGAACGAGGCCGCGCGGAGGTCGAAGCGCGCCTCGACGCGCTGCCCTCGCCGCCCGGGACCGGTCTCTCGCCGCACGCGCCGTATTCGCTCGACGTCGAGCCGCTGCTGGAGATCCCGGACATCGTGCGCGAGCGGGGGAGTCGCCTCCACATTCACCTCGGCGAGGCCGCGTTCGAACGGGAGCACGGCGAGGCGGCCCCGTGGCGCGAGCAGCGTCCGGCCAGCTTCCAGGCGCTGCGCGAGCAGGGATTCGGCACCGGGGCGACGGAGTTCGTCGACGAGCTCGGTGTGCTCGGACCCGATTGCCACATCGCGCACGGCGTCTACATGACCGCCCGCGACCGCGCGACGCTCCGCGCGCGGGGGACCACCGTGGCGCTCTGCCCGCGGTCCAATGCCGTCATAGGACTCGACGAGCCGCCGGTGGCCGCGTACCTCGTCGAGGGCAACGCGCTGGCGGTCGGCACGGACTCGCTGTCGTCGTCCCCGTCGCTCGATCTGCTCGCCGATGTCGCCGCGCTGCACCGGCTCGCGCGGGCGCAGGGCTACACCGGTCGCGACCTGTCGGAGCTGCTGCTGCGCGCGGCGACTCTGGGCGGGGCGCACGCGATGGGCCTCGACACCGGTCCCACGCGCACGGGCTACCTCGCGGTGGGGGCGGTGGCGGACCTGGCGTTCTTCGACATCCCGGTGTCGGAGGTGGATGCCACGATCGAACACCTCGTTGTGGCCGGGTCTGCGACCGCGGCCGCGACATTCATCGACGGCGAGGCGCGTTTCACCTCGCCCGCCTTCATCCGCGAGACAGGAGTGCGCGCATGACCGACCGTGATGAGACCGCCGGCGCGGGGGACGACCGCCCGCAGACCGCGCGATTGCTCGACCTCGAGCCGCACCCGGAGGGCGGGTGGTTCCGTCGCATGTGGACGGGGTCGTACGCCGTCGACACCCCCGCGGGTGAGCGACCCGCGGCGACCTGCATCCACTACCTATTGCAGCCCGATGAGCGCAGCGCGTGGCACGTCGTCACGAGCGACGAGGTGTGGCTGTGGCACGGACCCGGTGCGCTCGAACTGTCGCTCGGGGGATCGGGCACCGAGCCGGCCGAGGCGCAGACGATCACGCTGGGCCCCGACCTCGCCGCCGGTCACGTGCTGCAGCACACCGTTCCGGCGGGGGTGTGGCAGGCGGCACGGCCCTCGGGCCACACCGAGGTCGTGGTGAGCTGCCTCGTGTCGCCGGGGTTCAGCTTCGACGATTGGCGCTTGGCCGACTGACAACGTCGGCGCGCTGCACGACACCGGGTTCCGAGCGCGCCACGACACCGGATGCCGCGACAGCGCGTCGGCATCCGGTGTCTTCCGCCGAGGGTCAGTGCCCTCAGCGATTCACGAGAGCGAGCGGCGGCGGCGCAGCAGCACGCCTCCCATCAGCAGCGCGAGCAGGCCGGCGATACCGAGTCCGAGGGCCGTGGAGCCGTCGGTCCCGGTGACCGCGAGCGTCTTCGCGGCGTTCGTCGAGAGCGGCGTCACCGAGCTCGTCGAAGCGACCGAGCCGACGACGGGGGTGCCGCCAGTGATGGTGTGACCCCCGGGGGTTCCCGGCGTTCCGGGGGTGCCGGGCGTTCCGGGGGT
>NZ_LDRU01000008.1 GCF_001476285.1 Microbacterium testaceum | reverse complement strand
CACGAGCCTCGCCCGCAACCCCCTCGGCATCCGGCCCCCTCCCCGCTCTACGCTGGGTCGATGACGGAGCAGACGGTGCGCATCGGCGGTCACCGGCTGCGCCTGTCGAACCTCGACAAGGTGCTCTACCCCGAGACCGGGACGACCAAGGGCGAGGTCATCGACTACTACTCGCGCATCGCCCCGCGCCTGCTCCCCCACGTCTCTGGACGACCCGTCACCCGCAAACGCTGGCCGGACGGCGTGGGCACGGAGGCCGATCCGGCTGAACCGTTCTTCGCGAAAGCCCTCGAGCCCGGCGCTCCCGCGTGGGTGCGCCGCTTTCCCATCGACCACTCGTCGGGCGCGAAGGACTACCCCCTCGTCGACGACCTCCCCACGCTCGTCTATCTCGCGCAGGTCGCGAGTCTTGAGCTGCACGTGCCGCAATGGCGGTTCTCGCCCGAGGGGGAACGGCGGAATCCCGACCGGCTGGTGCTCGATCTCGACCCCGGTCCGGGCGTCGGTCTCGCCGAGTGCGCCGAGGTCGCCCGATGGGCGAGAGCGATTCTGAACGACATGGGTCTCGACCCTCTGCCGGTCACCAGCGGCAGCAAGGGGATCCACCTCTACGCCCACCTCGACGGTCGACCGACGAGTGAGGCGGCCAGCGCGATCGCGAAGGAGCTCGCGCGGGCGATCGAGGCCGACCACCCCGACCTCGTCGTGAGCCAGATGTCGAAGGCAGCACGTCCGGGGAAGGTGTTCATCGACTGGAGCCAGAACAACGGGTCGAAGACGACCATCGCGCCCTACTCGCTCCGCGGACGCGCGCAGCCGACGGTCGCCGCTCCGCGCACGTGGGAAGAACTGGACGATCCGGGGCTCCGACACCTGCTCTTCACCGAGGTTCTCGAACGCGCGGGCGATCCGCTCGCAGCGGTCGAACGCGACGCCGGTCCCCTGCGCTCGTACATCTCCAAGCGCACGGCGGCCCGGACCCCCGAACCTGTCCCGGAAGCCCCGCACGCAGAGCACGCGGCGAAGGGACTCCCCCGCTTCGTCATCCAGGAGCACCACGCCTCGCGCCTGCACTGGGATCTGCGGCTCGAACACGACGGCGTGCTCGTCAGTTGGGCCGTCCCCAAGGGCGTGCCGGCGACGACGGCGAAGAACAGCCTCGCGGTGATGACCGAGGACCATCCGATGCAGTACCTCGACTTCGCCGGCGAGATCCCCCGCGGCGAGTACGGGGCCGGCATCATGACCGTCTGGGAAACGGGTACCTACGAGCTCGAAAAATGGCGTGACGACGAGGTGATCGCCACCCTTCAGGGCCGCGACGACGGTCCCCTCGGCCGCGTGCGCCTGGCGCTGATCCGCACCGAAGGACACGGCGAGAAGTCGCAGTGGCTTCTCCACCGCATGAAGACGGATGCCGCGGGCCGGCCGCAGAGCGACGGCGAGCCGGTCGTCCCCCTCGACCACGGCGATGGCGGCGCAGATCGTTCGGAGCCGTCCCTGCCGGCCGCGGCGGATCTCCGCCCCATGCTGGCGGTGTCGGCGACACCCGGAATCGCCCGCGCCGCCGCCGAGCGGTGGGACCGCGCGTGGGTGGAGATGAAGTGGGACGGCATCCGCGGGATCGGTCTCTGGGACGGCCATCGCCTGCGCTTGCGCTCACGCAACGGCAACGACCTCACCGCGACGTACCCCGACCTGACCGCCGTCGACCTCGGCCTCGGACCCGACCCCGCGGTTATCGACGGCGAGATCGTCGCCCTCGACGCGCAGGGGCGGCCGAGCTTCCCGCTGCTGCAGAAGCGGATGAACCTCGCCCAACCACGCGAGATCGAGCGCGAGGCGCGCCGCACCCCCGTACAGCTGTACCTATTCGACGTGCTCGCCGCGGACGGGCGCGACGTCTCGGCCCTGCCGCTCGCCGAACGCCGCGGCATCCTGGAGGCGCTCACGCGAGACGCCCGACCTCCGATCGTCGTTCCGCCGGTGTTCGACGATGTGGATGCCGCTGTCGCGACGAGCGGCCGATTCGGCCTCGAGGGGGTCGTGGTGAAAGACCCGCGATCGACGTACCGCCGCGGCGAAAGATCGGAGCAGTGGCTCAAGGTCAAGCACACCCGGACGCAGGAGGTCGTGATCGGTGGAGTGCGTCCGGGCAAGGGCAATCGCCGCGGCACGATCGGCTCGCTGCTCGTGGGCGTGCCGAGCGCGGACGGGCTTCGCTACGCGGGTCGCGTCGGATCGGGCTTCACGGAGCAGACCCTCGGACGGTTGAGCGAGCTCCTCGGACCGCTCGGGAGCGACACCGACCCGTTCGTGGGCGTCCCTGCGGCCGACGCCCGGGATGCGATCTGGGTTCGACCACAACTCGTCGCCGAGGTGGAGTTCGCGCAGTTCACTCCGGACGGCATCCTGCGCCAGGCCCGCTGGCGCGGGCTGCGGCCGGACAAGAGCCCGGACGAGGTGGTGCGGGAGGGCTGAGGGGTCGGTCGTTCCGGCGACGCTGTGCGGGTCGTGTTGGCTAGCCTGGTCGCGTGTTCATCGACGATCTCGACCTCCAGCTGGCCGGAATCTGGATCGCCGGTTTCGGCGTCATCATCGTCCTGTCGCTGCTGACTTTTCTGCTGGCACGCCATCGTCGTCGCCACCGCCGATGGCTGCCGTGGGCGGCCACCGCCATCATCGTCGTCGTGGGTTTCTTCGCTCTCGGTCAAATCGATGCGTCGGTCAAGACGGCGGATGCTCTCGCCACGCTCGAGCATCAAGTCCATCTCCCCGTCACCTATACCGCCGAGGGCTCGTCGCTCACTCTTCGAACGGACGGCAGCGCGGAGCTCGTTGCAGTGACCGTCGGAGACGACGTCCAGCGGAACGCGGCCGGACGGCTGTGCGTGTCGGGAGATGCTGCCGTCACCACGGGAGACGCGAGGTGGTGGATGGACGCGGACCGTTTCGTCCACATCGAGACGGAGGGGAAGATCACGCGCCTCTACCCTGACGGCAAGCTGATCCTCGGCTACGGGTGGGCCAAGGGGTTCGTGTTGACCTCCTGCGACGCCGAGTACGCCACGCTCTACCGCGCTCCGGGACCGTACTGACACATCGAAACCGCGATGCGCGGCGCGGCGAGGTCCGGCGGAGCTACGCGTGACGCGAATCGTGCTCGACGTGGCCCGCCGGCTCGAGCTGGAAGGTCGAGTGCTCCACATCGAAGTGGTCGGCGAGACACCCCTGCAATGACTCCAGGATGCGCGCCGCGCGCCCGTCGGTCAACGCCGCGTCCTCGACGATCACATGCGCACTGAAGACCGGCGCCCCGCGCGTGAGCTGCCACACGTGGACATCGTGGACGTCCACGACACCGTCGGTGTCGCGCAGATGCTGACGGATCTCCGCCACCTGGACGTCGACGGGCGCCGACTCGGTCAGCACGACGACCACCTCGCGCAGCAGGCCGAGGGCCCGCGGGACGATGAGGACCGCGATCAGCAGGGAGGCGATGGCATCCGCCTGTGTGAAACCGGTCGTGACGATCACGATCGCCGCGATGATCACCGCGATGGACCCCACGAGGTCGCCGAGGACCTCGAGGTACGCGCCGCGGACGTTGATGCTCCGCTTCTGCGCTCGGCCGAGCAGCCACATCGAGATCGCGTTCGCGACCATGCCGACCGCGGCCACGACGAGCATCAAACCGCCCTCGACCTCGGCCTCGGCGGGGGCCAGGAGCCTCTGGACGGCCTCGATACCGACCCAGGCGCACAGGACGATCAGGATCACGCCGTTCGCGAGCGCCCCGAGGACCTCGGCGCGCTGATACCCGAAGGTCCGGCGGTCGTCCGCGGGGCGCGAGGCGATCGCCGTCGCGACGAGGGCGACGACCAGCGCCGCGGCGTCAGTGAACATGTGCGCGGCGTCGGCGAGCAGCGCGAGGGAGCCCGACAGGATCGCGCCGACGATCTGCACGACCATCACCGACGCCGTGAGCGTCAGGGCGGTGGCGAGCAGACGCCGGTTGCTGGCATCGCGGATGCCACCGGCGGGAGCGTGATCGTGCATAGCTCCAGGCTAGGTGGGAGGCGCGATCACCCGCGTGTTTTCGCGGTAGTCGGGAATGAGAACGGGTGTCGCTCTCGACGGCTCAGCGCCGCAGTCCCGCGAGCTGCGCCTGGATCCGCCGGTGCGCGTGCAACGCGGGGTACACCCCGAGGAAGATCGCCATCGGCGCGCGCAGGCGCACATCACGGATGCCGTGAGCCGAGTACGTGTTCTCGAAACGATCGATGTACCGGCGGAAATCGCGGGGCCGGTCGTCGAGACGCCGCGCTCCGATGCCGGCCACCATGTTCGAGAAGTACCCGATGCGGCGGCCGGCGAGAGCGAGGTGCACGGCGATGTCGAGGTCTTCGTGCATGATGTCTTCTTCGTCGTCACAGAGGTGCTCTCGCACGTCGTGCCAGGCGTCTGCCCGCACGGCCATGTTGCTGCCGAAGAGGAAGACGAAGTCCCCCGCCAGACGTACCTGGAGGCGACGGAACGCATCGTCGATCTGCTGACCGATAGCCCGGAGCGGCAGGTCGTAGTACTCGACCGGACCCGAGGCGGCGTCGACCTCGCCCGACGCGAACACCCGCGACACCTGAGCGACCCAGTCGGGCTTGATCGCGGTGTCGGCGTCGATACGTCCGAGGACGTCGCCGGTCGCGGCATCCATCCCCAGGTTCCGGGTCGGCACCAGACCCTGCCGCTCGTCCTGACGCAGGAGACGGATGCCGGAACCCGGGTGCTCCGCGATGAATCGCTCGACCACGGCCCGCGTGCCATCCGTCGACCGGTTGTCGACGACGAGCACCTCGGTGGCGGGAACCGTCTGCCGGACGATCGCTTCGAGGCACTGCGCGATCACCGCCTCCTCGTTGAAGGCAGGCACGATGATCGACACCGACGGGAGCGGCTTCACGCTTCCTTCCTACACGGTCAGAGTGTCTCCAAGAGGGGCACGAGGTGACGGAACGCCCGCGCCCGGTGGGATTCCGCGTTCTTCTCATCCGCGGACCACTCCCCCACGGTCCGCTCCTCACCCGGCGCCTGGCCGTCGGGAAGGAAGATCGGGTCGTATCCGAATCCACCCGGCCCGGCGGGCGCCATCGCCAGGCGTCCGGGCCAGCGCCCCTCGACCGTGTCCTCGTGGCCGTCAGGCCGGACGAGCGCGATCACCGAGACGAACTGCGCCGTGCGGTGCGGGTCGGCGACGTCGGAGAGCTGGTCGAGGAGCAGCTCGAGGTTGGCGGTCGAGTCCTTCTTGTGCCCCGCCCAGTACGCCGAGAACACCCCGGGCGATCCGCCGAGCACGTCGACGGCGATACCCGAGTCGTCGGCCAGCGCGGGCAGTCCCGTGTGCGCCGCGGCCGCACGCGCCTTGATGAGCGCGTTCGCGGCGAAGGTCACCCCGTCCTCGACGGGTTCGGGCCCGTCGTATCCGACGACCTCGAGGTCGGGACGAACCGCGGCGACGATCGCCTGGAACTCCTCGACCTTGTGCGCGTTGTGCGTGGCCAGAACGACGCGAGGCATCTCAGCCCTCGAGAGCGGCGGTCTGGATGCCGCGGAGCTCGGCGCAGCCGTTCACGCCCAACTCGAGCAGACGGTCGAGCTCCGCCTTGTCGAACGGCGCGCCCTCGGCGGTGCCCTGCACCTCGACGAACAGCCCACGGCCGGTGACGACGACGTTCATGTCGGTCTCGGCGCGCACGTCCTCGACGTAGGCGAGATCGAGCATCGGCTCGCCGTCGATGATCCCGACCGACACGGCCGACACCGAGTCGATGAGGACCTCGGAACGCTGCGCGATGAACTTCTTCTCGCGGCCCCAGGCGATGGCATCCGCGAGGGCGACGTACGCGCCCGTGATCGCCGCGGTGCGCGTCCCGCCGTCGGCCTGCAGCACGTCGCAGTCGATGACGATCGTGTTCTCGCCGAGGGCCTTGGTGTCGACGACCGCGCGGAGGGCACGGCCGATCAGACGCGAGATCTCGTGCGTGCGGCCGCCGACCTTGCCCTTGATGCTCTCGCGGTCATTGCGGCTGTTCGTCGCGCGCGGCAGCATCGCGTACTCGGCCGTGACCCACCCCTTGCCCTTGCCGGTCAGCCAGCGCGGCACGCCGTTGGTGAACGAGGCGGTGCACAGCACCTTCGTGCCGCCAAACGTGATGAGCGCCGAGCCCTCGGCGTGCGCGGACCAGCCGCGCTCGATCGTCACGGGGCGGAGCTGGTCGGTCGTACGGCCGTCTTTGCGGGTCATGGGTCCTCCTGAGGAACGGGGAGTGGATGCCACGCCTCAGCGCGGCAGGTCGATGGCGCCGGTCTGCACGAGCTGCACGTCGCGCACCTCGCGGCCCATGAGGCGGTGGGCCAGTCGCACGAAGTCGTCGGCCGAGGAGCCGGTGGCCTCGTAGTGGGAGGTGGGGACGGCATCCGGACTCGCGAGCAGGTCGCGCGAGACGAGCTGACGGTAGACGTCCTTCGCGGTCTCGCTGTCGCTCGAGACGAGGCTGACCTCGGGTCCCATCACGTAGCTGATGGCTCCCTCGAGGAACGGGTAGTGGGTGCAGCCGAGCACGAGGGTGTCGACACCGGCGTGACGGAGAGGAGCGAGGTACTGCTCGGCCGTGGCGAGGACCTCGGGCGAGTCGGTGACCCCCGCCTCGACGAACTCGACGAAACGCGGGCACGCCTCGGCGAAGACTGTCAGGCGCTCGTTGACCTCGAGCATGTCCTGGTAGGCGCGCGAACCGATCGTGCCGACGGTGCCGATCACCCCGATGCGGCCGTTGCGCGTGGTCGACATCGCGGTACGCACGGCGGGCCCGATGACCTCGACGACCGGCACGTCGTACCGCTCACGCGCATCGCGGAGCATTGCGGCCGACGCGGTGTTGCACGCGATGACGAGCATCTTCACGCCCTGCTCGACGAGGGTGTCGAGCACCTCGAGCGCGTACTTGCGGACATCGGCGATGGGCTTCGGGCCGTAGGGCGAGCGCGCGGTGTCGCCGATGTAGAGGATCGACTCGCGCGGCAGCTGTGCCGACACGGCCCGGGCGACGGTGAGACCGCCGACCCCCGAGTCGAAGATCCCGATCGGCGCGTCATTCATCGCGACTCAGCCTACCCGTCGGTCGTCGCGCGGCCGCGGTGCCCGGCCGCCCCGTGGGCGAAACTCCTGAGAACGGGGGTTCGATGCGGCGACGTCCACGTTCTGCTGCACGAATCGATCGAGAACTCAGGAGTTTCGCACGGCGCCGCGGCGCGCCGGCACGAACCTGCGACGGCAATAGGCTGACGCCATGACGCGTAGCACCGCCCTGCACACCGACCGCTACGAACTCACGATGCTCGACGCGGCCCTCCGCGACGGCACGGCGACGAGGCGCTGCGTGTTCGAGGTGTTCGGGCGCCGACTGTCCGGCGGCCGCCGCTTCGGTGTCGTCGCCGGCACCGGCAGACTCCTCGACGCCATTCAGGACTTCCGCTTCGGCGACGACGAGCTCCGGTTCCTGCGCGACAACCGGATCGTGGATGCCACGACCATCGACCACCTCGCCGACTACCGCTTCACCGGGTCGGTGACCGGGTACCGCGAGGGCGAGGTCTACTTCCCGGGATCGCCGCTGCTGACGATCGAGGGCACGTTCGCCGATGCTGTGGTTCTCGAGACCCTGGCCCTCAGCATCCTGAACTACGACTCGGCCGTCGCGACGGCCGCGGCGCGCATGAGCGTGGCCGCCGGTGACCGTCCCCTGGCCGAGATGGGCTCGCGGCGTGCGAGCGAGGAGGCCGCGGTCGCCGCGGCCCGCGCCGCCTACATCGCGGGCTTCTCCGCGACGAGCAATCTCGAAGCCGGCCGGCGCTGGGGCGTACCGACCATGGGGACCGCGGCGCACGCCTGGACGCTTCTCCACGACAGCGAAGAGGACGCCTTCCGCTCCCAGATCGAGGCGCTCGGCACCGACACGACCCTGCTGATCGACACCTACGACATCGCGGAGGGGGTCCGCACCGCGGTCCGCGTGGCGGGAACGGAGCTCGGCGGCGTCCGCATCGATTCGGGCGACCTCCCCATCGTCGCGGGCGAGGTGCGCGCCCTCCTCGACGAGCTCGGCGCCACCCGAACACGGATCACCGTCACGAGCGACCTGGACGAATACGCCCTCGCGGCCCTCGCGGCCTCCCCCGTCGGCTCGTACGGCGTCGGCACCTCGGTGGCCACCGGCTCGGGGGTTCCAACGGCGGGCCTCGTCTTCAAGCTCGTCGCCCGCGAAGCAGCCGACGGATCGTGGGTCGCCGTCGCGAAGGCGTCGACGCAGAAGGCGTCGCACGGGGGCCGTAAAGCCGCTTTCCGGACGCTCGATCAGGGCACGGCCACGTCGGAGCTCATCATCGTCAGCGACGGCTTCGAAGAACTTGCCACCGCCGCCGAGCACCCGGACGCGCGGGCACTGCAGGTCGCGCTCATGGTGGACGGACAAGCGGATGCCGCAGCCCTCGGCCCCAGCGGCGTCGAGGCCGCACGGGCTCATCACGCGCGCGTGCGCGAGGAGCTCCCCGTGCGAGCGCTCGCTCTCAGCAAGGCCGACCCCGCCCTGGCGACGGAGTACCGCGAGGCGACGCCAAGGGGCTGAAGCCGCGCGGGAACGGGCGGCTCAGCCGCTACTCGAGCTCAGCCGCTACTTGGTCAGCGACTCGTAGATCTCTTTGCACTGCGGGCACACCGGGAACTTCTCGGGGTCGCGACCCGGAGTCCACTTCTTGCCGCACAGCGCACGCACCGGCTTCCCGGTGAGAGCGGACTCGAGGATCTTGTCCTTCTTGACGTAGTGCGAGAAGCGCTCATGGTCACCCGGCTCGATGTTCTCTTCGCGGATGAGCTCCTCGAGCTCACGATCCAGGGTCGCAAGGCCCCCGCTGTCAGGACTGTCGAGAGGCGTGCTCATGGTCTGCCAGTGTAGCCGCGGAGCGCACCGTGCGGACCGGTCCCGCCCGACGACGATCGATCAGGTGGCTTCGGCGAACTCCATCAGACGCGTTCCGCGGCGCTCGAACAGGAACGCGCCGACCGCGATGCCGACCACCAGGACGATCACTCCGGCCGTCAGGCCGGCCCAGAGCGCACCGACAGCGTCTTCCGTGTCGGAGGCCAACGCCCGCCCGGCGAGCCAGATCGCCGGCGACGCGGCGAGGAGCGAGCCGAGCATGACGAGCGCCTGCGCGATCACCCCGCCGGAACCGGTGCGCTGAGGCTGCTGGAAAGGGCTGTCGCCGGGCCGGGACACGGCGTAGGGCGCGACGACCGAGGAGATGCTCGACAGGCCCAGACCCGACAGGAACAGCGCAGCGCAGACGCCGATCAGCGCGGGGAGGAACGCCCATCGCCCGTGAGCGACGATCGCCAACGGGATCGAGACCGCGAGGATGGGGAGCCCGATGAGGAGCACCGGCACCAGTCGCCCAATCCGGTCGGACAGACCACGGACGCCGCTGGCGATGTGCATCCACAGGGCGGTCGAGTCGTACGCGAGGTCGTTGTGGGGCAGCCATCCGAAGAACAGCGCCATGATCGGCACCGGCAGGAGCGCCGCCATCTCGAGAGGAACACCCGCCACGACGAGAGGGACCATGGACAGCACGGCCGCGATCGGCACGACCACGATGTTGACGAGGTATCGGCGATCCCGCAGCCAGTACGACAGGCTGCGCGCGGCGACGGCACCCCCCGGGGTACCGGGGAGCAGAGCGAACCAGCCGAGACCGCCTCGTTCGCGCACGGCCACCGGCCGCGGCGTGGTCGTGAGCAGGATGCGGACCAGGATGAACCACACCGCCGTGAGAGCGGCGACCGTGGCGACAGCCACGACAGCACTCCCGACGGCGGCACCCGGCGTCGGCGCGAGAGCGATCCCCCATGCCGCCCCCACGGGCGTCCAGGCCAGGGCCTCGGCGGCGGACACCAACTGTGAAGGGACGGTCCCTCGCCACTCGAGGGAGCCGAGGAAGACCGCGACGGGCACGACCACCACGAGCACGGCGACGAGGTAGACACCCGCCAGCTCGCGCGACTGCCGGGGACGCTTCACCAGGGCGCCGAGCGCCATGCTGACGCGCGCGAGCAGCACGCACGTCGTGAGCCCGAGCACGATCGACACGACGCTCGCGAGAGCCCCCACGCCCTGCTCGCTCCACGCGATCGCGACGCTGACGGCGAGCACCAGCACCGCGAAAACCGGGACGCTCAGGAAGCCGGCGAGCAGCAACGCACCGGCAAGGGGTCGAGGCTCCGGTCCGACGACGGCGAACCGACGTGGATCGAGGGGATCGACGGATGCCGTGACCGGCGGTGCGACCGCGAACCCGAGCGTGATCGCGGAACCCGCGAGGACCGTGACCACGCCGGCGGTGAGGCGATCGACCTCACCCAGCCCGCTTGCGTTGACGGCCGCGAAAACGGTGCCCGCGACGAGCAGCACGAGGCCCACTACTCGGCGGAGGACGTCGTCTCGGTCGCCCCTCAGGGCACCGAGCATCATGGCCAGCCTCAGCCGGAGAACGTGTGCAACCACTCCAGGCCCTCCACGTCGCCGAGACCGCCCGCGAGCTCGAGGAAGCGCTGTTCGAGGCTGGCCTCGCCCCGTACCTCGTCGACCGTGCCCTCGGCGAGGACCTGCCCCGACACGATGACCGCGACGCGCGAGCACACGCGCTCCACCAGTTCCATTCCGTGGCTGGAGAGGATGACCGTTCCGCCGTGGCCGACGTAGGCGCCGAGGATGTCGAGGATCACCGCACTCGAGACCGGGTCGACCGCTTCGAAGGGCTCGTCGAGCACCAGGAGTCGGGGCGAGTGGATCATCGCACCGGCGAGCATGACCTTCTTCGTCATGCCGGCCGAGTAATCGGACACGGGGCGCGCGAGGGCATCGACCAGATCGAAGGCACGCGCGAGGTCGGCCGATCGACTCTCGACGAGAGCGGCAGGTAGACCGCGCAGGGCCCCGTAGTAAGACAGAAGCTGACGCCCGGTGAGGCGATCGAACGTGCGGAGGCGGTCCGGCAGCACGCCGATCATCTTCTTCGCCGCGCGCGAGTTCTTCGCGGCGTCGACGCCGTTGATCGAGACCGTTCCCGCGTCGGCCCGCAGGAGCCCCGCGATGATCGACAGCGTGGTCGTCTTGCCGGCACCGTTCGGACCCACGAGGCCGTAGAACGATCCCGCGGGGATCGTCAGGTCGATACCGTCGACGGCGCGGAGTTCACCGAAGGTCTTGGTCACGTTGCGGAGAGCGAGAGCCGGGATGGCCTCGTCGGCGTCCGTCGATGAGGGGGCGCCGTCGAGCGCCGCGGCGCCGATTGCGGCGCCCGTGGACGTCGCGGCGGTCGGCTCTTCGTCCGCGTCCACGGACTCATCGACACGATCGCCGGAAGCAGGCTCGTCGGTCTCGGTCGTGAGCAGCTCGTCGAGCGCATCGTCAGGCCCCGGCGAAGGCTCCTCGACGGGGTGCGACACGGCCGCCGCGCCGGCATCGGGGTCACCGTCGCCCTCGTCGACGAGTGCGGGCTCCTCGACGGCGACATCTGCGGGGGTGGGATCTTCGACGGGGGTGTCGACCGAGGTGTCGACCGGGTCGGCGATGAGAGCCTCGACGGTCGTCGCGGCATCGTCCGCCGACTCGTCGACGAGCGGCTCTGCGTCAGCGACGACGGCCTGGTCGTCGGCGACGACGGGCTCTTCGATCGCGACGTCGGCGGGAGTCGGGTCTTCGGGTGCGGTGTCAGCGGCAACCGGATCCGCCGCCGCATCCGTCGGAGCCTGCTCGGTGGGAGCCTCATCGTCGGGTGCGGCGTCAGCGGGCGCAGAGTCTTCCGCCACAGCATCCGCAGGGGTCTGCTCGTCGGGTGCGACGTCCGTCGGCGTCACAGGTTCGACCGCAGCCCCGGCTGACGGCGACTCTTCACCGGCATCGCTCGTGGACGCTGAGTCGTCAGCGGAGCGCGCATCCTCGACGCGGGGAGCCGGGACCGGAAGCGGCGGGCGCGGAGGAATGACGATGTCGTCGGGCAGCGCGGGAGTCGATGTGGTCTCGGCGGCAGCCGCCGCCGTCGACGGAGCCGGCCGAGATGCTGCGGTCTTGCGCGGAGCCGCGGGCTTGCGAGGTGCCGCGGGCTTACGCGGCGTGGCGGGCTTCTTCGCCGCCGGCTTCTTCGTCACGCGCGGAGCAACGGACGAACTACCGGTTTCGCTCGCCTCCGGCGTGTCGGCCGTCGACGCGGGCTTGCGCGGCGTGCGAGCGGTCGACGTCCGCGGTGCCCTCGCGGTGGTCGTGCGAGGCGCGCGCGGCGCACGCGGCTTCGGCGTCGGGGGCGTGTCGGGCGTGGAATCGGCGCTCACCGCGTCGCCGTCCGACCGAGGGGCGGACGAGTCTTGGGGCTGCGGCAGCGACGCTGTCATCACTCCAAACTAGCAAGCCCCTCCGACACCTCTGTACGCGAGGCGGCGGGACGCAAGATGGTGTAGCCGATCACGAAACCACAACGAGTGGGGCGAATCATGCCACCCCCGGCGGGGTCTTCGCTAGCATCATCAGGACACGAAGGCGTGACATTCCGGTGAACCGGACATGACGACTCATCCCCCCCAGGAGCCAGCCTTGACTGTTCAGATCGTGATTCTCGCCGCGGGCATGGGCTCGCGCCTCGGCCGCAGCCTGCCGAAGCCCCTCACCCCGCTCGCGGACGGCCGCAGCATCATGCAGCAGCAGCACGACAACATCCGTGCCGCCTTCGGCCGCGACGCTCGCATCACCACGGTGGTCGGCTATCGCGCCGAGACGATCGTCGACGCCTTCCCCGACGTCGACTACGTCTACAACGACCGCTACGACCAGACGAACACCTCGAAGAGCCTCCTCCGTGCGCTCGCCAAGACGGGGCGCTCCGGCGTGCTGTGGATGAACGGCGACGTCGTCTTCGACCCGCGCGTGCTGGGTCGCGCGACCGAGCTGATCGAGGCGGACCGCTCGTTCGTCACGGTCGACACCGCGAGCGTGGGCGACGAAGAGGTGAAGTACACCGTCGACGCCGAGGGCTTCGTGAAGAACCTGTCGAAGACCGTCGTCGGCGGCGTCGGTGAAGCCGTCGGCATCAACTACGTGTCGTCTCGCGACAAGAAGGCGCTCATGCGCCAGTTGCAGCGCGTGAATGACCAGGACTACTTCGAGCGCGGCATCGAGCTCGGCATCGTTCACGACGGTCTGCGCGTCGAGCCGCTCGACATCTCTGACCTCTACGCGGTCGAGGTCGACTTCGCCGAAGACCTCGAGCGCGCGAACCTCTTCGTCTGATCCGTCAAGTCACCGCGACCGCCGACGGTCTCGGGAGAAGATGACGTCATGGCTGAGAAGGTGCATCGCATCCACTCCCTCCCCGAGGACGCTCCGTGGAAGGGCGGGCTCCCGCCCGTGGGTTCCGAAGAACATCCCGCGGCGATTCGCCTGCTCGACCGTGCCCTCGCGGTGCAGCGTCCCGTCGTTCTCGCGCACCTGCGCAGCATCCGACTCCGGCATCGGGATGCCGACACGCAGGAGATCCTCGGAATCCTCGAACGTCGCTACCTCGCAGCTGTGACCACCGGCGGCGCGGCTGTCGGCGCGACCGCCGTCGTGCCCGGGGTGACGACCGGGATCACCCTCGCTCTCAGCGGAGTCGAGACCATCGGCTTCCTCGAGGCGACGGCGCTGTACGCCCAGTCGGTCGCCGAAGTGCACGGTGTCGCGGTCGATGACCCGGATCGTGCACGAGCCCTCGTACTGACGCTGATGCTGGGCAAAGAAGGCACCGACCTGGTGGCCCAGTTGGCCGCGCAGGCCGCGGGCCGAGGCGCGAGTCGATCGACGTACTGGGGCGATCTCGTCACCAAGACGCTCCCCCGCGCTGCGGTCGGCCCCCTGGTCGATCGGCTGAAGACCACGTTCGCCCGTCAGTTCGCGGCGCGCGGAGGGGCGTCGTGGCTCGGCAAGGCGCTCCCGTTCGGCATCGGAGCCGTCGTCGGCGGCGCCGGCAACCACATCCTCGGACGACGCGTCCTCGTGAACGCGCGGCGCGCGTTCGGTCCCCCGCCGCCGACACTCCCGGCCGACCTCGAGCCACGGCCCGGCGCCGAGCGGCTCGAGAGGACCGCCGCGAACGGGGTGGCGCGGGTCGGCGACGTCCTCGCGGGTGCCGTCAGCGGCGCCGGCCGCCGGACGGGCGCGATCGCGCGCAAGGCGCTGCCGCGACGGAAGAGAGACGCCGAGGGCGTGGAATCGAGCACCGGAGACTCCTCGCCCGAGAACGCGGCATCCTGACCCCTTCTCATCTCGCCGACCCGGGACGCAAGACCCGCGCGACGATCACGTCGGCGGGCTACTCTCGCCGCATGGGCGACCTCCTCGATCTCCTCGCGGTCTGGATGCCGCGGCAGCGCTGGTACGGAACGAAGGGCCGCGACCCCCGGCTCTCCCTCGTCGCGTCCTGGCCGCTCGTCGAACAGGACATGCGGCTTCTCCTCGTGCGCGATGACGCCGCCGTTCCCGCGATCGTGTACCAGGTACCGGTCGTGAAGCGGCCCGTCGGCACCGTCCCGCCCGGGAGCCTGATCGGTGCCGAGAGCGACGGCGGCGTGTGGGCGGATGCCACGACCGACGAGGCGTTCACCGATCTGCTCTATCGAGCTGTCACGGTCGGCGGCATCGACGTGTCGACCGAGGCCGGTCTGGAAGCCCTCGCGCTGTGGTCTCCGCATCTCGGCACACCCGCCTCGCGGGCGACGGCGCGGGTGTTGAGCGGTGAGCAGTCCAACACGTCGATCATCTTCCGCCCCGATGGGGACGGCCTCCCGGTCATCTGCAAACTCTTCCGCCAGGTCAACGGCGGGCGTAATCCCGATGTGGAGCTCCCCTCCGCCCTGGCCGCCGGTGGAGCGACGTTCGTCCCGGCCGCGATCGGCGAGCTGCGGGGAACGTGGACGGCCTCGACGGGCGAGACGGAAACGGGGTCCCTCGCCTTCGCGCAGCAGTTCTTCGACGGAGTCGAGGACGCGTGGCGGGTCGCGCTGAACGCTGCGGGCGCCGACGAGGACTTTCGCGAGCCGGCGCGCGCCCTGGGCGAGGCCGTGGCCGGAATGCACGTCGCCCTCGCCGCCGCCTTCCCCACGCGCGAGCCCGATGCCGCTGACCGTGCCGCCGTGACCGGCGCGTGGGAGCGCCGACTCGCGATCGCGGTGAGCGAGGTTCCCGCGCTCGCGCCGCTGGTGGATCGCATCCGTGCGGTCTACGCCCGGGCGGCGGCGACGCCGTGGCCCGCGCTTCAGCGCGTCCACGGCGATCTGCACCTGGGGCAGGTGCTGCACACGCCGAGCAACGGGTGGGTGCTGCTCGACTTCGAGGGCGAACCGTTGCGTCCCATGGCGGAACGGATCCTCCCCGATCTCGCTGTGCGTGACGTCGCGGGAATGCTGCGCTCGTTCGACTACGTCTCGGGAGCGATCGCCGACGACGACGGCGCTGCCGTCCGCGCGTGGGTCATCGCGGCACAGCAGTCGTTCCTCGAGGGCTATGCGGCCGCGGCCGGCGGCGAGATAGCCGGCGGTGGCGACCTCCTCGCCGCGTTCGAGCTCGACAAGGCCGTCTACGAGGCGATCTACGAGACGCGGAATCGTCCGGATTGGCTCGGCATCCCCCTCGCGGCGATCGGGCGCCTCACCCACGTGGGCTAGCCGCAGGGGGGGCGGCGGCGGGCGGCACCTGTCGGGCGCGTGCGCCGGGCCGGGCCCATAAACGCTGTTTGCTCACGTAAACGCGCTCTCCACGTGTTTCTGTGCGCGGATGGCGTTTATGAATGCCGCGACGCGCGGTCACCCTCGCGCGCGTGCCACGTGTCCCAGCGGCGCATGAGCTCAGCGACAGCGGCGTGGAAGCGCGCCGTGGACGCGCCCGGCGCGGTGTCGCCGAAGTAGTGCTGCACCCAGTGCCGCAGGCGACCGACAGCCTCGGGGTCACGGAGCACGCGATCCGTCTCTGCGACGATGTCGCCGGAGGAATCGGCATCCAACCACTCGCACGCCGAGAGGTAGCCCGCCTCATCGACCTCGGCCTCGGGATCGCTCGGCCGCGTGATGAGCAACGGGGCGGCGAAGGCGAGTCGGTCATAGACCATCGCGGAGATGTCGAGCACGGCGAGGTCGGCCGACCGCAGCTGCCACCCGATCGCGGGCGAGGTGTCGTAGACGTGCTGCGCCGACGGATCGGCCCGGTTCGCGGCGGCCAAGGCCGCGATGATGCGTGCGTTCGCGGCGCCGTATTCGGTATCGACGACCCCCGAGCGCGGGTGCGGGCGGTAGACGACGCGGTGGCGGCCCGTGGCGAGCAGGGCGGCGACCAGGGCCTCACCGTGCGTGCGGACCGAGCCGTAGTGTGCCGAGGGGCGATCGCCCTCCCACGTCGGGGCGTACAGCACGACGGTGCGCTCATCATCCGCGAACGGCGCCTCTCCGACCGCGTGGTCGGCCTGGGGGCGTCCGATCGAGAACGTCCGGCGGTCGAGGTCGTAGTCCCACAGGGCGCGTGAGAGGCGGGCGCGGGCGGCATCTCCGGCGACGAAAGCGTAGTCGTACGCCTTGAACTGGTTCGTCGTCATGTACATCTTGTCGGACTCGCCGTGGTTGATGAACACGTGCCAACGTCGCCCGTACCGGAACATCTGGAAGTTCCGGGTGTTCTGATTGACGTAGAACACGAGGCGGATGTCCTGCTCGGCGAGCACCCGCTCCACGTCGCGCACGGTCGGCGCGAAGGCGACCGGGAGCTCTCCGTCCTTCAGCAACGCGTCGGAACCGCGAATCGTCCGGCTGATCACGACGACCGGCCAGGTGCGCGCTAGCTCGCGCAGCGGCGCGTACCACTGGCGCATCTGGTACATGTTGACGGCCCCGTCGGCAAAGTACACCGCGATGCGGAACGCGTTCTCGGGGAGGGGACCCCGCGCGGCCAGCGCGCGGTGCAGGTCGCGTCGGGCACCCCGGGTCGCGACCGCCTTGCGCAGCAGGCCGACGGCGAGACGGGCGTCGCGGACGAGGGGCATCGTTCCAGGGTACCGGCCAGGTGCACCGTGAAAGGATCGAGGGATGCCCCTCCCGACCCCCGGCGGTAGAGACGCGCCCGTTCCCCCCGACGACGCCGGCGTGAGCTTCATCATGCCCGTCCTCAACGAGGAGCGGTACCTGCGGCACGCCGTCGCATCCGCCCTCGCGCAGGACGTTCCCGGACCCGTGGAGATCGTCCTCGCCCTCGGCCCGTCGACCGACGACACCACCTCGATCGCCCGCGACCTGGCGGACGGCGACCCTCGCATCGTGCTCGTCGACAACCCGGATGCCGACATCCCGGTGGGCCTCAACCTCGCCCTCGCGGCCAGTCGCTACCCGACCGTGGTGCGCGTCGATGCCCACTCCGAACTCTCTCCCGGTTACACCCGCCGTGCCCTCGCGACCCTCGCCCGCACGCGCGCGGCGAACGTCGGGGGTGTGATGCGGGCGGACGGTCGGTCCCCCTTCCAGCGGGCGGTCGCGCGCGCCTACAACTCGCGAGCCGGGCTGGGCGGCGGCGCGTATCACGGCGGTGCCGTCGAGGGGCCGGCCGAATCGGCGTACCTCGGTGTCATGCGTCGCGCCGCGCTCGACGAGGTGGGAGGGTTCGATCCGTCGATCCGCCGCGGGGAGGACTGGGAGCTCAACCTCCGCCTGCGCCGCGCCGGATATCGGGTGTGGTTCGACCCCGCCCTCTCGGTCGTCTACTGGCCCCGCGAGAGCTGGACACGCCTGGTGCGGCAGTTCCGTGCGACCGGAGCATGGCGCGGGGAGCTGGTCCGACGCTACGGTCGGCGCAACTCACTGCGGTTCTTCGCCCCTCCTGCACTCGTCGTCGCCGTCGTGCTCTCGACCGCCGCGGGCGTGTGGCAGACGGCTCGTCGTACGCGTCGCCGTCGCTCGGCCGTGGCATCCATCCTCCACCTCCCCGTCGCGGCGTACGCGGTGCTGGTCGCCGTAGCCGCGCTCGGACGCGGGGGTGGTCGCGGCTGGCGCGACCGCGCGTGGACGGCAACGGTCCTGCCCTCGATGCACCTCTCCTGGGGTGCGGGCTTCCTGTGGGGAATCGCGCGGGGCGCTCGCGACACCGTCGACACCTCTCGGCTCGACGGGCGCAACACGCCGCTGCCCTAGCGGTCGACGAACCCCTGATCGAGGATGCGCGCCACCACGCGCTCGCTCGCGCGGCCGTCGTCGCGGGCGTTGAAGATCCGCTGCCACCGGGCGTACCGCTCGGCGAAGATCGACGGATCGACCTCGCCGATCGCTCGCGCGAGCTCCTCCTGCGTCCGGACGACGGGGCCGGGAGCCGCGTCCAGCAGGTCGAAGTAGAAGCCGCGCTGCGCTCCGCGATAGTGCTCGAGGTCCGGCACGAGGAAGTACATCGGCTTGCCCGTGATGCTGAAGTCGAACATGACCGACGAGTAGTCGGTGATGAGCGCGTCGGCGACGGCGAGGAGTCGTGCCGTGTCCGGATATCCGGTGACGTCGATCACGCGCGGGCCTCGAGCGTCCTCCCCGGGGAGCAGCGTGCGGGAATGCCCCCGCACGAGAACGACGGAGTCGGTCGCCCGAGCGAGAGCGGTCGGGTCCACGAAATCGACGATGGCCTCCCGATCGTCGCGCCACGTCGGCGCGTACAGGAGCACCCGCTCGTCCGCGCCGATGCCGAGGGCGCGACGGGTTCGTGCTCCGTCGTCCGTGCGGAGGACATCGTTCCGCGGATACCCCTCGATCCACACCGGCCGGCGCAAGAAGGCATAGGCCTTGGTGAGGACGCACGCCGCGTAGGGACTCTGCGCGAGCAGGACGTTCCACCGCAGCGCCTCGCGCACCACGGCCGCCGCGCGCCGTGGATCGAAGCCCGGCCGGTGCAGCGCCAAGCGCTTGAGGGGCGTGCCGTGCCAGGTCTGCAGCACCACCTGCCCGCGGCGGCGGACGAAGCGTCGCCGCAGCCAGTCGTTGACGACGAGCAGTCGCGCGACGCCGCGGGCGCGCCACCACTCCGGACTCCCCTCGACGACCGCGACCGCCCCCGGCGGGACCTGCACCGAGAGATCGACCACACTCCAGTACCGCGTCACCCCGGGAGCGACGCGCGCGAGCTCCCGATCGATCGCGAGCGGGTTGCAGCTCGCGTTGCGTCCGTAGAAGCTCTCGAAGAAGACGGCGTTCTCGAGCGGTTCGCGCCGCCGGGCGTACTCCTTCTCGAGCGCGGCCTGCGCTTCAGCGGTATCGACCGGCGGCCCCACGCGCAGAGTCGCCCCCGTCCACGCGGCACGCAGGCCCGGGAGGACCGTGAGGGAGATCGCCGCACCCGGAGGCGCGGCATCCGTCGCCTCCCCCGTCTCGATCGAGAGCCGGTACTCCCCCGTCGGCAGAGGCAGCTCGGGTCCGCCCCACCGCGCTGCGCGCAAGGGCACCTCGGCGCGCCACGTGCGCCCTCGTCCGTACAGCCTCGCGGAGACGCGGGCTCGTCGTCCGATGAGCGTGACGGATGCCGGACGGGCTCCCGTGCCGGTGATCTCGAACACGGGAACACCCCCGTCGTCGAGGAAACGTGCGTCGGTCATCCCGGCGCCCTTCTCGCGCCCCACCGGGCGTCGGTCGGTTTCGCCCGCTCGAGGCGACGGCGTATCTCGCGGTACACGCGTTCGGTGTTCCGCCCGTCCCGGTGCGCGTGGACGGTCTCGCTGCGACGGCGGGAGGCTGCGAGCGCCTCGGTCGGATCGTTCAGGATGCCACCCACCCACGCGAGCACGTCCGTCCAGGTGCGTGCGGGGTCGGTGCCGGCGACCTCCGTGTAGGTCCCGTAGAGTCCGCGGCGCGCGGTGTACTCCTCGAGGTCGGGCGCGAAGAACAGCACCGGCAGCGGAACGAGCGCGGCATCGAACGCCAGCGACGAGTAGTCGGTGACGAGGAGGTCCATCCCGGGGAGCAGCGGCGTGATGTCCGCCACCCGGTCGCTCCCGAGCGTCCCGACCCGATCGTGCGGCACAGGCGGCGTGTAGTCGCCGGCGCCGAGCGGGTGCGAACGGATGAGCAGCATGGCGTCGAGACGGTCGAGAGCAGCGGTGATGGCATCCCACTCCCCCGCGTCGGGCACCGCGGGGTCGGGCTCGCCGTCGCGCCACGTGGGTGCGTACAGGATGACCCGCGTGCCGCCGAGCGGACGGCCGCACGCCTCGTCGAGAGCGGCGCGGGCGGCGTGGCGACGCTCTTCGGCAGAGCCTCGAGAGAGGACGTCGACGCGAGGTTCGCCCGTGACGGGAAGGCGCGCGTCGGGAAGGCCGAAGGCGGTCTCGAGCCGCCCGCGCACGAGGTGGGACGCCGCGGGGAGCAGCGAGATCTGGCGGGCCGTACGCCGGTAGAGGACCGCCAGTACACGACGCGCCACGGTGGACCCGGCGCGCGTGGTCTCGGAAGAGTCGAGGCCGATGCGCTTGAGCGGGATGCCGTGCCAGAGCTGCACGATGAACGCCCCGGTCACCGCGTAGCGCTGGACGTCGCCGAACCCGTGGGTCACCACGATCACCCGGGCTCGCGCGGTGGCCCAGAGACCGCGGACGGAGTCTCTCCTCACGGACGGGATGCCGAGGCGTCCAGCCTCGCGCTCCTGAGCCTCATCGGCGACGAGCCAGAGCGCCTGTTCCCCGCGTGCGGCGGCGAATCGCCACAGCGCGAGAGCGCCGTCGGTCACGCCGACCGCGCAGCCGAAGACCCAGCGCTCGCGCGATCGCGGAACAAGAGCGGTGAGGAGGCGGCCCGCGAGGTAGAGCGGGATCCGACGGAGTTTTCGCGCGTTTCCCGCCCCGAACGAGAAAGACGCCACCCCGCGAGCCTATCGCGGGGTGGCGTCCGACGCCGGGGCGTCAGTTGGTGGGCATCTGCCCGAGGGTGACCTCGGCGGTCTTCTCCTGCCCGTTGCGGACGTAGGTGATCTCGGCCTTGGTCCCGGCGGCGAGCGCCCGCACCTGTGCGGTCAGGTCGGCGGAGTTGGTGATCGGGACGCCGTTGAACTTGGTCACGATGTCGCCCTTCTGCAGGCCCGCGGCCTGAGCGGCACCGCCGTCGACCGCGACCGCGACGTAGGCGCCCGTGGTGGTCGCGCCCTGCATGCTGCCGGCATCCTGGACGTTGGCGCCGAGCAGACCGTGCGTGGCGGCGCCGTTGTCGATGATGTCCTGCGAGATGCGCTTGGCGATGTCCGACGGGATCGCGAAGCCCACGCCGATGTTGCCCGACTGACCGCCGGACGACGATCCACCGGCATTGGCGATGGCGACGTTGATGCCGATCAGCTTGCCTTCGTCGTCGACGAGCGCGCCACCGGAGTTGCCGGGGTTGATCGCGGCATCCGTCTGGATGACGGCGATCTTGATGGAGTCGGTCGCCTGCTGCTGGCTCTGCTGTCCATCGCCGAAGTCGAAGTAGAACGGGTTCTGGTTGCCGCCCGAGCCCGAACCGTCCTCCGACTCGGTGCCGTCCTTCGGGGCGGCCGACGAGGCGACGAGGATCGAACGGTTCAGCGCGCTGACGATTCCCGTGGTGACCGTGTTGGGCAGGTCGAGCGGAGCGCCGACCGCCGAGACGTTGTCACCGACGTTGAGCTGCGACGAGTCCGCCCACTCGATCGGGGTGAGGTTCGAGGCGTTGTCGACCTTGATCACCGCGAGGTCGTAGGTCGGATCGGTGCCGACGATCTTCGCGGAGAAGACGCGTCCGTCCGACGTGGTGACCGACACGGTCGGGTTGGCGGACTTGCCGCCGATGGTCACGACGTGGTTGTTGGTGAGGATGTAGCCGTCCTTGCTCAGGATCACGCCCGAGCCGGTGTCGCCGGTCTGGCCCTCCATCGCTTGGATCGTCACGACGCTCGGCACGACCTTGGCCGCGACAGCGGTGGTGTTGTTGACGTCTTCGGGGTTGTTGACCGTCACGGCCGTCGGACCCGCGACGGCGGCCGAGTTCGACCCGCCCCACAGCGACAGACCGGCGTACGTGCCACCGAGGCCCGCGCCGCCGCCGACCAGGGCTGCGGCGACGAGGAGAGCGGCGACCTTGGGGGCCGAGCTCTTCTTGCGCGGCTGCGTGGCGGTCGGCGTCCCGCCGAGGTTCAGCGTGGGGTGCTGTCCGTGCGAGTCGTGACCGCCCGCGGCCGGGCCGAACGCGTGGCCGGTGGGGCCGGTCGCGCCCGACGGCGCGGCGGCGTAGGCCTGCGGGCGGGTGGCCCCGTCGTGGGTGGAACCGGACGCGTGCGTCCCCGCGGCGGGGTTGTGCGCCGGCGGCGGCCACGCGGCCGCGGCGGCGGCGGGCGAACGCGTCGGCACGGGCGGAACGGCGCCGGGGGTGGCGGCGGCGTCGCTCGCGTTCCCGGTCGCGGTGTGGTCGGTGTTCTGCGACGCGGGCACGGCGTTCTGCGCGGTCGCGTCGGTGTTCGAGCTGATGTCGTTACCCTCGGGACGGTTGTCCGTGTTGTCGCTCATGTGATGCTCCTTCTTCCAGGCGCTTCAACGATGACCCCGAATGCTGTGCGCTGCCTATGACGCGGGTGAGCCGCCTCTATGGGTCTCACACCAACGCCCCGCAAGGCCGATGGCCTACGGTGAGAACCTATCGGCCCTCCGGCCCACGCACCCCTTCGAAGGCACTTCCCCGATGAACACCATCCCCGGCGCCTGGCAGCGCACCGCCCGAGGAGCCGGTCTCCTCGCCGCCGACGGCCGAGCCGTCCCCACGATCTTCGCCGAGATGACCGCCCTGGCGACCTCGACCGGCGCGATCAACCTCGGCCAGGGATTCCCGGACGAGGACGGCCCCGAGGTCGTCCTCGAGGCCGCGCGGCGCGCCATCGCCGACGGGGTCAACCAGTACGCCCCGGGGCGCGGTTTCCCCGAGCTGCTGACCGCGATCGCCGAGCACCAGAAGCGCTTCTACGGTCTCGAGCTCGATCCCGCGCGCGAGGTGCTGGTGACGGTCGGGGCGACCGAGGCGCTCGCGGCGACGCTTCTCGCCCTCATCGACGGGCCCGACGACGAGGTCGTGGTGTTCGAGCCGTACTACGACTCGTACGCCGCGAGCGTCGCGCTCGCCGGTGCGCGGCTCGTCGGCGTCCCGCTGCGCTGGCCCGACTTCCAGCCCGACCTCGACGACCTGGCATCCGCCGTCAACGACCGGACGCGGGTGATCCTCGTCAACGACCCTCACAACCCGACGGGCACGGTGTTCTCTCGAGAGGTGCTCGACGAGGTCGTGCGCCTCGCCCACCTCCACGACGCGATCATCGTCACCGACGAGGTGTACGAGCACCTCGTGTTCGACGGACCGCACGTTCCGATCGCGACGCTGCCCGGCGCCGCGGAGCGGACGCTCTCGATCTCCTCCGCCGGTAAGACGTTCTCGCTCACCGGATGGAAGACCGGATGGGTGACGGGTCCCGCCGAACTGGTCACCGCGGTGCTGGCCGTCAAGCAGTTCCTCACCTACGTCGGCGGCTCGCCGTTCCAACCGGCGATCGCAGCCGGCCTGCGACTGCCCGACGCGTTCTTCGCCTCCGTGGCCGCGACGATGGCCGCAAAGGCGAAGGTGCTGGGCACCGGACTCCGCGCAGCCGGTTTCGACGTGTCGTCTCCGGGGGGCTCGTACTTCACGGTCGTGGATGCCGCTCCGCTCGGCGCGACGGATGCAGGAACGTTCTGTCGGGAGCTGCCCGCCCGCGCCGGGGTGGTCGGCATTCCTCTGACCGCGTTCGTCTCCCCCGCTCGGCGTGATCGCTATGCGACCCTCGTGCGCTTCGCCGCATGCAAACGCGTCGAGGTGCTGAGCGACGCAGCGGAACGCCTGGCGAGCCTGTCGGGAGCCTGACCGGCCGACGCGTGACACGCGGCGGAGAACTCGCCGTGACACCGGCGACATACCATGTATGCATGGTATTGTTCGAGTGATCGCAAGCCGGCGATCGCGCCCGCGACTCCCGTCGCCCAGCCACCGGGGAGTTTCATGCCACGCCCGCGACACCCGCTCGAATCGCGCCCGCCCCGCATCACGCATGTCTACGGGACAGCGCTGCGGTGGACGAAGGTGCCGGGACGGACGCTGCTCACACCCGAGACGGCGATGCAGCTGCGCGCGGAGGGGTACACGATGGCACTCACCCGGTCGGGGTGGCGATCCGCCCGGCCCATCTCGCTGATCCGGTACGTGCAGCGCATCCAGCCGTCGAGCGAACTCCCCTGACCGGGCCGCGCCTTCTCTCGACGTCAACCACCGGAACGGGTGGCTCGCGCCTCGCTCGAGGGACGCGTACGGCTCCTATCGTCGAGGACGTCCCTGCACGATCGTCACGAGGAAGACACCCATGAGCTGGCCCGACCCGCCACGCGCGCTGAAACCGTCATCCCCGTGCCCCTCCTGGTGCGCGGGCGAGCACGAAGACCATGCGGCGGCCGACGTCTCGCACCGCAGCGAAGGCATCACCGTCCCCGGCGTCGAGCGCAGCCTTCACCCGAACGGCGACATCCACGCGATCGGCGTCACCGAGATCACGATCGGACTGGAGCAGACCCGCGGCGAGACGTGGGTGTGGTTCGGTTCCGATCAGTTCGCGCGGCAGTCCACGGTGCTCAGCATCGAGACGACGAAGCGGTTGATGCGCGCGGTGACCGCCCTGTTGGACGACCTCCCCTAGACGTCGCTCGGCCCCGGCTCGCCCTCGCGGATTCGGTCGAGGTCGGGCACGAGGTCCTGAATCGAGACCTCGAGCACCGCCGACAGCGCCAGCAGCGTCTGCAGACGCGGATTGGCGGGCGTCCCGGGGTTGGACTCGCCCTTCTCGAGCTTCTGGTACGTGAAGAGCGAGATGCGCGCGCGCACGGCGACGTCTTCCTGAGTGAGCCCCGTGGCGAGGCGCGCCGCGCGCAGATTCGCCCCGAGCTCGCCCATGTACGTCATCCAGGGATAGTCCAACGCGAGACCGGTCATTCTTCCAGCTTGCGTCATCTGACGGCCGACGGCATCGAAACGGCGCAAAACGGTGCGCAGCCGAGACGAACCGTCAGCGCGGAGTCACCCGGAAACGTCGCAGGTCGAGCGCGGGATTCACCCGGCGTACGCGGGCGATGGCATTTGGATCGATGTGAGCGACCGTGACGTCGGTCGTCGTGCCCACCGCCGCGAGGACGACACCCTGCGGGTCGACGATCATCGAATGCCCGACGCCCAGCGGCGGCGGATGATCCGCCCCCGCGACGAAGAAGGTGTTCTCGATCGCGCGCGCCTGGACGAGCGTGCGCCAGTGATCCTCCTTGAGAGGACCACGAACCCACTCCGCCGGAACCAGAGCCACATCGACGTGGGCGTCCGCGAGGGTGCGCGCGACCTCGGGGAAGCGCAGGTCGTAACAGGTCATCAGACCGAATCGCAGTCCGTCGACCTCGAAGGTGTCGGGTGGAGCGATCTCGCCCGGCGCGACCCAGTCCGACTCGCGCTGACCGAACGCGTCGTACAGGTGCAGCTTGCGGTAGACGGACCGGATGCCATCCCCCGCCACCGCCACGACGGTGTTGCGCACGCGCCGGCCGTCATCGGCCCGCTCGAGGAGACCCGCCACGACGACGATGCCGTGTCGCGCCGCGAGGGACTGCAGCGCGGCAGTGAAGGGTCCGTCGAGATCCTCGGCGTTCTGCACGAGGGTGTCGTCGAAGGGGTCGACGAAGTAGCTCGAGTACTCCGGGAAGACGACCAGCTGCGCGCCCCGCGCGACGGCCGCCTGGACAGCCTCCTCGATCGCCGAGAGGTTCGACTCACGGGAAGCGCTGGGGGCGAACTGCGCGACGGCAAGTCCGAATCGGCGGTCTGTCACTCGTCATCCTTTCGCCCGCGGTGACGGAGGATCGCCGGCACCACCACCCACAGTACGAGGATCGTCACCGCGAGGACGACCGCACCCGCGACGGCGGCTCCTCCGCCGACCACGACACCGAAGACGAACGCGACCACGCCGGTGAGCAGCAACGAGACGAGCACCAGAGCGGCGCGCAGCGCGCGATGGCCGAAGCGCACGACGGAGGGCTTGATGCCCAGCCGGAAGACGGCGCGGTGCAGGGCCACGGGGGCGAGAGCGACGACCGCGCTCAGCGCGGAGAGAGCGACCAGGCCGAGGTAGAACGCACGCCAGCCCGCGTCGAGGTCACCGAAGGCCGGCTGGAACGCGAGCGCGAGAAGGAACCCGGTGAGGATCTGGGTTCCCGTCTGCAGCACGCGAAGCTCCTGGAGGACGTCGGTCCAGTTGCGGTCGGCGCGCTGCGCGGGACTCTCGGGGCGGCCGTCGTCGCGATCGTCGATGATGCTGCTCACCGGGCCATTCTGCCGCGACACTCCCGGGCGGTGTGCGCGGATTTGCGCCATCGTTCATCTCGGCGTAATGTTTTCTCTTGTGCCGCGGGGTGGAGCAGCTCGGTAGCTCGCTGGGCTCATAACCCAGAGGTCGCAGGTTCAAATCCTGTCCCCGCAACAAAATGAAGGCCCCGGATCGATCGATCCGGGGCCTTCTGCTTTCCCGCAACCCGTGCGAACCCGGTCTGATCGGCCGAGAAGATTCTTCTCGCGCTCGCCGCATCTCGCCCCCTACACTGACCGAAAACTGGGGGACGACGAACAACGATGAATCGCGCATTCCGCGCGGTGGCGATCACCGCTGCCGTGATCTGCTCACTGAGCACCGCCGCACTGCCCGCCTCGGCCCAGCCGAGCACACCCGACACCACGGACATCCCGGCGGCTCTCACGCTGACCCATGCGGTCGTGAAAGCCGTCGAAGCCGGGGCCGACTCTCCGGATGCCATCACCTCGGCGGTCGGCACGCCGGGCTCGGGCCGCGGCTCGCTCCGCTTCGACGACGCGGGCCGCCTCTCCGTCACCATCACGTTCGAGCGCAGCCCCGGCACCGCGCAGCTCGACGCGGTCGGCGGGCTCGCCGAGATCGTGAGCGTGCAGGAACTGACATCCTCGGCGACGGCGTGGGTCGCCCCGGACGCCCTCGCGGAACTGCGCGCCCTCGACGGTATCCGTGCAGTCACCCCCGTCGTGCAGCCGGTCGCCATCCCCGTCGTCCCGCCGGCGGTCGACGACATCCCCTCCGCGCAACAGCGCGGGGTGGCTGAGAAGGCCTGTCGCACCTTCCCGAGCACGGCCGACGCGCCCCTGCACACCGCCGACGCGCGCAAGGACTTCGGCGTCGACGGCACGGGCGTGACCATCGGCATCCTCTCCGACTCGTACGATGCCGCGCCGGACGCCGAGACGACTCCCGACGAGGACGTGAAGGCGGGTCTGCTCCCCGGCCCGGGCAACCCGTGCGGGTACGAGACGCCCGTCACGGTCCTCTCCGACATCGAGCCCGACGAGGGCGGCGGGGACGAGGGACGGGCGATGGCCCAACTCGTCCACGGCATCGCTCCGGGCGCCCGCATCGTCTTCTACACCGGCTGGCGCAGCTCTCAGGACATGGCGAAGGGCATCGTGGCTCTCGCGGATGCGGGGGCGACCGTCATCGTCGATGACATCGGCTGGAGCGAGGAACCTCTGTACCAGCAGGGCTGGATCTCGACGGCGATCACCCAGGTGCAGTCGCGCGGAGTCGCGTACTACACCGCAGCCGGGAACGGCTCGGAGATCGGCGCGAAGGGCACCGAGAGCGCGGGACTGCAGATCAACGGTTGGCGGACCCCCGCCTACCGCCCCATGGACTGCCCGAGCTGGGTCACGCCGCCCGAAGGGATGACCAGCTACGACTGCCTGGACTTCGACCCGTCGGCCGCCCAGGATGCCACGGACACGGCGACCTTCCCCGAGGACGGCGTACCGAGCATCGTCGCGCAGTGGGGTGATCCGCTGTTCGGGCTCACCACGGCCCTGGTGCCGCAGCTCTACGTCGACGAGAAGCTCGTCAGCGAGTCCTATCTCGACGGCATCACGCCGACCGTGTACACCACGGCGACGGACGTCGTCGCGGCCGGCGATCTCGACGTGGTGGTGCTCCGCGACACCTCGACGGGATCGACCTCCACGCCCGCGCTCTCGATGGCGTTCTGGAGTCCCGGCCTGTCCGCGATCGAGTACGACCGTTCCCAGGGCGACGATGTCGTGGGTCTCACCTCGGTCGGCCACCCCGCCGACGGTTCCGGCATCGGCGTGGCGGCGGCCTTCAGCCTCGAACCCGACGTCCCGGAACGCTTCACCTCGGCCGGCGACACCACCCTGCTCTTCGAACCGGTCCGGTTCGTCGACGGAACGCCCGTCGTGTCGCCCGCCTACCCCGAGCCGCTGCGGGTGATGGGTCCGCAGATCGCATCGGTCGACGGCATCCGCACGAGTTTCTTCGCGCAGCGAGTGCCCTCGCTGGACGACGACTGGTACTTCTTCGGCACCTCCGCGGCGGCACCCACCGCGGCCGCGGTGCACGCGCTCGCCCTCGAGTACGCGCCGCAGGAGTCCGCCGCCGACATCGCGCGCACCGCGTTCGCGACGGCCGGTCCCCTGAAGAACCCCACGTCCTCGTCGGTCACGGACCAGCAGCTGTTCGGTGCCGGCCTCATCGACGCGCACGCCCTGCTGACGGCGCTCCCGGCGCGCCCCGTCACCGACCTGCAGGCCACCGCCCTGTCGCCCACCTCGCTCGCGGTGTCGTGGACCAACGCCAAGGGTTCGACCGGAACGACCGTGCAGGTGCTCTCGGGGAGCGACGTCCTGGCCACCGCCGACCTCGCGGAGGGAGTGGATGCCACCACCTTCCGCGACCTGCCCGCCGGTACGGCGCTCACCGTCACCGCGACCGCGGAAGGGGCCGCCCAGGACGGCCCGGTCGTCAGCGTCGCCGTGGACACTCCCCCACTGCCGGGGCCAACGCCCACGCCCGGCCCGACGACGAGTCCCACCGCCACGGCCACGCCGACCCCGGTTCCCGTCCCCGCGGGTGACGGTCGGCTCGCACAGACCGGCACGGACGCCACGCTCGCCCCGGCTCTCGCCGGGGGCGCACTCGCGCTGATGGCGTTGGGGGCGGCGCTCGTCCTCGGACGCCGCGCGCGGACGCGTCGAGCCCGCTGAACCGCGTTCGAAGGGCGGCGGCGCGGAGTGATCCGCGCCGCCGCCTCGTTCACGAGACGGGAACGTCGGTGGTCCGTCGCGCGAGGAGGTCGCGCAGCGTGCGCTCGAGCCAGGCCCGATAGCGTGAGGGCGCCCACCCGGACCGTGTGACCAGGAACGCGTAGGTCTCAGGCCCCACGAGGTAGCTGAGTTCGTCCGCCACCTCGTCCGCGTCCTCCGCGGGCAGCAGACCCCGCTCCACGAGCCATGTCGAGGCGACGCGGATGTCGCCGTGCCGACGCGCGTCGAAGGCGGCCAGAGCCGCGGCCGCCACGGCATCCGTCTCCGCCGCGATGGCCATGGCCCGCGCGAGCCCCGCGGAACGCTCGTGGGCGCGGGCGATGCCGTCGAGCCAGACGCTTATCGCCTCATCGACCTCGAGCCGCTCCAGGGCCGCGATGATCAGAGGGGGTTGCGCCGGGGAGTCCAGGACCCCCGCGCCCGAGAAGGTGCGCTCGAAAGCGGCCACGAGCAACGTCGACTTCGATCCGGCCAGGTGGACCGACTGCACCGACACTCCGGCTTCGACGGCGATCCCCTTCATCGTCGTCGCGGCATAACCGTCGCGAGAGAACAACGCGGCCGCCGCGTCGAGGATCGCCGCACGGGTGCGAGCCGCCTCCGCCTTGCGCAGAGGGGAGGCGTAGCGCCGGGGACTCATCTCGGGTTCTCCTCGAACGATTGGAGTGTCCATCCAATCATTCGTGCTCGGACCCGAAAAGGGCTTGACGTTCGAGCGAAACCGACACCCGCGTCCGTCAACCCTTTCGTGCGATGTCGCGGGCCCACGGTTGACTGGATACATGACCCACGGAACCCTCCCCTCCTCCGACCGGAGCGACGGCGCCGCCTTCCATCGGCAGCGGGGATCGGAATGACCGACATGGAGATGGCGAGGATTCCTGCCGGTCGCGTGCTGCGTGGTGACATGCGCGGCAGCGAACGACGCGAGATCGTCGTGTCAGAGTTCGAGATCGGCGTCTTCCCGGTCACGGAGGAGCAGGTGGCCGAGCTCCTCGGGATTCCCGCGCGGCACCCCCGTCGACCGGCCGTCGATCTCAGCTGGTTCCGAGCGATCCGCCTGTGCAACGCCCTGTCGGAGTGGGAAGGGCTCGACCCGGTCTATCGGTTCGACGGAGAAGAGGTGCACGCGGATGCCGAGAGCGACGGGTTCCGCCTGCCCACCGAGGACGAGTGGGAGTACGCCTGCCGCGCCGGCGCCACCGGGTCGACGTACGGACCCATCCGCGAGATCGCGTGGACGGCTGCCGACGGTCTTCGCGCGCCGGTCGATGTCGGGGCCCGTCTGCCCAATCTGTTCGGACTGTTCGACATCCTGGGCAACGTCGCCGAGTGGTGCGAAGACCTCGTCGATCCGGAACGAGGCAACGCCCGCGTCTTCCGGGGCGGAGGATGGAATGACGCCCCCGCCGTCGTGCGCGCCACGACACGCCGGGGTGGCGGACCGCGAGACGGCTTCGACGACGTCGGGGTCCGCGTCGCCCGCGGAGCGCGAGATTCATGACCGCCGGCGCCCGCCGCTCAGTCGGTCGTCGTGATCGCCTCGGTGAGAGAGTGCAGGAAGCCGGAGATCGTGGCGAGCTCGTCGTCGCTGTAGTTCGCGGCGACATCGCGCATCGCCCCGAGGTGTCCGCCGAGGTGGTGGAAGAACTCGCTTCGCGACTTGTCGGTGAGTACGACGACGCGCGCACGGCCGTCAGACGGGTGGGCGCGGCGCTCCACGTGGCCGGACGCCGCCAGCCGGTCGATGAGCTTGGTCGTCGACGCGGTCGAGATGCGAAGGTGTCGCGCCACGTCGTGGGGGCTCACCATCTCTCCGCGCTGTTCGCGGATGATGAGCATGCGCAGCGTCGCGAGGTCGCTGGCGTTCATGTCCATCTCGCCCTTCATTCCGCTGTGCATGCGGTCGAGAGCGTCGCTGAGGGCCCGCACGGCGGTCAGGGTTTCGACGACGGCGGGCCTTTTACCAGAACGAGCGGTGGTATCAGTCACGGTGGACACCCCCTTTCGGCGTCGGTATATTGAAGCTCACATCGCTAGCTAAACTAGCAAACAGGAGGCACGATGAGCGAGATCGAGTACGTCGTCCTTCTGGGCGAGCATGGCGACGAGATCGGCGTCGCACCGAAAGCAAGTGTGCACGGTGCGGACACAGCTTTGCACCTCGCGTTCTCCTGCCACGTCGTGAACGCCGACGGGCAGGTCCTCGTCACGCGGCGCGCGCTCGACAAGAAGACGTGGCCGGGCGTGTGGACCAACTCGTTCTGCGGACACCCCGCTCCCGCCGAGCCGCTCACCGACGCCGTGCACCGTCGCGCCTCCTTTGAGGTCGGTCTGCGAATCCGCGATCTCGAGCTCGCCCTCCCCCACTTCCGCTATCGCGCGGTCGACGCGAGCGGCATCGTCGAGAACGAGATCTGCCCCGTCTATATCGCCTTCACCGACGATGAGCCGCACCCCAACCCGACCGAGGTCGCAGAGTACAGCTGGGCCGATCCTCTCGACCTGGCCACCTCGCTCGAGTCCACGCCGTGGGCGTTCAGCCCCTGGCTAGTCCTCCAGGCACAGCAGCTGCATCTCTTCAATCCACCTCCAGCCATCCGGCGGGCATCGTGATCGCCTTGGCCACGACCCCGGCAGCACGCCACGACATCGACTCGGCCATCGAGGGCGCTCTCACCCGCCTCGATCGGCGTCTCGGCCAGCTCGGCGACGGCGCCCGGGCTCTGGCATCCGCGATCCGTCGCGCCGCCGAGGGCGGCAAACGATTCCGTCCGCTCCTGGTCGTGTCGGCGTTCGACACCCTGGGCGGCCCCGACATCGCGCGGCCCGCGCTGTACCAGGTCGCCGCCGCCTTCGAGCTCCTGCACACCGCCTTCGTCGTCCACGACGACGTCATCGACCACGACGTCGAGCGGCGCGGCATGCCCAACGTCGGCGGCGAGTTCCGCTCTCGCGGGACCGAGCGCGGGGCGGATGCCGCGGGGGCGGCGCTCCTCGGCGATGCGGCGGCCATCCTCGCGGGAGACCTCCTGCTGCACGAGGCCTCTCGGCTCGTCGCGATGGCCGAGATCCCGGCGGACGTGCGTCGCGACCTGCTCCTCCTCGTCGAAGACGCCGTCCTCGTCTCGGCCGCCGGCGAACTGGCCGACGTCGAGAACGCGGTCTCTGCCGGCGACATCGATGCCGACACGATTCTGCGCACGACCCACGACAAGACCGCCGTCTACTCGTTCTCGGCGCCTCTCGAGGCGGGCGCGGTACTCGCGGGCGCGGAGGCGCCCGTGCGGCACGCTCTGGAGCGGTTCGGGCAGCGTCTGGGGCTGGCGTACCAACTCGTCGACGATCTGATCGGCGCGTTCGGAAGCGCCGCCGCCGCGGGCAAGGACGAGGGCTCCGACCTCCGCGAGGCGAAGAAGACGCACCTGATCGTGCTCGCCCGCGAGAGCGAGCACTGGCCCGAGGTGAGCGACGCCCTCGCGAACGCCCACACCGGGCCGGTCGCGATCCGCGCCGCGCAGAGTGCGCTGTCCGCGTCCGGTGCGCGCGTCCGACTCGAGCACCTCGTGCGCGACACCCTCGACGAGGCACGGGGCATCGTCGCCGCCTCGACCCTGCCGGAGGAGTGTCAGGGCATGCTCCTCGACCTGGTCGACGCCGTGCAGGAGCGCGTTCCGTGAGCACCGGCCCCACCGGACTCGCCCTCTACTCACGGACGGCCGACGACGCGGCCGCAGCCGTCATCCAGCGCTACTCGACATCGTTCGGCCTCGCTGCGCGCTTGCTCGGCCGACGCCCTCGTCCGCACGTCCGCAACATCTACGCGCTGGTCCGCGTCGCCGACGAGATCGTCGACGGGCCGGCCCACGACGCCGGCCTCACGGCCGAGCGCGAGCGCGCCGTGCTCGACGCCCTCGAGACCGAGGTGATGGATGCCATCACCACCGGTTTCAGCGCGAACCTCGTCGTGCACGCCTTCGCCCGCACCGCGCGAGAGTGCGGCATCGGTGCCGAGCTGATCGCGCCGTTCTTCGCCTCGATGCGCACCGACATCGACACCGCCGCACACGACGACCTCTCGCACGACGCGTACGTGTACGGCTCCGCGGAGGTCGTCGGGCTGATGTGCCTGCAGGTGTTCCTCAACGCCGGGATGTCCGCCCCCGCGCGCCCCGCCACCGACCTCGTCGAGGGCGCGCGACGCCTCGGGGCCGCGTTCCAGGACGTCAACTTCCTCCGCGATCTCGCCGACGACGCGGACCGTCTCGGCCGCGACTACCTCGACGGCGCAGCCGACGACGAACGACGCATCGCCGTGCTCGATCGGATCGACGCCGACCTCGCCGCCGCGGCATCCGTCATTCCGCACCTGCCGCCGGACTGTCGAGCAGCGGTGACCGCTGCGCACGACCTCTTCGCCGAGCTGTCGCGACGCCTGCGCCTCTCCCCCGCCGGCGCTCCGCGCGTGCGCGTCCCCGACGGCGTGAAAGCCACTCTCGCTGCCCGTGCCCTCCTGGGGCGTCCACCGAAAGGTCCCCGCTCATGAGCGCCCAGCGCATCGTCGTCGTCGGAGGCGGAATCGCCGGTCTGGGAACCGCCGCTCTGCTGGCCGACCGCGGCCACGACGTCCACCTCTTCGAAGCCCGCGACGCCCTCGGCGGACGCGCGGGGTCGTGGGAGGCCGACGGCTTCCGGTTCGACACCGGGCCGAGCTGGTACCTCATGCCCGAGGTGTTCGACCACTTCTTCCGGTTGCTCGGCACGAGTGCCGATGAGCAGCTCGATCTCGTCCGCCTCGACCCGGCGTACCGCGTCTACGGTCCTCCCGGAAAGGGCGAGCCGATCGACATCGTGTCAGGACGCGAGGCCGTCCGGGCACTGTTCGAGGAGCACGAGCCCGGATCGGGCGACAACATCGACGCGTACCTCGATTCCGCGAAGGACGCGTACGAGCTCTCCACGTCGAAGTTCCTCTACGACCCGTACTCGTCCACGAGAGGGCTGCGCGACCCCGCACTCGTGAAGCGCCTCCCCACGCTGATCCCGCTGCTCACGCGCACCCTGTGGAAGCGCGTCACGACGGACTTCCAGAACACGCGGCTCCAACAGATCCTCGCGTATCCCGCGGTCTTCCTCGGCGGCTCGCCCTTCGAGGTGCCGAGCCTGTACCACCTCATGAGTCACCTCGACCTCGGCGACGGCGTGCTCTACCCGAAGGGCGGGATGACGGAGATCATCGCCGCCATCGAGAAGCTCGCTCGCGAGCGCGGTGTGCAGATCGAGACGTCGGCCCCCGTCGACGCCATCATCACCGAGTCGGGCCTCGCGCGCGGGGTGCGGCTCGCGGACGGGCGAGTGATCGCCGCGGATGCCGTGGTGTCCGGCGCGGACCTGCACCACACGGAGAATCACCTGCTCGAGGAGAAGGACCGCCAGTACCCCGAGAAGTGGTGGAAGGACAAGGTCCCGAGCCCCGGGGCCCTGCTGCTGCTGCTCGGTGTGAAGGGCGAGCTCCCCCAGCTCACGCATCACACGCTGCTCTTCACCGACGATTGGCACACCAACTTCGACGCGATCTTCGGTGAGGACAAGAAGATCCCCGACCCCGCGTCCATCTACATCTGCCGGCCGAGCGCTTCCGACGACTCGGTCGCGCCCGAGGGACACGAGAACCTCTTCGTCCTCGTCCCCGTCCCGGCCGACCCGGTGAGCGGCCGCGGTGGCGTCGACGGCTCGGGCGATCAGCGCATCGAGCAGGCGGCCGACCGGGTGATCGCGCAGATCGCGGAGTGGACCGGCATCCCGGATCTCGCTGAGCGCATCGTCGTGCGTCGGACGATCGCCCCGGAGGACTTCGCGAACGACCTGAACGCCTGGCACGGCAACTCACTCGGTCTCGCGCACACACTGAATCAGAGTGCGATCTTCCGGCCGAAGAACCGGTCGCGGAAGGTGCAGAACCTCTACTACGCGGGCACGTCGGTGCTCCCGGGGATCGGTCTGCCGATGTGTCTCATCTCCGCCGAGCTCGTCGTCAAGCGTCTGACCGGAGACACCTCTCCCGGCCCCCTCGCAGAACCCGCGCGCGCGGCGGTCTGAGGTGCCCGGGATCTACCTGGGCGCGATCCTGTTCTCGCTCGCCGGGATGATCGCGATCGATGTGAAGTTCTCGCTGGCGTTGCGCGTCGCGCCCATCCGGACGATCGCCGCGGTGCTCGTGGCGACCGTGTTCTTCCTGGCCTGGGATGCCGTGGGCATCGCCACGGGCGTTTTCGTGAAAGGCGAGAGTCCGCTGTTCGTCGGCGTCGAGCTTGCACCGCACCTGCCGCTCGAGGAAGTGTTCTTCCTCGTCTTCCTCAGCTACCTCGCGATCGTCATGTACGCCGTGTTCGAGCGCCGAGCACGCGCCCGAATCCGC